>JABBOX010000140.1 GCA_012927555.1 Phycicoccus sp.
CATGGCAACCGGCCATGCCGGTGACGCAGTGGTCGGTGACCAAGGCGACCGACTCTGCAGAACCACCACCGCCTGCAGAGGGTCAACGAGCAGGCGAATGTTGATGGGTCGGGTCAGTGGGTCGGGTCAGCAGGTCGGGTCAGTAGGGGCCGGCTGGTTGCGCCCGACCGACGATGATGCCGGCCCGGTCGATGCAGATGGTGTCGACGGTGACCGGTGCACCGCGCAGAACCATCAGGGCGGCGTCGCGTGCAGCGACAGCGACGGCATCACCCAGTGGCACACCCGCGGCTTGGCACAGCTGCAGCGCGCTGAGTCCGGTGCGTGAAGCACTGATCGAGGCCGCAAGCGCCGGGCTTGCGCCGGCGCGACGCGCCAGGTCAGTCAGGAACGACGTATCGACCTGCGAACGGCCGGAGTGCAGATCCATGTGCCCCGCTGCCAGCTTGGACATCTTGGCGAACCCACCGGCAATGGTCAGCCGGGGGATCGGGTGCCGTTTGAGGTACTTGAGTACCGCTCCGGCGAAGTCGCCCATGTCGAGCATCGCCTCGGCGGGCAAACGGTACTCGTCCATCACGACGCGCTCAGAGGTCGAACCGGTGCAGCCGGCGACATGTGGGTGGCCCATGGCGACGGCGACGTCGATACCACTGCGAATGCTGTCGATCCACGCCGAGCAGGAGTACGGCACGACGATCCCGGTCGTGCCCAGGATCGAGAGGCCGCCGACAATGCCAAGCCGTGGGTTCCATGTCTTGCGGGCCAACTCCTCCCCGTGGTCGACGGAGATCTCGATGGCAACGTCTGCCGGCCGGCCATGTTGTGTGGCAATGGCTTCGACCGCTTCGCGCATCATCTGACGTGGCACGGGGTTGATCGCCGGCTCGCCGACGGCTAGAGGCAGCCCCGGCAAGGTGATCGTGCCGACACCGGGGCCCGCGGAGAACGTCACCCCCGAGCCGGGCGCGCCGTGACGGACGGTCGATCGGACCAGGGCCAGGTGGGTCACGTCGGGGTCGTCTCCCGCGTCCTTGACGATGGCGGCCATGGCCCAGCCGTCGCCCCGCTCTTCGCGGGCCAGGGCGAACGACGGTTGTTGTCCCTTGGGCAAGGTGATCGTCACCGGATCGGGGAACTCGCCGGTCAGCAGAGCAGCGTATGCCGCGGTGGTCGCAGCGGTCGCACATGCCCCGGTGGTCCAGCCCGACCGGAGGCCGCTGCGTTTGAGCTGTGCCTCCCTGCCCCCCATGGCGCCCTTGCCGTTGGTTTCGGACATCAGGGCGCACTGTCGCGATGGGGAGCAGGCAGGATGGTGATCGTGAACGTGATGCCGCGAGTCCTGATCCTGGGCGGCACGAGCGAGGCACGCAGGCTTGCGGAGCGTCTCTTCGGCCGCGCGGACGTTGATGTCGTCAGTTCGCTGGCCGGCAGGGTTGCCAGCCCTCGTATGCCGGCCGGCCAGGTCCGCGTCGGAGGTTTCGGCGGCGCGGCGGGACTCACGGAGTGGATCCGGGCGCACGGCATACGGGCTGTCATAGATGCCACCCATCCTTTCGCCGCCACGATGAGCTGGAACGCTGCCGCCGCAGCTGCCGACTCTCATGTTCCCCTGCTGGCGCTGCGGCGCACCGCCTGGGTCCCTGGTGAGGGCGACCGATGGCACGAAGCGAGATCCCTGGAGGACGCGGCATGGATGCTGCCAGAACTGGGCGAACGGCATTTCCTGACCATCGGCCGGCAGGGCGTCGCGTCCTTTGCGGACGTGACGGGCGCCTGGTTCCTGGTCCGCTGCATCGACCCGCCCGATGAGCCCACCCCGCCACAGATGGAGCTGCTGCTGGATCGGGGGCCCTATTCGCTGGAAACCGAGATCGCACTGATGCGTGGTCGCCGGATCGACACAGTCATCACCAAGAACAGCGGCGGCGCGGCAACGGCCGCGAAACTGATCGGGGCCCGTGAGCTCGGTCTTCCAGTGGTCATGGTGCAGCGTCCCGCGACCCCTGGTGGAGTCCCGGAGGTTGCGGACGTCCAAGGCGCGGTCGAGTGGGTTGACGCGCAGATACGTTGAGCCGCAGCAAACTCGTGGGACCGCTGGACCCAAATTGCCGAAGATCTGACCGAGACGGGGCTCACGGCGGTGCTCACTCCTCTTCGCTGGCGATCGCATTCAGGGCCCCGCAGGTGATCGCGCTGCCTCCCCGAAGGCCGTGGACGACGATGTAGGCCAGGCCGAGCTCGTTGTCGACAAGTGCCTGCTTGGACTCTGCTGCGCCGATGAACCCCACCGGGATACCAAGGACAGCGGCTGGGCGGATGTCGACATCCCGCAATAGTTCCAGCAGATGGAACAGGGCCGTGGGGGCGTTGCCGATCGCGATGACGGCACCATCGAGCCGTTCCCGCCACAGCTCGACCGAGGCGGCCGTGCGGGTGTTGCCCATCTCAAGGGCAAGGTCGGCAACCCCAGGCTCCGACAGCGTGCATACGACCTCGTTGTCCGCGGGCAGACGCCGTCGGGATACCCCACTGGCCACCATCTGAACGTCGCACAAGATCGGGGCGCCACCCCGCAGGGCGGCGCGTGCCCGCAGGACCGCGCCGGGGGAGAACGCGATGTCGTCGACGAGATCCACCATGCCGCAGGCATGGATCATCCGGACCGCGACCTGCGACTCCTCGACAGAGAAACGGCTCAGGTCTGCCTGGGCCCTGATCGTGGCGAAGGACCGGCGATAGATCTCGGCGCCATTCCTCTCGTACTCGTACTCGTGCACGGGAAGGGAAACCATGGCCGGAGCATAATCGCGGCACCCTGCCAAGCCGGCTCGCTGGTTCAACACGACGCAGGCTTGCTATGCTCCGGCGCGGAGTCCTCTTTTGGGCTCCAACCGCCGAAGACGGCACATTTCAGAGGAAGCCGGTGTAAATCCGGCGCGGTCCCGCCACTGTGACCATCGCCCGTGATCCTTCGGGAAGCGATGGAAGTCAGGAACTCTTGCCGTCTTCACCTGCCCGGGGCGCGGACCCCAGGAAGAAGTCTGCCCATGATGCCCCTTCTGGATACGTCCGACATCGACCTGCTGAGAACTCGCGGGGTGCAGGAAGTCGTCCCGTATGGCTGCGCCAATCATGCCGGGGTGGCCTGATGCCACAAGGGCAGCCGGAACAGGTTCCTGATGATGGGTTGACCACCCGGATGCGGCGCAACCGGCCACTGACGATCGTTCACACGGGCGTGATGAAGGGCAAGTCCACGGCAGCCTTCGGTCTGGCGCTGCGCGGGTGGAACCAGGGGTGGAACATCGGCGTGTTCCAGTTCGTGAAGTCGGCCAAATGGAAGGTGGGCGAGGAGACCGCACTGCTCGCGTTGGGCGGCCTCCATACCTCGCAAGGTCTGGGCGGTCCCGTCGAGTGGCACAAGATGGGCGAAGGCTGGAGCTGGACCCGTAAGGCAGGCACCGACGAGGATCACGAGGCGGCGGCCGTGGAGGGCTGGCGCGAGATCCAGCGACGCCTCGCGGCTCAGACCCACGACCTGTACGTGCTCGACGAGTTCACCTACCCGATGAAATGGGGCTGGATCGACGTCGATGAGGTCGTGGCGACCCTGCGGGAGCGTCCTGGTCACCAGCACGTCGTCATCACCGGTCGTGACGCCGCCCCGGCGCTGATCGATGCGGCCGACCTTGTCACCGAGATGACCAAGATCAAGCACCCCATGGACGCCGGACAAAAGGGCCAGCGGGGCATCGAGTGGTGAGGTTGCCTCGGGTCCTCATCGCGGCGCCCGGATCGGGACACGGCAAGACCATGGTCACCACCGGCGTCATGGCGGCGCTCAGTGACAGGGGCCTTGAGGTGTCGCCGCACAAGGTTGGGCCGGACTACATCGATCCCAGCTACCACGCGGCTGCCTGCGGTCGCGCCGGTCGCAACCTGGACCCGTATCTGCAAGGGGAGCAACGCGTCCCGACGCTTCTGGTGCACGCAGCGCTCACCCCCCGGGTTGCCGACATCGCTGTCATCGAGGGCGTCATGGGCCTGTTCGACGGCGCCACCGGAACGGGCGGCTTCTCCTCGAGCGCCCACGTGGCCAGACTCGTTCAGGCGCCCGTGGTGCTCGTGGTCGACTGCGCCGCCGTGGCCCGCAGCGTCGGCGCCATCGTCCACGGCTTCTCGCGGTTTGACGACACGGTCCGGGTGGCCGGCGTGATCCTGAACAACGTCGGCTCACCAAGGCATGAGGCTGAGGCCCGCCACGGTGTCGCCGAGACCGGAGTGCCGGTTCTCGGGGTCATCCCGCGGCTGCCAGAGGTGGTCGTGCCCAGCCGCCACCTGGGCCTGATCCCGGTGGCCGAACGCCAGCCCGCAGCACTGGAGGCCATCGCGGCCTTGTCGTTGATGGCGCAGAAGTACCTCGACCTCGACGCCCTGATCGCAGTCGCGAGAACCGCCCCGGATCTCGATGTCCAGCCCTGGGACCCGGCAGCCGAAGTGGGTCAGTCCGGCGCGCCACCGGCGCGAGCCCCCCGGATCGCCGTCGCCACCGGCGCCGCCTTCAGCTTCGGGTATGCCGAGACCAGCGAGCTGCTCGCGGCCGCCGGAGCCGAGGTCGTCGGGTTCGACCCCCTGCACGACGAGTCGCTACCTGCCGGCGTCTCCGGTCTCCTTATCGGCGGCGGCTTCCCACAGATCCATGCGAGCGATCTGGCCGCGAATACGCCCTTGCGGCGAGAGATCAGGAAGTTCGCCGATGACGGGGGAGCCATCTCAGCCGAGTGCGCCGGGCTGCTCTATCTGGGTCGTGAGCTCGATGGGGCGCCCATGTGCGGCGTGTTGCCGCTGACTGCCCGGATGAGTTCCCATCTGACCCTTGGATATCGCACCGCGGTCGCCCTGTCCGACAACGTGCTGTGTCACGAAGGGCAACGGGTGAACGGCCACGAGTTCCACCGCACCGCGGTCCACCTTGATTCCGACGGAACGGCGCTGGCCGCCTGGGCCTGGAGAGACGGCACCGGTCGGCCAAAGACCGAGGGGTTGGCGCGGGAAGCCGTCCACGCGTCATACCTGCATGTGCACTGGGCCGGATATCCAGCAATGGCAACCCGATTCGTATCCCGCGCTGCCGAGATCGCGTGATGACAGCACTGGTACGAACGGGCAGGAAGTCCTCATGAGCATGAGCCAAGCCAGCGAGCTGTCCGGGAGATGGACCCGGTCCGAACGGGTGAGACTGTCCGGGATCCTGGGGATCATCGCGATGCTGCACGTCTCCGGTATTGCCCTCTATCTGGCCCATCGTGGCGACGCTGCCGCAGCCGGCGGACTGGCCGGATCAGGTGCCCTGGCCTACGTGCTGGGCATGCGCCATGCCTTCGACGCCGACCACATCGCCGCGATCGACGACACCACCCGCGTGATGCTGATGCGCGGTCGGCGCCCCATCGGTGTCGGCTTCTTCTTCGCCATGGGGCACTCGACGGTCGTGGTCGTCCTGGCACTGCTCGTGGCCGCCGCCGCCGGACGGATCACCCAAACCCAGGTGGACTCGCTGCGCTCAGCAGGAGGCACGGTCGCGGTCGTCGTGGCGATGGTGTTCCTGCTCCTGGTTGCCACCCTCAACGGAGCAGTCCTGCGCAACCTCGTCGGACTGTGGCGGCGGCTGAGGTCGGGAGCTGACACCTCCCACAGTGTGGAGGAGGCTCTGCTCTCGCGTGGGTTCATCAACCGCATCGCCGGTGGCAGGTTCCGCTCGATGATCAAGCACTCGTGGCACATGTACCCCGTGGGGCTGCTCATGGGGCTGGGCCTCGAAACCGCCAGTGAGGTAACACTTCTCGCACTGTCGGCGTCCTCAGCGGCTGGAGGTGCTCTGCCCGTGCTGGCCGTCCTCAGCCTGCCCTTGCTCTTCGCCGCGGGCATGTCGACCCTCGACACGGCCGACTCCCTGATCATGACGCGCCTGTATTCCTGGAGCTACCGCGACCCGGCCCGGACGCTGTTCTTCAACATCGCCACCACGGCGATGACGGTCTTCATCGCGGGTTTCATCGCCTCGGTCTACCTCGCCGACGTCCTGGCAGAGCACGCCGGCCTGACGTTCCTGTCCGGCTATGCGTCGGTGAGTAACCATTTCGAGCTCATGGGCTATGGCATCGCCGGGATCTTCGCCGTCACCTGGGTGGGTGCGCTGGTGCTCTGGAAGCAGCGCGGCCGGATCGGAGCCCTCGCATGACCCCGATCGACCTGGGTCATCACGGAGACAGCGAAGTCGAGCCCGGCCTGGTCGACTTTGCGGTGAACGTCGCCGTGCCCCGGCCGCCGGCCTGGCTGCGCCGTGAGCTCGAGAGCGCGCTCGACGAGGTCGCCCGATATCCGAACGTCGCCCCTGCGGTGGACGCACTGGCCCGGTTGCACGGATGCCCGACGGACTGCCTGCTGGTCACGAACGGCGCAGCGCAGGCCTTCACGTTGATCGCCCGTGCGCGACGCTGGCGCAAGCCGTTGGTGGTGCACCCACAGTTCACCGAGCCCGAGTCCGCCCTGCGGGCCAACGGGCATGTCGTGACTCGCCTGCTCCTGGAGCAGGACGACGGTTTCGCCCTGCACCCTTCGCGGGTCCCTGCCGATGCAGACCTGGTCATGGTGGGGAACCCGAACAACCCGACCTCACGTCTGCACCCGCGTGCATCGATCCTGGCTCTGAGGCGTCCCGGCCGCCTGGTCGTGGTGGATGAGGCCTTCATGGACGTTGCCCGGGGCGGAGACGATTCCGTCCTCCAAGACGCGATCCAGGACGAGGGGCTCGTCGTCATCCGCAGCCTGACCAAGACCTTCGCCCTGGCGGGCATCCGGGTTGGCTACCTCGTCGGGAGCAGCGACGTGATCGCCGAGTGCGCGCTCACGCAACCACAGTGGTCGGTCAACAGCGTGGCTGTAGCTGCCGCCGTCGCGTGTGCCGGAACGCAGGGTCAGGAACACACGCGGGCTGTTCGGCAGGACCTGTCACTGTGGGTTTCCGACCTCGCCGCACGACTCACCCTGGCCGGACTGGATGTGGTCCGTGAGCCTGCCGGCCCCTTCGTCCTGGTCCACCATCACCACGCCGCGCGGCTGCGAGACGGCATGCGGCGCAGAGGCTTTGCCCTGCGCCGAGGCGACACCTTCCCGGGACTAGGACCCCAATGGCTGCGGATCGCAGCCCGGGAACCCGCCATGACCGACGCCCTCCTTGCCGCCTTGGCCCAGGAGCTGGCTTCCATCAACCACGACAGGCACGACAACGCCGCCAGGGACCAGGAGAGCGAAAATCTCGCATGAATGCACACGCCTTTGAGGCCGAGAGCCGCGCAGCGCTCTATGACGCCATCGCCTCGCGCCGCGACATCCGGCGAGGCTTCACCATGGACCCGATCGAGGATGCCGCTCTCGCGCGCATCCTGGCTGCGGCGCACCAGGCCCCCAGCGTGGGCCTGAGCCAGCCGTGGGACTTCCTGCTGATTCGCGATGTCGAGCAACGCCAACGTATCCAGGTTCTCGCAGCCCGCCAGCGCGATACCTTCGCAGCATCCTTGCCGACCGGACGCACTCGCCTGTTCGACGGCATCAAGGTCGAGGCGATCCTGGCCACCCCGCTGAACATCGTGGTCACCTGCGATCCAACCCGAGGCGGCCCCTACACCTTGGGGCGGCACGCGGACCCGCGGATGGCGCCGTTCTCGGCGGCTCTAGCCGTCCAGAACCTCTGGCTTGCGGCGCGGGCCGAGGGCATCGGGGTGGGGTGGGTCAGCTTCTTCGACCCGGATGAGCTAGCCCGAGAGCTGAACCTGCCGGCATACCTCGATGTCGTGGCATATCTGTGTGTCGGTCACGTCGAGGCGTTCCCGACCTCACCCGAGCTGGCCCTCTCGGGATGGGCACGTAAGCGCCCGTTGGCCTGGGCCGTCCATGATGGAACATTTGGCGATCGTCGCCTACCTGGAGGAAACCCTGTGTCCCTGTTGACCGAAACCGTTGAAGCGATCACGCCCGCGTCCACAGAAGCGATGGCCGCAGCGGAAGAGCGTCAGTCGATGCTCACCAAACCCCGTGGCTCGCTGGGTCCATTGGAGGACCTGGGGACGCGTTTGTGTGGGATGTATGGCGAGTGCCCGCCGCCGCTGCCGGAGCCGGTGGCCATCGCGGTGTTCGCCGGAGATCATGGCGTCTACGCCCAAGGGGTGTCGTTGTTTCCGCAGGAAGTGACGATCCAGATGGTTGGCAACTTCCTGGCGGGCGGTGCGGTGATCAACGCATTCGGTCGGCAGGTTGGCGCGGAGGTCGTTGTCGTCGACATCGGGGTGGCGGGCGAGGTGCCGGCTGCTCCGGGCCTGATGGCGCGCAAGGTCGCCGCTGGAACCGCTGACATGACAAAGGGCCCGGCGATGACACCAGCCCAGGTGCAGGCGGCCATCGAGGTGGGGATCGATGTGGCCAGGGATCTTGTCGCACAAGGGAACCGGCTGTTGGTCACCGGTGACATGGGCATCGCCAACACCACGGCATCGGCGGCTCTGATCAGTGTCTTCACCGGTCTGGACGTCGCGGAGGTCACCGGCCGCGGCACCGGCATCGACGACGCGATGCTGGCGCACAAGGTCTCTGTCATCGAGACCGCCATCAGGATCAACGCAGCCAGCCCGCAAGATCCCGTCGCGGCGCTGGCCGGTGTCGGTGGATTCGAGCACGCCGGCATGGTGGGCTTTCTGCTTGCCGCGGCCGCGCTGCGCACCCCCGTCATTCTCGATGGCGTCATTGCTTGTTCGGCGGCGTTGGTGGCCAAGGCGATCTCACCCGATGCTGCGGACTACTGGGTAGCGGGCCATCGTTCGGTCGAACCCGGCGCGAGCGCCGCCCTCGCACATCTCGATCTGGTGCCGCTGGTGAACCTGCAGATGCGCCTTGGCGAGGGTTCTGGGGCGGCGCTGGCAGTCCCATTGGTCCAGGCCTCGGCGCGGATCCTGCGCGAGGTTGCCACGTTCGACTCTGCAGGTGTCTCGAACAAGGAGTGACCATGCCACAGCGACCAGAACCCTTGCTGCCGTTGGGGTTGCGCCTGAGCGGCCGCCATGTCGTCGTCGTGGGCGGGGGACCGGTTGCGCTTCGCCGTGTCGGTGCCCTCCTGCTGGCACGCGCAAAGGTCACCCTCGTGTCGCCGGCCGCTGTGGCGGCGTTGGAGGACCTTGCGGATCGCGACCAGATCGACTGGCTGCGACGACCCTACGAGCCCGGTGACTTGCAGGGTGCCTGGCTCGCCATGGCATGTACCGCAGACGCCGCAGTCAACGCGGAGGTGCTCGCCGCCGCAGACGAGGCGCGCGTGTTCTGTCTTCGAGCCGACGACGCGTCCGGGGCCTCGGCCTGGATGCCGGCCACTGGCCGCAGCGGACAAGCCACCATCAGCGTCCACGGCAACCGCGACCCACACACCGCTGCTGCCCTTCGTGATGTTGCGATCGCCGCGGTGGAGACTGCGTTGCGCCAGGACCCCACCCTGAGTGCAAACCGTCGGGCACCAGTTGCCGGCTTCGGCAGGGTGACTCTGGTCGGCGGCGGCCCGGGTGATCCGGAGCTGTTGACACTCAAGGGTTTTCAGGCACTGGCGGACGCCGACGTCGTTGTTATCGACCGGCTGGCACCGTTGGCAGTCCTGGACGGGCTGCGCGACGGTGTCGAGATCATCGACGTCTCGAAGATCCCGCGTGGGCGGTTCACCCCGCAGAAGGAGATCAACGAGATCCTGGTCAGCCGCGCGCGCGAAGGTCGCGTCGTGGTCCGGCTCAAAGGCGGGGACCCATTCGTGTTCGGACGCGGCATGGAGGAGGTCATCGCATGCAACGAGGCCGGAGTCCCGGTCGAGGTCATCCCCGGGGTGACGTCCGCCGCCGCGGCACCTGCACTGGCCGGCATACCGCTGACGCACCGCGGCATCTCGCAAGGCTTCACCGTGGTCACCGGTCACGCGGCCCCGGATGATCCGCGCAGCACCCTGGACTGGGACGCACTCGCTCGTGGGGGCACCACACTGGTGGTGCTGATGGGCGTGGACACTCTGGCATCCATCGTCGGCGCTCTGGTGGACGCCGGGCGTGAGGGCGACACCCCGGTGGCCTGCGTGATGGATGCGGGCCTCCCCAGCCAAGAGGTCGTGCTGACCACACTGGCCGCGATCGTCAGCTCTGGCGCTCCGCCCGAACTGCGTTCTCCAGCAGTGACTGTCATCGGAGCCGTCGCCGCCTTCGCCGCCGGGTAGAGGCACCCAGGGCCTTCAGTCGTGCGAGTCCGCCTGATCGTGATGGTCATGGCCATGGCTGGCGTCGTCCGGGTGGTGGTGCGGTCGCTGCGGCTGGCCGACCCGGTCGCCGAAGCCGGGCATGGCTACCCGGTAGATACAGGTGTCGCAGTTCATCCGGATGTCTCCGCCGACGGCCTCGAGGTAGCGCTCGATGACCAGGTCGGCGAGCTCGTCGCAATCCCCGATCAGCTCGGCAACCTCGACCGTCATGAACGGGTGCTCCAGGGCGAAGGCCTCGGTCTGACTGACGATCCGGTCCGGCAGGATCCCGGGAAAAAGGAAGTACGGCGCGACGACAATTCGGCTTGCACCGAGCCGCCGCAGCTTGTCCAGCCCGGCCGGGACACCGGGATCGGCCAAGCTGACGAAAGAGGGCTCGACCCCGGCGTAGCCCCGGCCTTCCCACAACAGTCTGGCCACCTTGGCGATCTCCGCGTTGGCGTCGGGATCGGTGGATCCGCGGCCGACCAACAGCACGTGGGTATCGGCGCGTTCGGTATCGCCGAGCGTCTTCTCGATCCGCTGTTCAAGGATGTCGAGCAGTGCGGGGTGGGGCCCCAGCGGTCGCCCGTAGGAGTAGGTCATCCCCGGGTGGCGTACCTGCTCGCGCACGAGCGCCGCCGGGATATCGCCCTTGCCGTGACCGGCGGCGACGAGCACCAGCGGCAGGGCGATGAGCTCACGATGGCCCTGGCCGACAAGGGATGCTACGGCCTCTGTCACCGGCGGCCGGGACAGCTCGATGAAGCCCCCGGCCGCGGCCCGGTAGGGGGCGTCGGGGCGGCGCTGGAGCCGGCCCATGAACGCGTTGAACTCAGCGACTCCAGAGTCGCTTCGGGTCCCGTGGCCCACTACCAACATCGGTAGACCGGTCATGAGGTCATCTCCTTTTCGTCCTTCGTGCACAAACGTCTGGTTTAAACGGCCCCAACGGCGACCGGGTGGGACTGCGGTTGATGGGATTGCGGTCCACCGGGGTGGAGGTCACTGCGCCCATCGATATCCGCGAGGGGTGACCATCCGACCGCCGACGATCCGGGTCTGGCTGGCACCAATCACGACCAGGCTGTACATGTCGACCACCGTGGGATCGAAGTCGGCGATTGTCGTCAGGATCGCGCTCTGGTCAGGGCGACTGGCGTTGCGAACCACTCCGATCGGCGTGGTCGGCGGCCGGTGTTCAGCCAACAGCTCCAGGGCGCGACCCAGCTGCCAATCCCGCTTGGCGCTGCGGGGGTTGTAGCAGAGCAGGACGAAGTCACCCTGCGCGGCTGCGCGGACTCTTCGCTCGATCACCGGCCAGGGGGTGTGCAGATCGGACAGGCTGAGATAGCAGTGGTCGTGGCCCAGGGGGGCGCCGAGAACCGCTGCGGCGGCCAACGCGGCCGTGACCCCGGGTATGCCGACCACGTCGATCGCTTCGTCGGCGACCTCGAGCGCAGGCGAGGCCATCGCGTACACGCCGGCGTCACCGGATCCGATCAGCGCCACCGCGAAACCATCCCGTGCCCGGGCAACCGCGGTATGAGCCCGTTCTTCCTCCTGACCGAGACCAGAAGACAGAATCTCGGTCCCGGGACGCAGCAGGTCGCGGATCTGGTCGACATACTGATCCAGCCCGACGATGACGCTGGCCCGGCGAAGCTCATCCCTGGCTGCGTCAGTGAGCAGGTCGCGCGACCCCGGGCCGAGTCCGACGATGGCAAGCCGCCCGCGCGGTCGGTGTCGCGGGGGGGGCACAGTGGCCATCGCGCTGGCGGTCTTGGTCACGATGAGGTCAGCGGGTATCCGGCCGCTCTGCTCCGGCCAGTCGAGGCATTCTCGGGCGCCGAGCAGCGCCGCGGCTTCCGACACACTCGGTACGCCGACTGCTGCGCGCACAACCTCGCTGGGGTTGGGCACCGTGACCTGGCCGAGCGCCGCAGCGGAGTGCGTGACGAGCGGAACCCCGAGCTGGTGGGCCAGCTCGATCAGGGCCTCTTCGTCTGCCTTGATCTGGGCAGTGGCGATGGCGGCGACAGACCCGATGGCCAGACCGGCATCCTGCAGCGCTTCGTCGAGAAGCCGTCGTACCTCATCAGTGGAGACACCTCGGCTGGCCCCCATCCCCACCACGAGCGACGGCGGCCTCAGCACCACCGTGCCGTCGCCGCCTGTTTGCGTTGCGAGGTCGCTGATCACAATGGTGGGGCGATCGACCCCGACCTCGCCGCCGAGATCCTCCACGACGTTCTCACCCAACGCCGGCAGCGGCCACCTATGGGCACTGGTGAGAGTGACCTTCTCGCCGTCGAGCATTGCCCGGCTCACGCCACTGACGTCGCCGCTGACCGGCCAGCCGAGATTGTCCAGCCCTGGCACACCTGTGACATCGGTTGCGGTGGTGATCACCGCGTCGGCGCCGAGAAGGATAGCCAGCTCGATTGCGAGCCTATTGGCTCCTGCGGCGTGCCCGCCGAGGATGGGTATGACGAATCGTCCCGCTTCGTCGACGACCAGGATCGCCGGATCGGATGACTTGTCACCCACGGTGATCAGTGGTGCCAGGATCCGCACGACCGCACCGGCCGCCATCACCGCGACGACCGCGTCGTACTCGGCGAAGCCAGTCTTGAGAGCATCGGCCGCGGTTGGGCGATCGATCACCGTCGCCCCCGTGGGCAGGGCGTCGGCAATCCGTTGGGCCAGCCGCTTTCCAGCTCGCGTGACGGCAACGACTCCCAAGGACCCGCCGAAACTTGTCATCCCCGAGCGCCGACTTCGCCGCCCGGCCGGTCACTGCGCTCGGCCTTCAGCTGGACGCGGGCTTCATGATCGGCCTTGCGAAAGCCATGAAAATGGCCGGGGTGGTAGAGATGGGAACGGGTTTCGTGTGACGCAAGGCCGGGCCCGACCAGGAAGAGGGTGTGCTTCCACAGCTTGTGCTTCTTCGTGGTCTCGGCCAAGGTGGCGACCGTGCACCAGACGATGAGCTCGTCAGGCCAGCTGACCTGGTAGCCGATGACCACCGGCGTGCCCTCGGCGTAACCACCGGCGAGCAGTTCTGACTGCAGAACTCCGGAGCGGGCCGCCGACAAGAACACCGCCATGGTTGTGCCATGGCCGGCAAAGGCACGGATGGATTCCCCTGGCGGCATGGGGGTCTTGCCGCCCTCCAACCTGGTGAGGATTACCGACTGACTGATCTCGGGGACGGTCAGCTCGAGGCGTTCGGCGGCTGCGAGCGCGGTGAAGGCCGAGACGCCCGGGATGATCTCCACCGCGAGTCCCAGCCGGTCGCACAGAGCGATCTGTTCGCCGACGGCGCCCCACAGTGCTGGGTCGCCGGAGTGGATGCGCGCCACGGTCAGACCGTCTGCTGCGGCCCGTTCGTACAGCGGCACGACTCCTTCCATGGGCAGCTGCGAGGAGTCGACGACCTCGGCGCCCGGTCTTGCGTGCTCGAGGATGCCCGGGTGGACCAGGCTCGCGGCCCAGATGACGATGTCGGCGCGGCCGATGGCCTTCGCGCCGCGAAGGGTGATGAGGTCTGGAGCTCCCGGACCCGCTCCGATGAATAGGACTGAACCGGTCATGCGAGCTTGCCTCCGCGGGTAGTTCGGCTGGACGGTGCGATCACCGTTGACAGGTATGGGATCTCGCCTTCGACCTCGCGCCCCTGGTGAACGGCTTGGTCGTGGCGGCCGATATGGCTGCCGACGATGGCGGCGTCCAGGCGCCCGTGGGCGGCGAGCGTCTCGCGCATGTCCGGCCAGTGTCGGCCACCTTTGTAGGCGACGATCGTCGCCCCGGTGAGTGGGCCGTGGTCGAGAATGTCGTCAATCGCGCTGGCGCCACCGAGCGCGGGAAACAGCACGAGCGGCTCGTTGCCTTCGCACAGCACGGTGTTGCTTGTCGCAGCCAAGGCCTGCATGGCGGTGATGCCCGGCACGGTTCGGATCTCTACCTCGGGTCGGGTTTCTCGAACCGTTGCGGCCAGGTAGCTGAAGGTGGAGTAGATGTTCGGGTCGCCGATGGTGGCGAAGGCGATATTCGTGGCGCCGTCATCGAAGGCTTTGAGAATGAGGGCAGCTGCGGCTTCCCATGCGCGGCTCCGGCGTTCAGATACCCCTCCGCGGTCAGTGAGGGCGAACGGGGCTCGGACGATCCTTGACGTGTGTTTGCCTTTGTCACTGTCGTCGCCGACCGGGAGCAGGTGAGCGCGCACGATCGCCTCGGCATACCCGATCTCATCGCGATCGTCGCGAACCGGCACCACGACGAGGTCCGCTTCGCGCAGTGCCCGAAGTCCTTGCAGGGTAAGGAGTTCCGGGTCACCTGGCCCGACACCGACACCGATCAGCAGGCTCATCAGGCGGACCGCCTTTCGGTGACGATTGCGGCCAGCGGCTCCGTGGTCACGTCATCCAGGTTTAGATAGTCGGCGCCCAGTTCAACGGCCAGTCTTTGGGCCAGTCGCAGCTTGACCGGTCCGCGTTCGCAGTCCAGCACCACCACATCGTGTGCGCGCAACCCGGCGCCAGCGCGGGCGGCGCTGGCAGCGTCGGCCCGTCCGTCGGTGATCAGCAGGACCAGGGGGCGGCGCAGCGGATCCCGCAACCGTTCGGTATTGATGACCTGAACGGCTTTGGCCAACCCGGCGGCCAGTGGCGTGCGACCTCCAGTCTGGATCGCCTCGAGTCGGCGGGCGGCGTTCTCCACCGAGCTCGTCGGCGGCAGGGCGAGTTCGGCGCCCCTGTCCCGGAACGTGATCAGGCCCACCTTGTCTCGACGCTGGTAGGCGTCCAGCAGTAGCCCCAGGACAGCCCCTTTGACTTCGGTCATCCGGGCTCGGGCAGCCATCGAACCGCTGGCGTCGACCACGAAGAGCACGAGGTTTCCCTCCTTGCCGCGCCGCTCAGCTCGCCGCAGGTCTGTGGCCGCCAGCAGGATCCGGCCGCGCTGGCGACCCCGGTCGATCTGGAACGGTGCTGCCGCGGCGAGCGTGGCTTGCAGGTGGAGGGGCCCGGTCGTCGCACTGGTCGGGAGGGTTCCCACGGTCCGGCCGCGACCGGTCCGGGCCGCGGAACGACGGCCCGGGGTGCCGGCGGTCTTGCCAGTGCCCCGGATCAGCGGCGCCCGGCCTGCGTGCCCGCTCGGAGCGGTCTGAGGCTGGGTTGGTGAGCTGCCGGGGTTCCGAGTCGAGGCGTCATCGCCGGAATCTTGGGTGGCGGACTCGTCGCCGGCGCTCGGCTCCTCCGGCGAAGGTTCAGCATCTGTGCCGGGCTGACCGCCGCCACCGGGACCGCCATCATCGTCCGGGTTGCCGTCCGGGTCGGGTTCCGGCTGGTCTGGCGAGTTATGGCTGGCCCGATCCAGCGCCTCGTCCAGTGCCTCGGTGTCCAGGCCAGGCTCGTCGAAGGGGTTGCGGCGTTTCCGGTGGGGAAGGGCCAGCAGGGCCGCGGACCGGACGTCCTCGGCGGTAACCGTTGTGCGGCCCTGCCAGGCGGCATGTGCGGCGGCTGCGCGCGCGGTGACGATGTCGGCGCGCATGCCATCGACGTCGAATGCCGCGCAGACCTCGGCGATCTGTCGCAGCGCCGAGTCCGGCATCTGCACCTCTGGCAGCAGGATCTGCGCGGTGACGATCTGAGCGGCGAGTGTTCGCTCGGCATCGGCCCAGCGCTCGGCGAATCCGGCCGGGTCGGCGTCGGCGGCCAGACGTCGCCTGACCACTTCGACCCGGGTCTGGGGGTCACGGCTGGCGGTGACGTCGACGGTGAGACCGAACCGGTCCAGCAGCTGCGGACGCAGCTCCCCCTCCTCCGGG
>JABBOX010000048.1 GCA_012927555.1 Phycicoccus sp.
GATCGAACTGCGCTACAATCACAAGCGCCTGCACTCGGCGCTGGGATACCGCACACCAGATGAAGTCGAGAACGAGTGGTACACCACACAGCACGCAGCATGAAAATCAGCCAATAACCCGGTCCGAAATTTGTCCCTCACTCCAATCGCTTGCCAAGCGTGCTCCCAGGGCCAGTTCTGGGGGAGGTGGATGCGGATCTTGCGGGCCGAGCGGGCGATCTGTCCGGGGACGGTGATGAGCTGGGTGCGGATCGTCGCCGTGGTCGCCTTGGCGTGGAACTTCGAGGCGAGGGTCCCGGCAGTGCGGGTGAGGTTGAACGCGATCGCGGCCAGGACGGTCCATGCGCTGTTCGCGGCGAACGACCCCGACGGCATGTGGGCGAGCGGCCCGGCCTTCAAGTCGGAGAAGGTCTGCTCGACGATCGCGTGGTCCCGGTGGGTGGCTTCGGCCTCGAGCATCGACTCGGCCGAGTCGGTGAAGACCGCGTGGTGACGCCAGATGGAGAACAATTCGCCCTGCCCGGCCGGCGCGGACTTCGGGTTGAGGCGCTTGACGCGGCGCACGATCAGCCGGGCGGTGAGGTGCTCGCTCTCGCGGCGCGACGTGAACGCCGTGAAGGTGATCTCGGCGACCTGAGCGTCGGACACCCAGCGCTGCTCGTCCTCGTCGTAGATCGCGTGCCGGTACTTGATCGGCACCCAGGCGCCGGCGGGGATCTGGCCGATCGCCCTGGTCACGGCCTTGTCCATGCGGGCGGTGACGGAGAAGCGGGCCCCGCACCTGCGGGCCGTGGCGATCACGTCGTGGTTGTAGTACGCGCTGTCGGCGCGCATCGTGATCAGCCCGGTGACCCCGGCCCTCTTCACCGTGGCCAGGGCATCGGCGACCAGCCGGGACGCACCCTTCGGGGAGTACGTCGACCCCTTGCGCAGGCGCGCTGCCGCGATCAACGGTGCGGACAACGGGGTCGAGATGATCGCGAACAGAGCGTTGAGGCCCTTGACCTTCGAGTACCCGTAACCGGCCCCTTCCTTCTGCTACCCGTAGGTGGCCTTGATCGCGAGAGTCGATGTCGAGGTAGGCGACCTGGTCGGCGCCGGCCAGCACGGGCACCTGCCCGGTGAGGTTCACCAGGAACCTGGACGCGACCGCGTCGAGCTGGCGCACGTGCCCGAACGTGAACGCCCGCAGGAACGTCCCGAGCGTCGACGGGGCACGCACCGCGGAGAAGATCCGACCCATCGCGCCATGGCGCAGCAGGTCCATGTCATCGATGCTGTCCGCCCCCGCGATCATCCCCGCGACCAGCGCCACGACCTTGGTCACCGGGTTCGCCCCCGCGGACCCCGGGACCCGCACGTGCTCCCCGATCAGCCGGTGCAGGCCAGCCCGCTGCGCCAACGACACCACCGGGACCAGACCCGCGCAGGAAACGAGGTTCGGATCATCGAAAACCGCCGACGAGATCTTGTGACAAACTCGCATCTATCGGATGCCCTTCTCCTTGGTGCGTTGGAACCCTCGATAAGTCCCATCGTCCCAGGCCAGAAGGGCATTCGTCTTTCACGATCAACCCGCGAGACCAACTTCACCGGTGGATCGAGGCTCAGTGAAACTGCCACGTGCCTTCAGAATGCACCACGGGTCGCGTGAACTCACCGATTGGGTCGGGTTGCTCGCTGATCGGTCGTCCGGGTTCAGGTCGATGACACGTGGGACTGTGGTTCCCTCCGGCGCCAGTCTTGGGGCAGCGCCGCTTCGAGCGCGTCGTCGACGGTGACAACACCGATGATGCGTCCGCGGTCGTCAACCACGGGCAGCACCAGGAGGTTGAAGTCGGCCATCCGGGTCGTCACGTCGACGATGTCATCCTGGGGCGCGGCGTGCACGGGGTCGGACTCCGCGACATCGCGAAGCAGAGAGCTCGGGGGGGCCTGGAGCGCCCGAACCAGGCTGATCGCGCCGACCAGTCGATCTTCGTCATCCACACTGAAGATGCTGGTCAGGGCCTCGGGCTGATGCCTGGTCGCCGCGCGCACGAGGGAGATCGCGTCATCAACGGTCCCATTCTCGGAGATCCGAATGAACTCCACCCCCATCAGCCCACCTGCCGTGGCGTCGTGGTAGCCGAGGAGACTCATGACCTTGACGCGTTGGGGCTCGTTCAGCAGGTCCAGGACTGCTTGGCGGCGGTCCTGGGGCAGGTCCGTGATGGCATCGGCCGCATCATCGGCACGCATGCGGTCAAGGACGGATGCAACGTCCGCTGCGCTGCGAGTCCGCAAGAGCTGCGTGAGCCGGTCCTCGTCGAGCTCCTCGAAGACGTCGGCCTCAAGCTCGGGGTCCTCATGGACCTGAGTCAGGAGCTCGTCCTGCTCCTTCACCGAGGCCGTCTCGATCAGGTCGGCGATCTGGGCGGCTTTGAGGCGCTGCAGCTGACCGAACGTGGATCGTACGAGCACCGAGGGCTCATGCCCGATCAAGGCTTCGAACGAGCGCCAGTCACGCGAGTGGTGACTTCCGTTGTTCTTCGCCCTGCCCCACCAGGCCCTCCCGCGTACGTCGAGACCCGTGACGACCCACTGATCCTGGGCCCGGGTCAGCAAAATGTCGTTGGCCCTTACGAGAGCCGCGTGCTCAACGTCGATCAACCGGTGGCCGAGCACGTCCGCTCGCAACAGGACCTCACCGTCCCGGCGCTCGAACGGACGCACGTCCAACCGCGCTGTGGAGAGCTCGATCCTCTCCCCGCTCATCGCCGAGACATCAGCAATCGGAACGTAGACGACGCCCGAGGAGACCTGCACGACCAGCGCGCTGACCTGGGGGTACTCACCGGCTCTGAGTCTGACGATCGCATCGGCAAGCTTGCCGAGCGGCTTGCCCTTCATGTCGACCACCGGATGCCTGAGCAATGACGACAGGTAGACGACGGGAAGCTCAGCGTCCTCGACGAGGATGTTGTTCACGACCAGACCCTTTCCGGGACGTAGCGAGCGCGGGTCGCGCATGAGTTGAGAGTAGGGGGAGATCACTCAGTGGCCGAGCGCGAGCTGCACAACCCTCACGACCACGAGCGCCATCGCGATGAACAGATAGGTGCGAAGCACGGAAAGTCCCGTGCGTCTGCTTGCTGAGAGCTCCGGCAACGCAAGGAGGTTCAGGGGGGGCATCCGCCAGCTGGCTCGAAGGCTCTTGTCGACCGGTGCCACCGTCGCGGCGGGATGGCGACGCCTGTGAACCGCGAGACCGACTCCGACCGCGTTGGCGATTGCGCTGCCTACTCCTAGTATCCACAGAATCGTCACCGCCGTGATGTTCGGGTACAGGACGCTCGCAGTGAGCACGATGGACATCATCACGAGCACGGCGATGACCAGCGCGGTGAACAGGTTCAGCCACCGGCCGTTGACCCACGGTCCGAGGACCTGCTTGTCGTTGCACAGAAGCAGCAGGAACACCGTCGCAGACGGAAGCAGCACCCCGGCAAGGGTCTGGACACCCACGGTGAGCAGGCCGAGCGGGCTGCCCGGGATCAGCACGACCGTGGCGGCGACCACAAGCAACCCAGCAAAGACCGCGTAGAAGCCCTTGGCCTCACGTGGCTTGCGGTGCAACGAGTGCTTGAGCCCGAGGACGTCACCAAGGGCGTACGACGTAGAGAGCCCGACGGCGGCCGCCCCGATGATCGACGCATCGATCAACGCGATCGCGAACAGGACACCGGCCACGGGGCTCACATACGTCCCCAGCCCCTTCGCGACCCCCAGCGCGTCGGTGAAGGCACCAAACTCGGGATGTCCCGCGAACGTCGCGTAGGTGAACGTCATGATCGCGCCGGCGCCGACGATCACCATGACGATCCCGATCCACAGATCGACCTTCTCATAGCTCATGAACCGAGGTGTGATGCGCTTGTCGATGACGTAGGACTGCTGGAAGAACAGCTGCCACGGTGCGACCGTGGTGCCGACGATCCCGATGATGAGCAGCATCACGGTCGACAGCTCGGCCCCCGGTGGCATGCCGGGGATCAGGACGTTGTGGGCGATCTGACCCATGCCCGGGTGCACCATGAAGAAGATGGGGATCAGCAGCAGCGATCCGGCGACCAGGACCATGCTCACGCGCTCGAAGCGCTTGAACGACCCGGTGCTCACCGCCGCGATGACCACGACAGCAGCCATGATCACCCCGGGGACCTGGGCGATCCCCAGGTAGCGCAGTCCCAGGCTGATGCCGATGAACTCGGTGACGATCGTGAGCGCGTTGAGGATGAACAGGTCGATGACGCTGAATGCGCCCCAGAACTTGCCGAACCGCTCCAGGATCAGCCGGGCATGGCCAACCCCGGTGACCGCGCCCAGGCGCAGGACCATCTCCTGGTTCACGTACAGCACCGGCACCAGCAGCAGCAAGGTCCACAGTAGGCGCGTCCCGTAGTTTTGTCCGGCTTCGGTGTAGGTGCCGAACGCGCCGGCGTCGTTGTCGCCGACCATCACGATCAGACCGGGGCCGACGATCGCGAGCAGCGTGCGCAGCTTCATCGAGAGCCGCGGACGCGGAGCGTCGTCACCTATACGGATCGTGCCAAATGCGCCTTCGATGTCGCCGACGTGCGCGGAATCGAGAACCGCGGTCTCCCGCTGTGCTGGTGTGAGGCTCGTGTCGCTGGTCATCTCAACCTGCCCTCGGCGCTGATGTGCGGATTGGTCTACGGAAGTGAAGCGGGCTGGCGGTTCTCCTGCGTTCGTGCGCGAACGGGTCCGCGCGACCTCGACATGGCGGCGTGTCGCAGCGGCAACCCAGGGGCGACAGGCCCGGCACGCCTAGCGGTCGGCTGGACTCAGCAGGAGACGCGGACTATGGCCTTCGTTCATCGACGCGCTCCTCTCGCTTCGCAGGGCGCACGCGCGAGGTCGACCGAACGGTCAGGGGTTCCTCGTCCTCGTAAGACCTTTGGCACTTCGCGGCGTCAACCCGCTATAGCGGGAGCCAATCGGGGCTACCCCTTAGGTCGGGGTAGCCTGTCCTGACCCGGGGCGTCTCTGGACGTTCGGGGTCGCTGGCTTGTTTCCGCGAAGGAGCCTCAGCTAACGACTGGCACCTTGCGCGCCCAGCGTACCTGAGTTTCACACCGGCTGCCGGTGTCGACGTCGGCTGAAGGCTGACCCCCTGGCGTCGACCCCTGATCAGTCTTCTCTAGTGTCGCGGGTTGTAAGTCTTCTTCGGGTGGGGTGAGGGTTTGGCGTGGGCGATGATCTCGTCGGCGCCCTTGGTCCAGGTGAATGGGTGGGCGCGTTCGTTCCAGGCGTCGATGTAGGTGCCGATCGCGGTCTCAAGGTCCTTGACGCTGTGGAACGTGCCGCGGCGGATCGCCTGGCGGGTGATGATCCCGAAGAAGATCTCCACCATGTTCAGCCAGCTCCCGCTGGTCGGGGTGAAGTGCAGCTGCACCCGTGGGTGCTTGGTCAGCCAGGCCGTCACGTTGGGGTGCTTGTGGGTCGCGTAGTTGTCGCAGACCACGTGCAACGGCACCCGCGGGTAAGCGCGGGCGACCTGCTTCAGGAACGCCAGGAACTCGGGCGTTCGTGTGCCGGTCGAAGCAGCGGTCGGTGACCAGGCCGGTCGCGATCTCCAGCCCGGCGAACAGCGTCGTGGTCCCGTTGCGGACGTAGTCGGATGTCTGCTTCTCGGGGACCCCGGGGCGGATCGGCAGGATCGGGGCGGTGCGGTCCAGGGCTTGGATCTGGGTCTTCTCATCGATGCAGACCACGACCGCCTTCGTCGGCGGGTCCAGGTACAGGCCCACGACGCCTGCGATCTTGGCCTCCAGCTCGGGGTCGGTAGAGAACTTGAACGTCTCGGCCTTCCACGGCTGCAGACCCCAGCGCCGCCAGATCCGAGCCACCGTCGCGAAGCTGATATCCAGGTGGTCGGCCAGCAAACGAGCCGACCAGTGCGTCACCCCCAACTTCTCCGGCGGCGGCTCCAGCGTCACCGCGATGATCGACGTCTCATCGTGAACGGCCGGGCGCCCCGACCGGCGGCGATCGCCGAGCGCATCGACACCGCCGGCGCCGTACCGACCACGCCACAACCTCACCGTCGGCAGACTCACCCCCACCAACCGGCCGATCTCCGTGTTGCTATGCCCCTCGGCGGCCAACAACAGGATCCGGGCCCGCTGCGCCAAGCCCGCCGACATCGACGACGCCCGCGTCCACTCCCGCAGGACCTGCTCATCCCCGCCCCGCAACACCAACGGCTCCACTCGCGACATGAGCCATTGCTTCAAACCACGACCAGACAGTCAGTTCCGACACGCGACACTAGCTCGTGCGGTCGGCCAGGAGGATTGCGCGAGCGATCTCCGCCAGGGCCTTGGGTGAGCTGTCGGTGGGGCGCTCCACAACGAGTCGCCTGGATACGTGCAGGACGCCGCGGGCGGCACCTTCGCGCAGGCTTTCGGGCAGGGTCTCGATGTCCTTGGTCTTCGCCGCGCCGACGATGCGCCGCGCCATCTTCGCGGCCGCGAACAGCCAGGCCTGTGAACGCCATTGCGAGATCCGGTCGTCCAGGAAGCCCTCGCCCCACAGACGCGGGTCGACGCGCTGCGGCCAGCGCCGGCGGAACTCGGACTCGAAGGCGATCCAGGTGGACGCGATGAGTCCGAGGGCCCAGTCGCCTCGTTCAATTTCGCCGAGCGCGTAGGCGCGGGCGGCGGCGATCACATAGTTGGCCCACACTGCGCCGAGGTCGAAGGCCACCGGGCCGTAGAACGCAAACTCGGAATCGAAGACCTTGACGCTGTCGCAGAGCGTGGAGCCGTACTTCGCCCGGACCATGACTGAGCCGGTGTGCAGGTCGCCGTGGACCAGTGCCTCAGAGTTGGTCATGAAGAGCCACTTGGCTTCGCCCATCGCGCGGATCATCTCGACGTCAGCGGCGAGGTCCGCCGCGTCTGGCTCGTTGGCCGGGAGCACGCTGTTGCGCCCGGCGTCGACGTACGGCTCGGTGAACACGAGGTCTTCGGTGATCGTGCACAGCTGCGGATTGGTGGATTCCGCCTGGCGCGCGGCGAGATCGTCCCGATCCATCCCGAAAACCGAGGTCCCGAACGCCACGGCACCGATGTACACCCCGACCGCGTCCGCTGCTCCGTCGTGGATGGCACCACTGTTCAGTGCGCCGCGCCACACGGCGTGGTCGCTCAGGTCCTCCATCGCGATGATGAAACGGTCGGGGTTGTAGTCGAAGACCTCCACGACCAGCTCGGGTACGAGCGCGTGATGGGCGCGAAGCGACGTGGCCTCCGAGCGCGCCCGTTCGGGTGTCAAGGGCCAGCCCTCGCCCACCATGCGCACGTAGGGCAGAGCCTGCTTCAGCACGAGGCCGCGCCCGGCCTCGTCCCGCGCGATGAACACGAGGTTGAGGTTGCCGTCACCGATCTCCTCGACGGAGACGATGCGGTCGGAATCGATCCGGGAAGCGAGCATGGGTTCGGACTGGATGTAGCTCGGAATCGACTCGACGGTGAGGAACTCATACTTCTTGGACACGCCATGCGCCCTTCGATTTGTCGTGGACTCTTCGGAGATAAGGCTGCTACAAAGTTGCGTGGACGTAGCGGCTCTTCTTGGTCGACAGGGTGAACGAGAAAATCGGTGCGACGATCAAGACGATGCCCCTGGCGGTGTCCTGGAAGTGATAGGCGAAGCCATTGATCGTCAGGCCGGTGAGAACAATGCCGATGAGGACCGCACCCAAGAGCGTCCCCCACGCGTTGGGCTTGCCAATGCCCAGCACCGAGGTGCCAACCAGGGCTACAGCGACCGCCTCGAGCAGACTCGACGAGCCGGCGTTGACGTCGCCTTGCCCGATCCGCGAGGCCAACACGAGGCCTCCAATCGAGGCGAAGGCACCGCACATGACGTAGGCCAGGCCCCAGTAGAAACCAACGCGCACACCCGCCAAGCGAGACGCCTCCGGGTTGGACCCGATCGCGTACATCATTCGGCCCCACTTGGTACGACCGAGGCAGAACCAGGTGAAGGCCGCCAGCACGATCACGACCGGTCGTGGGATGGGACCGACCATTCCGCGATCAATGATCAGGAACCCGGCGGCGAACTTCCCCGGTGCCACGTTGCCGTTCGAGAGCACCATCCCGGACGAGACTGATTGCCCGTCGACGGGGATGAGCTTGGCTCCCTGGATGACGAACATCATGGCTAAGGTTGCGAGCATGTCGGGGATCTAGCAACTCGCGGGCCAGTGCCGTCACGACCCCGAGCCCAGTCGGCGTGCGCGCCGAGCCAACATGCTTCACGATCCGCTGACGATGATCACCGACGTCCTCAGCGATCTGCACACCCTTAGCTCCCGACGGTGTCCGAACCCGCCGGATGAACGCCACACCCCGACCCTACCCACCCCCTTCGTGCGTGAAACCGCCCCGCGGCGCGAACATCACCGCAGGTCACAGGCTCGCACAGGCAAGATCCGCCCACAGGTGAGCAAACTCAGGTCAGGCGATCACGCGGACGGTCCCCGGGCGCCGCGCGTGCGGGTTCATGTGCAGCGGAAGACGGCCCGACCCTGCGCGGTACCGGCGGCCTGCACCGCGAGCACGTCGCGCATGACATTGAGGATCGGACCGAGCGGGACCGGCTCGTCGGAGACCTTCAGGTGGGGGTTGGTGATCCCGACCGGGTGCCACCACGCCCCGTCGACCGTCAGGGTGAGCTCGGGCTCGATGGTGTCGAGCGAGATGTGCACCCCGGAGGTCGCGGCGCCCTCCTCCGCCACGGGCCGGACCAGACGGTCCTCGGCTGCGATTCCCAGCTCGTCCAGGAGGGCGTGCAGCGGGCCCACCTGGCCGATGTCCCCTGGCCCGAGGGTCGCGGCGACCCGGACCCGGAACCCGAGCGCGCGGGCCTGTCGGATGCCCTCGATCGCTTTCGCGTGCGAGCCGGCGCCCCGGATACTGTCGTGCAGCTCCGGGGTAGCGGAGTCCACGCTGACCTGAAGCGTGACGCGGTCCCGATCCATCCCTTCGAGCATCGCCCGCCGGGCACCCCGAGCGAAGACCATGGCGTTCGTCAGGATCGTGACGGGTACCAGGGTCGCGGCGTGGGCCACGATCTCCCCCAGTCCCGGATGCAGGAACGGCTCGCCCCCGGTCAGGAGCAGCTCTCGCCCTCCGCCGGCGGCGAACTCTTCGACCGCCGCCCGCGCCAGCTCAGGCGGCATGATGCGCGCCTGCGTCTGCGGTGAGGAGTCCGCACAGCAGTAGGAGCACGCGAGGTTGCAGTGGAAGTTGGTCTGCAGCCATAGGCGCTCCCCAAGCGGGACAGCGTTGCCCGTCGTGAACTGGAGAGCGGGCGCGGCTCCACCACGTCGGATCCGCAGCCGCCACTCCGGCCGAACGCGGTCGCCCGCCGCAACGCCTTCGACGACGTCGAGAAGATCATGACCGGCCAGCCCGGCCCACGCGGGCAGGTCGACGAGCACCGACTTCTCCCGCGTGCCGACCGCAAGCACCTGGCCCGGCTCCAGCCGTCGCATCGCCGCAGTCAACGACAGCAGCAGCCCGCTACCGCAGTCCTGGTCGCCGCCGTCGAGCATGGCGTCGGCGCCCCCGCCTCGGACGACATCCTGGAGGTCGATCAGGTCGCCGGCCATCAGCTCAGAAAGACAGCGACGCGGCGCCGGCGGCGAGCAGCGCGACCAGGGTTGCGCCCCCCACGATCTTGGCGCCCTCGATCAGGTCGTCGTCGCCGATCCCGCGCTTTTTCGCGCACGGGCTGCAGACCAGGAACGTCCCACCGGCCGCGACATAGTTCCCGATCAGGTCGGCCAACGGCGCGAAGCCCTCCTCGTGCAGGTCATCCGCGAAGCCTTTGGCGGCCAGCCGCGCACCCTCGGCTGACAAGAACACGGTGGTCTCCTGGGCCGAAGCGATCGAGGCGCCTGCGACGACCATCGCGACGCTCGCTCGGTCGACATCGTTGGCGCCCTGGGTCAGGTTGATCACGATTCCGCTCATGGCAGGTGTGGTCCTTTCACTGTCTTTGTGGTGGAGCCGTTCGGGGCGGAGCCCGGACCGTCTGTGTGCGGATGTTGAGCGCTGGCGGAGTGGCGGACGGCGATGTCGTAGTGAGATCGGCCGTCCGCTCCGCGATCGGCGCCCAGGTACCCGTGCCCGGTGAGGTGGCACCAGTACTGCAAATCGATCGCGGCGACGGGATCCGTGGCGATCAGGCGGACGACGGCGCCCACGGGCTGGCCGCGCAACGGGAGCGCCAGGATCAGCAGCAGCTCACCGCAGGCACGGTCCCCACCGTCGATGACCAGGCTGGGGCCACGAACGGTGTCCGCCTCACCCACGGGCGCGGTCTGCCTGCGCCCGAGCACCGGCGCCTTCGGGTCGGATGCTCTCGTCCGTTCGACCCAGGTACCTCGCGCATCCCCCGGCGGCGACAGCGGCGGTGGCGAACAGTGCGGCAGCCGTCAGGTTGGCGCCCAACCAGACCGACGACTGCATCGCGGTCTGGGCCCAGATCGTGGCCAGGCTGATCAGGGCCACGGCCGCGGCGGCGAAGGCCAGCGGCGCACGCCCGACCCGCGCGCCGGCCACCATCAGGGCGCCGACGACAGCCAGCAGCACACCCCCGACGACGTTGTAGGCCCCGAGAGACAGCTGGAACGAGGGCGCGCCGAGCGTCACCGTCGAGGAGAAGACGGCGACGGCGCCCGCCACCACGCCCACGGCCCCCAAGACCATGCCCCACGTCCGCAGCTGGGTGGCTGCCGCGCCGCCTCCCCGCCCCTCAGCGGCGGCTGCACGGACGCCGTCGACACCCCAGACGCGACCGGCGGAACCCACGAACAGCACCGCATGGATGACGAGCATCAGGTAGTACGACCATGGCCACTCACCAGGCGTCAGAAGCACTGAGAGGGCGATCGCCCCGGATTGCACGATGCCGAGCAGAGCAGCCAGACGCGTGTACGTCCCGGTCAGGAGCAGCGCGGCCAGCACGGTCTCGGCGACCAGGACGCCCCACCCGAACGGGATGAACGCCGGTTGAACCACATGCTGGATGATCCAGCTGTAGGGAGGAAACACCGGGTGGTCGATCGCATCCTGCACGTAGCGGTAGAGGTCGCGACCGCTGTCCCGGCCGAAGTCGGGCGGTCGCTTCCAGTTCACATTGAACAGCCAGAGCAGTCCCGCGGCGATCCGCAGACCGGCCAAGGCCCGCGCCACGGTGCGACGGTCCGGCTCCTCGGTGCCCAGGAGGTATCGAAGCATGAAACGAGTATGCCGCGCAGACCCCGGTACCGCAGCCCGGGTCATCAGCGGGTCAGCTCGGCGGTGGCAGGTCGTGGTTGGCGCGCCAGACCTGCGCGAACCGGGTCGTCGGCGCGAGGGTTGCCACGTGTTCGGCGTCGGCTGCTTCGTCGACGTCGCGCATGGAGGGCGCCATGCCCACGTTCGCCCCACCGGCCCCCAGGAGCTCCCAGGTTCGCTGCCCCGTTCCCGCGGTCGACATGGGGACCTTCTCGAGACCGTCGACCTGCGCCGGGTGGTTCGTCGCCAGCACCCACCACCCGCCGTCCTCCGCCAGCCCCAGGACAGGTTGGTGCGCCGCCATCGCGGCGACCGAACGAAGCACCGACGACGTGACCTGCGGGGTGTCGATGCCGATCTGGACGACGGGCGCGAGGGCGGTCGGGTGCAGCTCACGGTGGGCGTTCGCGATCCGCTCGCCCAGCCCGTCGCCCCACTGCGGGCGCACGGTCCAGGCCCCTAGACGCCACCTGAGCTCCCCGTCGTCCAGCCGAGCCAGGTCCCCTGCGAGGGACACGTAGCACCGGCTCAGGCCGAACGTCAGCTCGCAGACGTCGAGGGTGTCGAGCAGGGCCGCCGTGGCGAGCTGCGCAGCCCGCACGGGCCCTTCGGTCGCCGCGAGCCGCGTCTTGACTCGCCCCGGGATCGGGACCTTCGCCATCACGAGCACCACCGGCACGCTCACAGGAGCACCCGGGCGAAGTCGCGTGCGGCGCGGACCGTGCCCCGGACGCTGCCGGACACCTTCGACCTGGTCCCGGCGGCCCGCGGCCGGTAGCTGATGTCGACCTCCGTCAGCACCCAACCCGCCGCCTGCGCCTTGACGAGCAGCTCAACGGGATAGCCGAACCGACGGTCGCGCACGTCGAGAGCGAGCAGCTCCTCCCGGCGACACACGCGCATCGGTGCGATGTCGCGGACCAGGAGCCCCGTCCGCCGGCGCAGCCACCACAGCACGAGCGCGTTGCCGGCCCGGGCGTGCCACGGCCAGACCCCCGCCCCGACCGGTCGCCGCCGGCCCATCGCCATCGTGGCCCGCCCCACGACGACGGCGTCGAGCAACCCGGTGATCTCGCGCGGATCCATCGACCCGTCGCCGTCCATGATGGCGACGTAGTCTGCACCGGACGCCTCGACCCCGGCCTGCACTGCCGCACCGTAGCCGGCCACGGACTCGTACACGACCCGGGCGCCGCACCGCTTGGCGACCTCCGCTGTGTCGTCGATCGAGCCGTTGTCCACCACGATGATGCCGAAACCCGCTGGAACGTGGGCGAGCAAGGCGGGTATCGCAGCCGCTTCGTCCTTGCAGGGGAAGATCACGTCGCATCGTCGGACCATGGGCTCGACAATAGACAACGTCCTGCTGAGCTGTTGCTGACTGCCTATCATCGAGCCGTGACCACCCGCTTTCGCCAGGCATCCGTGCCCGCGCGGGGTCTCGGGGCGGCGGCACTCCTGATGGCCCTCGCGATGGCGGTCCCGGTCCTCACGGGCTGGAAGGTGGACTTCGCCGCGTTGCATCCCGTGATCGCCTCCTGGTCCCCGCGCGTGGGCCCAGGAACGGTGCCCGCGCTCGTGATCGGTGCCGCCGGGGTGCTGGGGGCGCTCGACCTCGCCCGACGCCTGCCCTGGCGGACGCTCCTCACCGTCACGTGGTTGACGGGCTGGGGCTGGATGCTCTCGCTCGCGCTCGTCGACGGGGTGCCCGGGATCGGAAACATCCTGGACGGCCAGTACGAATACCTCAACACCGCCCGCGCCACCGCCGATGTGCCTGCCCTGCTGCGGGAGTTCGTCAGCCGGATCCCCGATGGTCCGAACGGCTGGCCGGTCCACGTCGCGGGACACCCGCCCGGCGCGCTCCTGTTCTTCATTCTGCTCGTTCGACTCGGTCTCGGTTCGGGCCTGGCAGCCGGCCTGGTCGTGACCCTCGTGGCCGCGACGACGCCCGTGGCCGTGCTCGTGACCGCTCGCGCGCTCGGCGCCGAGCTGCCCGTGCGCCGTGCACTGCCCTTCCTGATCCTGGGGCCCGTCGCGATCTGGCAGGCAGTGTCCGCCGACGCGCTGTTCGCCGCCGTGGCCGCCTGGGGAGCAGCGGCGCTGGCACTGGCAGCCACTCGCCGATCGCCGGCGTGGTCCCTGCTCGCAGGAGCGCTCCTGGGGTACTGCACCCTGATGTCCTACGGCCTCCCGCTGCTGGGCGTGCTCGCGTTGACCATTCTGCTGGTGGCCCGGTCCTGGTTTCCGCTGCCATTCGCCATCGCCGCCGCGGTCGCAGTGGTGCTGGTATTTGCCGCTCTCGGCTTCGTGTGGTGGGAGGCCTTTCCAGTGCTGCAGGAGAGGTATTGGGCCGGCATCGCCAGTCGACGCCCGGCGAGCTACTGGCTCTGGGGCGACATCGCGGCGTTGCTGTTCAGCGCGGGCCCCCTGCTGGGTGCCGCGCTCGCGTCCACGGGGAGTGAGCTGGTCGCGGCGCTCAGACGCCCGAGCCGCCATGTCCTGGGCGCGCTGACCGCGGCAGGCGTGATCATGGTCCTCGTCGCCGACCTCACACTGATGAGCAAGGCCGAGGTCGAACGGATCTGGCTCCCGTTCGTGCCCTGGCTGATGCTGTCGTGCGCGTTCTTGCCCGAACGCTGGCGGCGCGGCGGCCTCGCCCTCCAGGTGGGTTTCGCGATCATCGTCCAGCATCTTCTCCGGACCCCCTGGTGACCATCACGCCCGCAGCGGCTCCGTGGCGAACCGCGGCAGGCCGTCGCGGGGCCCGATCTCGGCGGTGAACCCGAGCTCGCGTTCGGCCCGATCCGGCGAAGCCACGATGTGTCGCACGTCCCCGACCCGGTAGCGACCCGTCACGACCGGCTCGCGACCGGACCCGGTCCCCGAGGCGACGCTGCGCGCGACGTCCAGGATCGAGACCGGCTGACCCGAGCACACGTTGTAGACGGCACCCCGTTCCACCTGCGCCAGCGCCACGGCCTCGACCGCGATCGCGTTAGCTCGGGCGACATCGAACACGTGCACGAAGTCGCGCATCTGACCGCCGTCCTCGTACACCTCAGGAACGCCCCCGGCCTCGATCGCCGACCTGAACAGGGCCGCGACCCCTGAATACGGGGTGTTGCGGGGCATCTGCGGGCCGTACACGTTGTGGTACCGCAGCGCGATCGCGGTGCCCGGCGCCTGGCGCGTCCAGGCTGCCACGTAGTGCTCCTGAGCGAGCTTGCTGGCCGCGTAGCTGCTCCGCGGATCGAGCCGGGCGGACTCAGCGACCGTCTCCCAGGCCAGCGCTCCCCCGCAGCTCGGGCAGTGGTTCTCGAAGTCCCCGGCGTCGAGCGCCGCAAGACTTCGCGGCGCGGGCTCCTGTTCGCCGTGGGTCGCACAGACGTAGCGCCCCTCGCCGTAGACCACCATCGAGGACGCCAGGACGATCCGGCTCACGCCCGCTGCGTGCATCGCCGCCAACAACGCTGCGGTCCCGAGATCATTGTGACCGGCGTAGGCGGGGAGGTCCGAGACCGTCACGCCGGCACCCACCATGGCCGCCTGGTGGCACACCACATCGACGCCCCGGAAAAGGGCGACCCACTCCATGGCACGACGCACGTCGTGTCGGTGCAGGTCCGGGCGTGGGTCGACGTCGATCGGGTGCGCCTGCGGGATGAAGGCGTCCACCGCGATCACCTCGTGCCCGCGAGCGGCCAGCTCGGTCCAGATCGCCGACCCGATGAAACCGGCGGCGCCCGTCAGCAGAACCCTCACGGCAGCTCGAACGGGAGGGTGACGTCCTGCAGCCACGCGGCGCATGAGCAGTCCGGTCGATCGTCGAGGTCGGCGATCGCACCCGAGAGCAGCCGCTTCATCCGGTCGATGTGCTGGGCGAACGTCGCGAACACCGCTCCCTGGTGCACTGCGGCGCGGGCGTCCACCCCGGCGTCCAGATCCGTGACCAGCGCCAGGCCCGCGTAACAGACGCCCAGCTCCCGCGCCAGGACCGCTTCGGGATGCCCCGTCATGTTGACCAAAGACGAGCCGGCGGCCGCACAACTTTGGGACTCAGCTCGCGTCGAGAACCGGGGGCCCTCGATGATCACCATCGTCCCCGGTCGCGCGCGCGAGCGTCCCGCGCGAGCAGCGCCCCGCGCAGCGCGGGGCAGTACGGGTCGGAGAACGGGGCGTGCACCGCCCCGGTCTGCGTGCGCGAGGTGGTGCGGTCGACGCGCTGATCGGGTACCACCATCTCTCCCGGGGTGAGGACGGCGGACAGACCACCGACCGCGCACGGGCCAAAGGTGCGCCGCACCCCCAAAGAGCGCAACGCCCAGATGTTCGCCCGGTAGTTGATCCGGTGCGGCGGGAACTCGTGGTCCACCCCATGCCGGGGCAAGAACGCAACCGTCCGCGCGCCGACCGATCCGATCGCGATAGGTGCGGACGGGACGCCAGAAGGCGTGTCGAGCTCGACGTGCTCGACGTCGTCGAGAAAAGAGTAGAAACCGGAGCCGCCGATGACGGCCAGGGACGGCGTGCGCGGGTGAGTCACCTGTGGAGTGTGACACCTGCCGGGATGCACCACCGGGCGCCCGGGACGCAGGCTCTCGCGTGAGTCCGCAGGGCACACCTGCCGATCCCATGCTGACCACTGAAAACCCGGGTTCACGATGACTCCAGAACTCCTGACGTAGCGAGTTGATTCATGAAGGGTCGGGCTGGTCTTTGACGCTGTAGACGATAGTGAGGTCGGTGC
>JABBOX010000053.1 GCA_012927555.1 Phycicoccus sp.
GCGGGCGGAGAGAGCCAGCGAACCACCGTGAGATTGTCGGCCTTCATTGCCGATGATCAACCGCAGGCCCCGGAGACTCATACTCCCCGGGGCCTGCACCTTTGTCCGGGGGACTTCAGTGGGGTGAGTTCAGTCCGGGACATTCCCGTCGGGCTGCTTCAGTGGGAAGCTGTTTGTTCCCAAGGCGATCCACGGCCGATCCCCGGGCCGATCCCCAGGCCGATCCCCAGGCCTGAGGCGAGTCGGGCGCCGGGACACACGACGTATCCGGCGTGTCGAGGGCGACACGCCGGTACGCCGAAAATACTTTGCCAGACCGCTTGCGGACCCTCGCCACCTCGGGATAGAACTCTCAGTACGCCCTCGGAAACGGGAGCGGGATCGGATGGAAAACGGGTTCTTGACCAGTGGGCTTGCCTGCTGGAACCGCCAGGTGAAGCGTGCGGAGAGAGCCAGTGGAACACCGTGAGATTGTCGGTCTTCACCGTCGATGATCAACCGCAGACCCCGGAGACTCATACTCCCCGGGGCCTGCACCTTTTCCGGCGCATGCAGCACAATCGGTCCATGATTGATCACCTGTCGATCCAGTGTTCAGACGTCGACGCCAGCGCCCAGTTCTACGATGCGGTCCTTGCTCCTCTGGGCGGCCACCGCATCATGGACTTCGGCGAGGTCATTGGCTACGGCACGGAAGCCCCCACCTTCTGGCTCGGCGTTCACGCGACCGGCGAAGGATTCAGAGAGTCACACATCGCCTTTCAGTCACCCTCGCGAGACGCGGTCAATGCGTTCTTCGATGCGGCGGTCGCTGGCGGCGCAGAGATCCTGCACGAGCCGCGGGTCTGGCCGGAGTACCACGAGTCCTACTACGGGGTGTTCGTCCGCGATCCCGACGGCAACAACGTCGAAGCCGTCTGCCACGTCCCCAGCTAGCGGGCCATTGGGCACGTCCTGACCTCGAGGCGTCGATGGCGCTAGTCCCGCCGGACCTCGAGGTCATAGATGGCGCGGCCGGACGCAAGCCCCTTCTCCTCGAACCGGGTCATCGCCCGACCCTCGAAGCGCGGGGCGAAGCCGGGGTCTGCGGCATACGGGTTGGTCAGCGAGCCATGTGCGTCGAGCACCTCGCGCATCTGTTCCGCGTAGTCCAGCCAGTCGGTCGCCAGCCGCAGCGTCCCGCCCTGGGCAAGGCGGGATGCGGCGAGCTCGGCAAAGGCCGGGTTGACCAACCGCCGCTTGTGGTGACGCGCCTTGTGCCAGGGATCGGCGAAGAAGACCCAGATCTCGGCCACGCTCGCGGGGGTCAACATGTGTTTGAGCACCTGCACCGCGTCGGCGTCTACCAGCCGGACGTTGGTGAGCTCGTGGTGGACGATCTTGGCCACCGTCGCGGCCAGGCCGGGGCGATAGACGTCAACGGCCAGGAAGTTCGTGCCGGGATGGGCCTGTGCCGCGCGCACAACAGCATCTCCGGTGCCGGAGCCGATCTCGACGACCAGCGGAGCCTCCCTGCCGAAGTCCCGCATCGCATCGAGGAGAAAGCCTGCGGCCACCGACGTGGTTGCCCGCGCTCTCGGCACGTCGATCATCAAGCGCTTGCGGTGTTCGTCCCAGGTCCGCTGCATGGTGGGGCGGAGACGGTGGTCACGGTGGACGAACGAGACCGACCGACGCTGGAACGGCCCCGCCAGGCTGCTCTCCGCGGTCGGGCCGCCATCCCCCGCCGGCCTGGTGTCTGCTGCCGGCCTGGTGTCTGCTGCCGGGATGCTTTCCATGGCGGAACTACTTCTTGGTCCGGTCCCCACCGGACGCGGCGTCGTTGGACAGCGCGGCGATGAAGGCCTCCTGGGGCACCTCGACCCGGCCGACCATCTTCATCCGCTTTTTGCCTTCCTTCTGCTTCTCGAGCAGCTTGCGCTTGCGCGAGATGTCACCGCCGTAGCACTTGGCGAGAACGTCCTTGCGCATCGCGCGAATCGTCTCGCGGGCGATGATCCGGGCACCGATCGCGGCCTGGATCGGCACCTCGAACTGCTGGCGCGGGATGAGCTCACGCAGCTTGGACGCCATCATGACGCCGTAGGAGTAGGCCTTGTCCTTGTGCACGATCGAGCTGAAGGCATCGACAGCCTCACCCTGGAGAAGGATGTCCACCTTGACAAGGTCGGCAGTCTGCTCGCCGTCGGGTTCGTAGTCGAGGGACGCGTATCCGCGGGTCTTGGACTTCAGCTGGTCGAAGAAGTCGAAGACGATCTCGGCCAGCGGGAGGGTGTAGCGCATCTCGACGCGCTCTTCGGAGAGGTAGTCCATGCCGCGCAAGGTGCCGCGGCGGGTCTGGCAGAGCTCCATGACCGACCCGATGAACTCGCTGGGGCAGAGGATCGTCGCCCTCACCACCGGCTCGCGGATGTCGCCGATCTTGCCGTCCGGGAACTCGCTCGGGTTGGTCACCGTGATGACCTTGCCGTCATCGAGGTTGACCTCGTAGACGACGTTGGGCAGCGTCGAGATCAGTTCGAGGTCAAACTCACGCTCGAGCCGCTCGCGCACGATCTCCAGGTGCAGCATGCCCAGGAACCCGACCCGGAAGCCGAACCCGAGCGCGGCTGACGTCTCGGGCTCATAGACCAGCGCGGCATCGTTGAGCTTGAGCCGGTCCAGGGCGTCGCGCAGGTCGGGGTAGTCCGAGCCGTCGATGGGGTAGAGACCCGAGAACACCATCGGCTTGGGGTCGCGGTAGCCGCCCAGGTCGACGGTGGCCGGTTTGGACGCGTTGGTCACCGTGTCGCCGACGCGCGACTGACGCACGTCCTTCACCCCGGTGATGAGGTAACCCACCTCGCCCACGCCCAGCCCTTTGGAGACCACCGGCTCGGGAGAGATCACGCCGATCTCGAGCAGCTCGTGAGTTGCCTTGGTCGACATCATCAGGATCTTCTCGCGCGGGTTGAGGTTGCCGTCCACCACGCGCACATACGTCACGACACCGCGATACGTGTCATAGACCGAGTCGAAGATCATCGCCCTCGCCGGAGCGTTGGGGTCGCCGACCGGCGCTGGCAGGTCTCGGACGATCTTGTTCAGGAGCGGCTCGACTCCGCCACCGGTCTTGCCCGAGACGCGCAGGCACTCCTCGGGCTGGCAGCCGATCAGCTTGGCGAGCTCCTCGGCATACTTCTCCGGCTGGGCCGCGGGCAGGTCGATCTTGTTCAGCACCGGGATGATGTGGAGGTTCTTCTCCATCGCGAGATAAAGGTTGGCCAGGGTCTGGGCCTCGATGCCCTGCGCGGCGTCCACGAGCAGGACCGCCCCCTCGCACGCGGCCAGCGATCGGGATACCTCGTAGGTGAAGTCCACGTGGCCCGGCGTGTCGATCATGTTCAGGCAGTAGGTGACGTCGTCGACTTCCCACGGCATGCGCACGGCCTGGGACTTGATGGTGATGCCACGCTCGCGTTCGATGTCCATGCGGTCGAGGTACTGCGCGCGCATCGCACGAGGGTCCACGATCCCGGTGATCTGCAGCATCCGGTCGGCCAGGGTCGACTTGCCGTGGTCGATGTGGGCGATGATGCAGAAGTTTCGGATGAGGTCCGGCGGCGTCGCGTGCGGTTGCAGGGCGGTACGAGCCATGGGTGACACGGGCGAACTACCTCATCTGGTCTTGGGAGCGGTCATCACAGTCTCCCACGCCCAGCCTCCGCGCCCGACCGTGGCTCAGAGCGGGACAGCGCGCTGGACAGCGCCACGAGGGCCACGCTCAGAACCAGGGGGAGGACCATGGCATGACGGATGCCGACCTGCCTGATCAGCGCACCGATGATCGCCGGGCCGATGAGGAAGGCGCCATAGCCGAACGTCACCACGACCGCGAGCATCCGCCCCCCTCCTGCGTGGCCGGCGGCCGCGTAGACCTGCGGAGCGATCATGCCGACGCCGAGGCCGACCATGGCCCAGCCCACCAGCAGGACGGGGAGCGACTGGCCGACGATCGCCACGAGGTAGCCGATAGATGCCACCAGCCCGCCGAGGCGCACGACGTTCGCACGACCGAATGCCGCGACCGCCCGGTCGCCGAACAATCTGATCAGGACCATGAACGCGCTGACCGCCACCAGGCCCAGCGCACCTGTCGATGGCTCGACCCGCGCCACATCAGTGACATGGACCGATGACCAATCGACAGCCGTGCCCTCAGCCAGGCCGAAGCTGAACGCCATGGCCCCCAGCAGCACCGCAAACGCCGGCACCCGCGGCAGCCAGCCGGGCGATGAGGACGACCGCCGACGCGCCGAACAGGCTTCCCACGCTGAAGCCGGCATGCAACCTGCTCATCACCGGCTTCACCCGAGCCTGCTCCACCCGGACACCGAGGGCATTCATCGAGACATCCATGGCTCCGTTGCCCAGCCCGGCCAACGCGGCTGCGGCAGCGGCGAGCGGAAGGGTCCGAGCGAAGGCCAGGGCCGCGACCCCCGCGATCAACAGCGCGGACGCCGGCAGCACGACGCTCCTGGCACCGCGGCGGTCGGCCAGGCGCCCCCCGATCTGCATGGAAACCAGCGCAGCCGCCGCCAGCGAGACCAGCACCACCGCCAGCCCACCCGCATCGACGCCCAACCGCTCGCGCAGAGCCGGCAACGTCGCGCCGAAGCCGCCGACAAGAGTGCCGTTCACCGCGAAGAGGCCAGCCACCGCCCACAGAGATCTATCGTCGGCCAGGTCAGGCATGACGGGCCTGCCCCCGTCCGACGAGCACCGAGACCGCGGCGACGCCGAGGCCCGCAACCGCGAGCACGGCGCCCACCCGACTCGGCCACTCGTAGCTGTACCCCGCGTCCAGGACGATGCTGCCGAGCCAGGCGCCCAGAGCGTTGGCCATGTTGAGCGTGGAGTGGTTGAGCGCGGCAGCCAGCGACTGGCCCTCATGGGCGACGTCCATCAGCCTGGTCTGCAGCATCGGCACCAGGATGGTGGGCACCACGCCCAGCAGAAACACCGCCAGGACCGCAGTCACCTTGTTGTGCGCGGCGAAGCCGAACAGCATCAGGATCACGGCGATGGCCGCCAGACTGAAGAAGATCCCCCGCATGAGGCCGTATGCCGCGACGCGTCCCGACAGAAACGCCCCTGTCGTCATTCCGATCCCGTAGATCGCGAGGATCAAGGGGACCGCCGCCGGCGCATAGCCGGTGAGCTCGGTCATCGTGGGTGCGATGTAGGCGTACGTCGCGAACATGCCGCCGAACCCCACCGTTCCGATGAGCAGGGCGAGCCAGACCTGAAGTCGTTTGAGCGAACGCAGCTCGGCCCGCATGGAGGCATCACCCTCAGCAGCCTGATGCGGCACCCAGGCCACGGTGGCGGCCACCGTGACCAGGGCAATCACGCCGACCAACGCATAGGGCCACTGCCAGCCGAAGTGCTGACCCACCCACGTGGTCAGGGGAACTCCGACGATATTGGCCACGGTCAGCCCGGCGAGCATCATCGAGACCGCCCACGTGCGCCGATGCCTCGGCACGAGCGAAGCGGCCACCACGGCGCCGATGCCGAAGAACGCCCCGTGCGGCAGACCGGAAAGGAACCTGGCGAGCATCAGCAGCGGATAGCTGTCCGCCATCGAGGAGACGATGTTTCCGGCAGCGAAGGCGACCATGAGCCACACCAGGACCGACTTGCGCGAGAGCCGTGCTGCCAAGGTCGCGATCAGCGGAGCGCCAACGACGACACCGAGGGCGTACGCGGAAACGATGTGACCGGCTGTGGGGATCGTGATGCCGACGCCGGTGGCAATCTCTGGGAGCAGGCCCATGGTGACAAATTCGGTTGTGCCAATGGCAAACCCGCCGATCGCGAGCGCAAAGATCGCGAAGTTGACATGTTCGCCGGGTGCCGTGGGCTCGACGTCGACAAGATCGGCGTCGTGCACGATCGCGGCTTCTGTCACTGACCAATGTTCCCAGCCGCGCACCGATACTCGAAATCGATCTCAGCAACGCTGAGTTGTCTGCCACAGCCGAATTCGTTTGCCCGCCTTCGTCCGCGGCAGGCAGACTCTGGCCGTATGAGCCCGGCGTCCACAGCTCGACCTTCAACGTCCCTGCACACGACGTCGCTACACACACCGGGCGTCAATTACCACGCCACCTCTGAGCGCATCCACTACGCCGACCTGTCCCTGGCAGTCCGCGAGGCCGCTGACCTGGCGCTGGGTTCACCCGTTGTCGCGGCTGCACCGCCAGTGACCTCCGGATTCACGAACGCGTATGCCGGGGGCGTCCGTCTGCGGGACGGTCGTCGGGCCTTCCTCAAGGCGTCCGGGGCCGAGTTCCCCTTTCCGGTCCTGTCCCTCGACCGGGAGGCGCAGGTGCTCGAGGCGTTGGGCGATCAGATCCCCGCGGTGGCGATGATCGGCGCGGGCACATCTGGCGACGGCGGCCGGGTTCTGGCGCTGGACTGGGTCGAGGGGCAGCTGCCAGGTCTCCCGTGGACGCCCGATGAAATCGGATTGGTCCGTTCAGCCTGCGAACGGGTCGCAGAGGTGCCCACCAGTGCGCTGGCCGCGCTGACGCCCGGGCACGTGGTCGACGACCTGCTCGAGGACCAGAGACTGGGCGGCGCACTCACCCACGGGATGACACTTCCCGGCTCCCTCGACCTCCTCCCCCAGTGGCTCCCCGCGAGGATCGACGAGGTGCTCGCACTGGCCGCAGACACCGACGCGCTGCGGGGTGCCGACATGCTGCGGGCTACCGATGCGCCGAAAGCCCGGGCTCAGGACGACCGCCTCGTCCACTGCGACCTGCGGCCGGACAACCTGCTCATCGGACGCAGAGCCGGCGACGTGGCCGACCGCGCATACGTGCTGGACTGGAACTGGGTCACGCTGGGACCGGCCTGGTGCGACTGGGTGTCAGTGATCCCATCCATGCAGGCACACGGACACGACCTTGGCGAGCTTCTGGACTCGACGCCGCTGTCCCGCTCCGCGGACCCGCACGCCCTGGACGTCTGGCTGGCCCTGTTGGCGGTCTACATGCTGGTGTGTTGCGAGGACGAACCACCGCCGGGAGCCACCATGGCTCTCAGGCATCACCAGCGGTACTACGCCCAGGTCTTCCTCGACTCCCTGGCCACGCACCGCGGCTGGCTCTGATCAGTCGAGCGAGAAGGTCCGTCCCGCTCGCGCCCTCTCCTTCGTCTCCTCCAGGAGCTCGTCAGCGGCCAGGATCGACGACAACAGCTCGGGCTCGAGAGTGAGCGCGCGGAACACCTGGGCGACCGTGACGCCGTGAGATGGACGGTGGACCACGGTGATGGGATCGCCGGCGCGGACCAGCCCGGGGCGGACCACACTCAGGTACGTGCCCGGCATCGCGGCCCGGGCAAACGTCCGCAGCCAGCCGCGCTCGGCGATCCAGGCCCGGAACGTGCCACACGGTATGCGCGGGACGGTCACCGCCAGCTCGAGCTCGTCCCCGATGGCCCAGCGCTCGCCGATCACCGCTGCGTTGACATCGATCCCGGTCGTGGTGAGGTTCTCGCCGAATACGCCGCCCGCCAGAGTGCGCCCCAGCACGGACTCCCAGTGGTCGAGATCCTCTCTGGCGTACGCATACACGGCTTGGGCGTCGCCCCCGTGGTTGAGGCGGTCGCCAACCATGTCCCCGACCAGCCCGCTGCCCACCCCGTCGCGCTTGGTGCCGGGCGCCCGCACCAGAACCGGCTCCGTCGTGGGCAGTTTGTCGATGCCGGTCAGGCCGACCTCGCGTTTGTCCGGGTTGGGCCGGACGCGCGCGAGGTTCACGGAGAGCACCGTGCCTTCGACCGAGGTGCCTTCGACGTCGATGCTCACGGGCCAAGGCTAGATGTACTGACCGGCCACTTGGCGCAGGTCCGTCATTGATCGGGCACCTGCGCGGCTACGCCATCAATGACGCACCTGCGCTATCTCGAATGGCTCGGCGCTAGGGTCGGCGCATGGTGAAGCGCAGCCGTAGGGGATCTCAGCTGGCGAGGGCTCTCGGCCGGGTGCTGGGCCGAACCGGGCGCCAAGGCGACACACTGACGCCTACACAGAGACCTACACCGGCGAGAGGCACGGCATACCCGGGTGACTTTGTGGGGACCCCCGAGATCACCTACGCGCCCATCCCGGGGAACGACAATGTGGCCGACCCCGGCGAGATCGTCTGGACCTGGGTGCCGTACGAAGAGGACCACAGCCAGGGCAAGGACCGTCCCGTGCTGGTGATCGGTCGGGATGGGCCATGGTTGCTGGCTCTGCCGCTGACCAGCAAGGACCACGACCACGACGCCGATCAGGAGGCGCGGGCCGGTCGTCTCTGGACCGATGTCGGAACGGGCACCTGGGACAGCCATGGCCGCGCGAGCGAGGTACGGGTCGACCGGATCGTGCGCGTCAACCCTGATCGGGTCCGCCGCGAGGGAGCAGCTCTGGACGAACCTCGCTTCAACAAAGTGGCCGATGCTGTGCGACGCGCAAACTGACCATTGCCGGGACTTCTGGCCCTACCTGAGGTAGCACGCTCTGCCTGACGCTGAACGGTTCAAGGACCAAACCTGTTCCGCCACGGTGGTCAGTGGGGCGCTGAGTTCAGGAGCGATGAAATCAACAAAGATGACCGAACGTCGCGGGCGCGGGAGGGCATGATCGCAGGCCTGGACCCCTCCGTTGGCAGCCGCGACTTCACGGGCGCCCGCGACCCTGGTGACGCGTCGCCGGCCGGACGATCCGTCGTGGTCGAGAACCTGACCCGTACCTTCGGCCCGATCACGGCGTTGTCCCAGCTCACCGTTGAGATGCCCGAGGGCGTCGTCGGCCTGGTGGGCGCCAATGGTGCGGGCAAGTCGACGTTGATCAAGGTCCTGCTCGGCCTGCTGGCACCGACGTCGGGCGGGGCGCGGGTGCTCGGACTGGACTGCGCGACGCAGGGCCTCGCGATCCGGCAGCTGGTCGGATACATGCCGGAGAGCGAGTGCCTCCCCCCGGACGTGTCGGCCACCGAGTTCGTGGTGCACATGGCGCGAATGTCGGGGCTGCCGTCCGCGGTCGCGCGCGAACGCACCGCGGACACGTTGCGCCATGTCGGCCTGTACGAGGAGCGATACCGGCCGATCGGCGGGTACTCCACCGGCATGAGGCAGCGCGTGAAGCTCGCCCAGTCGCTCGTGCACGACCCGAAGCTCGTCCTGCTCGATGAACCCACCAACGGGCTGGACCCGGCCGGTCGCGACGAGATGCTCACCCTGATCCAGCGGATCAGCACGGACTTCTCCATCTCGGTCGTGGTGACCTCGCACCTGCTCGGCGAGCTCGAGAAGATCTCCGACCACCTCGTGGTGATCGAGAACGGCGTACTGCAGCGGTCCACCTCCACAGCAGACGCAACCCAGCTCAGCGGGGTCGTGCTGGTGGAGGTCACCGACGGGGGGCCCGAGCTCGTCGCGCGGTTGCGCGCCGCCGGGGCTCAGGTGGCCGACGACGGCGGCGCACACACCTTCACCGTGGAGCTCGCCGGCGAGTGGGTGTTCGACGCGGTGCAGGACGGCGCGGCCGACCTCGGCGTCGGACTCGTCCGGATGCAGCGACGGCGCCACCACCTCACCGAGATCTTCCGGCCCGAGCAGGAGGGCGCAGATGTCCAGCGTTGAGCCCGTCCCCGGCACCGCCGCATCAGCTGCGTCGGCCGCGCCGGCTGCGTCAGCTGTACCCGCTGCGTCAGCCGGGCCAGCGCAACCCGCTGCCCCGACCGGCGACGTCATTCACGACATCGGCTTCCGGCACTACGACGGACAGCGGTTCGGCCGGGGCTGGGTCGTGCGGTCCCTCCTGGTCGAGACCGTGCGCGGGGTGTTCGGGCTCGGGCGCCCAGCCAAGTCGAAGGTCATGCCGTGGGTGCTCATCGCCATCCTGTTGATCCCGCCGCTGGTCATCGCCGTCGTGATCCTGCTGACCGGTGGCAACGAGCTGGGGATCTCGTACACCCAGTACCCAGGCTCGATGGAGCTGGTGATCTCGCTGTTCGTGGCCGGCGCTGCGCCGTACTGCGTGTCCCGCGATCTGCGACATGGAGTGATGCCGCTGTACCTGTCACGGCCCATGAGGCGCAGCGACTACGTGCTCGCGAAGTTCGGCGGGCTCGCGATCTCGATGTTCGCCGTCCTCGCCCTGGCGGAGACGCTTCTGCTGGTCGGCGCCTTGCTGATGAAGCTGCCGGTGGGTGCCCAGCTTGTCGGCTGGGCCGGCGGCATCCTCACCGTGGCCATCCTGGCGCTGATCCTGAGCGGGATCGCCCTGGTGATCGCAGCCTTCACCCTGCGCCGCGGCGTGGGCGTCGCGGCGATCATCACCGGACTGCTGGTTGTCAGCGGGGTCGTGCAGATCCTGATCGCCATCGCGAAGGACAAGGGCTACCCGACGGTTGCGTCCTACCTGCCCGCCCTCAACCCGTACGGCCTCGTCGACGGGATCGCGGTGCGGCTGCTCGGCGTCGAACCATCCAACAGCACCGCCTACCCCGCCGGCCCACTGGGTCTGCTCGTGTTCGGATCCCTCGCGGTCGCAACGGTCGGCGCGTGCCTGGCCATCCTGATCCGCCGCTACCAGAAGGTCGGTGGCGTATGAGCACCCTGGTCCTGGATCACGTCTCCCGCTGGTACGGCAACGTCGTCGCGGCCAACGACGTGACGATGACGATCGGCCCCGGCGTCACCGGGCTCCTCGGACCGAACGGCGCAGGGAAGTCGACCCTGATCGCGATGATGGGCGGGTTCCTGGCACCGTCGGCGGGCACCGTCACCCTCGATGGGACGCCAGTGTGGCGGCACCCGGGCATCTACCGCACCATCGGCCTGGTGCCGGAGACGGAGGCCATGTACGACATGGTCACCGGCTGGCAGTTCGTCGTCGCCAATGCGCGGCTGCAGCACTTGCCCGACGCCGAGGGTGCGGCCCTTGCGGCGTTGGAGACCGTAGACATGACGGACGCGAAGGACCGCGACATCAGCACCTACTCCAAGGGCATGAAGCAGCGGGTGAAGATGGCCATCGCCCTGGTGCACGACCCGTCGGTCCTGCTGCTGGACGAGCCGTTCAACGGTATGGACCCGCGCCAACGGCTGCACCTGATGGACCTGCTGCGCCGGCTCGGCGAGCAGGGCCGCACGGTCCTGTTCAGCAGCCACATCCTTGAGGAGGTCGAGGAGATCGCCGGCACGATCGAGGTTCTCGTCGCCGGGCGGCATGCCGCGTCCGGGGACTTCCGCCGGATCCGGCGGCTGATGACCGAGCGTCCTCACAAGTACACGATCAGCTCGAGCGACGACCGTCGGCTCGCGGCGGCCATCATCGCCGACGGGTCCGCCGACACCGTCGACCTGACCTCGGGGAGCCTCGCCGTGCAGGCCCCGGACCTGGGGGTCTTTGTCCATGCCCTGCCCAGACTGGCTCGCGACAGCGGGATCCGGCTCCTCGACGTCTCCCCTGCGGACGAGTCCCTCGAGAGCGTCTTCGCCTACCTGGTGGCCCGATGATCTTCGTCGTGATGCACCTGACCGTGCGCGGGCTGCTGGGCCGACGCCGAGCCGTCCTGTTCGTGCTCCTGCCGCTCCTTCTGCTGCTGATGGCCGGTCTCGTGCGTTGGGCCTCAGGCGGGGACCCGCAGAGCACGGTGAAGCTGACCAACGAGTTTTCGGTGGGTACGCTCCTGCCGCTGATGTGCCTGCTGATCGGCACCGGGGTGATCGGGACCGAGATCGACGACGGTTCGATCGTCTACCTGCTGGCCAAGCCCGTGCCGCGGCGCACCATCCTCTGGTCGAAGCTGATCGTCGCCTGGGGTGCGACCCTGGTCTTCGCCGTACTGCCGATCATCGCCGCGGTCGAGATCGCGGGAGATGAGGGCACGCGCCTGGGCTGGGCCTACGGCGTCACCGCCACCCTGGCTGCCCTCGCCTACACGGCGGTCTTCGTCGCCCTGTCGGTCGTCACCAGGAACGTGGTGATCATCGGCCTGCTCTACGCGCTGCTGTGGGAGACCGTGCTGGGCGGCTACGTGCCCGGCGTCCGCAACGTCAGCATTCGGCAGTGGGCGTTGGCCGCAGCAGAGAACATGCTCGGCGATCGAGCGCCCGTGTGGGGTGTGACCTCCGACGTCAGCCTCACGGCGGCCCTTGTGCTGCTCGCGGCCACGACGATCGGAGCGATCGTGCTCGCCGTGCGGCGGTTGCAGACGCTGCCGCTCACCACCAGGGACTGAGGGCATCAAGGGCTGAGGTACCAAGGGCTGAGGAGGAGATACAGCATGAGAAAGCGATTGCTTCCGGTCATCCCCGTAGCGGCGGCACTGGTCCTGTCGGCCGGGGCAGGAGAGGGTATGCCGGCAGCGAGCGATCGGCTCCCACGACTGCAGCCGCGATGGTTCATCAAGCTCTTCTGGAAGGTGCACCGAGGTCTGTTCCGGGTCACCGGTGGTCGTCTTGGCCTGTGGCACGCTCGGGCCCAGCGTTGGGGCGCCATGCGAGTGACCACCATCGGCCGCCGCAGCGGTCAGGAGCGGTCGGTGATCCTCGGCTACCTCGAGGACGGCCCGAACCTGGTGACACTGGCGATGAACGGCTGGGGCGAAGCAGAGCCCGCGTGGTGGCTGAACCTCCAGGAGCACCCACAGGTCCGGGTCCAGATCAAGGGCGGGACCCGCGAGGTCGTCGCCCACGCCGCGACCGGAGATGAGCGGTCCAGGCTGTGGGACCTGTGGAGGTCCGTGGACAAGGATCTCGACGGCTACGCGAGTCGCCGACCGTCGCCAACGGCCGTGGTGGTCCTCGAACCCACAACCGAACCCGGCTGAGACAGCATGGTCATGACAGCCACCACGCTCGGCTGAGCGCCAGCACCCTCGGCGAACACAGCGGGACACGACGAAGGGCACCCGACCACTGGTCAGGTGCCCTTTGTCGTCTTCGGTGGAGCTGAGGGGATTCGAACCCCTGACCCCCTCCATGCCATGGAGGTGCGCTACCAGCTGCGCCACAGCCCCTCACGATTGCTCGTGCGGTGCCCCAGTGGTCGGGACCGTGGGAGAGTTTATCGGCCACCCCCCGTCATTCACCAAATCGGGATGCTCACAGGGGTTTTGGGCCGACGTTCCATGCCGCGATGCGCCACCCACCGGCATATTCGCGCAGCTCGGCCCAGTGGCAGTTGTGCAGCCCGCCGATGGACTGCCAGGCCAGGTGTTGGTCCAGGTCGACCAGCGAAGCGACGATCACTCGCCCAGCGACTCCGTGCGTGACGATGACGGCGCACTCCCCCGGTGCCAGGCTCGGCAGCAGCTCGTCGATGGCCGCCCGTGCGCGCTCAGCCACCTGGCCAAGACTCTCGCCGTCAATCCCCCGTTGGATGTCGTCACCGGCCATGAGCGCAGCCTGCTCCTCAGGGAACTGCTCAGCGACGTCTCCGGCGGTCATGCCCTGCCACTGGCCGGCGTGGATCTCGCGCAGCCGCTCGTCAAAGCGCACCTGAAGACCCACGAGCGATGCCAGAGCCGTCGCCGTGTCAGCTGCCCGTTCGAGGTCGCTGCTCACAATCGTCACCGGGCTGTATGCCGCCAGGGCGACCGCTGCGACCTTCGCCTGCTCCCGGCCTGTGGCGGACAACGCCGTGTCGAGCTGGCCCTGCCAGATGCCGCCGGCGTTGTGATCGGTCTCGCCGTGACGCCAGACGATCAGCCTCCGGCCGGCCTTCTTGTTGGAGGTCGTGGAGGTCGTGGAGGTCGTGGAGGTCAAGGCAGAGGTTGAGGAAGTTGAGGGGGCTGGCATGTCAGACCGTGAGGTCGATAGCCGGGCAGTCCTTCCACAAGCGCTCAAGCTGGTAGTAGGTCCGCTCCTCTTCGTGCTGGACGTGGACGACGATGTCAGAGAAGTCGATCAGCACCCAGCGGCCGTTGCGTTCACCCTCCCTGCGCACCGGCTTGACGCCGAGCTCGCGCAGCTTGTCCTCGATGTTGTCGACGATCGCGCTGACCTGGCGGTCGTTGGGAGCCGACGCCAGAACGAAGATGTCGGTGAGCGCGAGCTGCTCACTGACGTCCAGAGCGACGATCTTGCTGGCCAGCTTGTCCTCGGCGGCTGCGGCTGCAGCCCTGGCGAGATCAATGGCGTGTTGCGTGGCGGCCACGCGGTCCTCCTGATGGTTGGTCGTGCATGCATGTGGTCGGCCTGCATGTGGTCGGCCTGGTTGGGGTCGGCCTGGTTGTGGTCGTACCGGTCATTGGTCCTGCTCAGCTCGTGGGTGCAGGCACGGCCGGCGCCGGCCGATAGAGCTTGTGCTTGGCGATGTACTGCACGACGCCGTCCGGCACGAGATACCAGACCGGTTCGCCCTCGCCGACCCGTGAGCGACAGTCGGTCGAGCTGATGGCCATGGCGGGGACTTCCTGCAGCGTCACCCGGTCCGCCGGGAGGCCGATGTCGCTCAGGACATGCCCTGGCCGGGTCACGCCGACGAAGTGGGCAAGGTCCCACAGCTCGTCGACGTCCTTCCACGACAGGATCTGGGCCAGCGCATCGGCACCGGTGATGAAGAACAGCTCGGCGTCCGGGCGCTGGGTGTGCAGGTCGCGCAAGGTGTCGATCGTGTAGGTCGGGCCGGTCCGGTCGATGTCGACGCGGCTGACCGTGAAGCGAGGGTTTGACGCCGTGGCAATGACCGTCATCAGGTAGCGGTGCTCGGCCGGGGACACGCTGGCGGCGCCCTTCTGCCACGGCTCACCGGTCGGGGCGAACACCACCTCATCGAGGTCGAACAGGGCCTGGACCTCGCTGGCGGCCACGAGGTGCCCATGATGGATGGGATCGAACGTCCCACCCATGACGCCGACGCGCCTGGTCAGGTGTGCGCTCCAGGATCGGGCTTGTCGTACCTGGCGGCCGTGTTGCGGAAGGACCACAGCACCCCCAGGAGCACGATGAAGCATCCGAAGGCGATGGCGCCGAAGGCCCACGGCGGCATCGGCATATCGCGCACCGACTCGGTCCCTGCAGTGGCAAGGGCGGTGGCTGTGGACGTGAACAACATGAGCACAGCCTAGCCGGTGGACGGACTCCAGTGTTCGGTCTCGAATCTGGTCACCGATCGATCTCACTCAGCGCCGGATCTGGCTCAGCGCCGGATGTGACTCACTGTCGGATCTGACCGTCGCCCTCGACGACCCACTTGGTCGTGGTCAGCTCGGCCAGGCCCATCGGCCCCCGGGCATGGAGCTTC
>JABBOX010000260.1 GCA_012927555.1 Phycicoccus sp.
CGGCGCTGCTGGTGCTCGGGCTCTAGATGGTCTTCTTCTTCCCGCACCGTCGTGTGTGGGTGCGGATCCGCAAGACCTCTGGCGGCAGCGAGATCCTCTGCGCTTCCACCATGAAGCGTGACGTGACGTTCAAAGGTCAGTTCCACCGGATAGTCACCGACATCGAGCGCGCCGGCTCCCCGTCTGGTGCCACCCAAGAAGCAGGGCAGAACGATGCTTAAGTACTCGCAATACAGCCTGATCGCCAGCCTCATGCTGGTCGTCCTGGCCCTGGCTTGCTACGTCCTGGCGCTGACGCTCAAGAAGTCCGTTCACCACGCGCCGGCCCTGGTCCACGCCGGCGTGGGCGCTCGAGACGGCGCCGACGACGACCTCGTCGACGCCGACGGGCGCACGACGGTTGCCCCGGTCGTCACCTCACGGCCGCGCGCTCTGGCGCTCTACGGCACCCACTTCACCCGCCTGGCCCTGGTGTTCCTCACCGCCTGCCTCGTCTTCCGGACCATCGCGGTCGGTCACGGGCCGTTCTCCAACCAGTACGAGTTCTCCGTCTCCTTCGGCTGGGGCATGATCGCCGCCTACGTGTACTTCGAGCACCGCTACCACGTGCGCACCATCGCCCTGCTGATCCTCCCCCTGACCACCGGGCTTCTCCTCTACGCGTTGTCGGTCGGAGCCACGGCCAACCCGCTGGTGCCCGCACTGCAGAACAACCTGCTGCTGACCATCCACGTCGCCGTCGCGATCATCGCCTACGGCGCGTTCTCGGTCTCCTTCGCCGCAGCCTGCCTCTACCTGATCCAGCCCGAAGAAGGCCGACACGGACTGCCCAAGCCCGCCGTCCTGGACGAGCTCGGCTACCGCGCCGTCATCATCGGCTTCCCGCTGCTCACCCTGGTCGTCGTCCTGGGCGCCGTCTGGGCGCAGGTCGCCTGGGGCACCTACTGGAGCTGGGACCCCAAGGAGACGGCATCGCTGCTCACCTGGCTCGTCTACGGCGCCTACCTGCACGCCAGGGTCGCCCGCGGCTGGGTCGGACGACGCGCGGCGTGGCTGCTCGTGGCCGGCTTCGCCTCCGTGCTGCTCACCTTCTTCGGCAACCTCTTCTTCGGCGGACTGCACAGCTACGCGAAGTAGCCGGCACCCACGACGCCGACACGGCGTTGTCGACACCGCGTTCTCGACACAGCGCCAATCCAACATACGAGAGGAAGACCCCCCCATGAGCCCACTACCGGCGGTCACCAAGCCGAAGAGCTGGCAAGAGCGTATCCGCGAGAGCCGACTCGGGACCCTTTCCGTCCTGGCTGTCACGGCGGCCATCGTCATTGGGGGTGCCTATCTGATGGACCGCCCGACAGCAGCCGCATCGGGTCTGCAAGCCATCGAGCTGTCGGGGCCCACCAATGGGGCACCACCCAAGGTCGGCAGTCCGGCGCAGGATTTCACGGCCACGACGGTGGATGGCAAGAAGGTCTCGCTGAGCTCGTACAAGGGACACCCTGTCTGGCTGACCTTCGGCGCCACGTGGTGCGCCGCGTGCAAGGCAGAGGCGCCGGACATCCAGGCCGCCTACAAGAAGTTCGAGCCCAAGGGCGTCGTCGTCCTTTCGATCTTCATCCGCGAGGACTCCGCGACGGTGAAGGACTACGCCGACCGCATCGGGCTGACGTTCCCCAAGGTGGCAGACCCGGACACGCGCATCGCCTCGGCCTACCGGGTCTATGGGATCCCGGCCCACTTCTTCATCGACTCCGCCGGCATCCTGCGTGAGATCAAGACCGGCGGCCAGAGCCCCGAGCAGATGGACGCAGCCCTCACCGCAATCAGCGGATAGACCGGCCGCGCTCGCGCAAACGCGCATCGTTGCAGGGTCTGATCGCCGGTCAGCCGAGGTGGGATGACGAGCTCGCTGGGCGGATACGTGGCCATGCTCCTGACCACCCCCAAACGGATGCTGCGTAGCCTGATTGCGCCATGACCCCCGGGCGGGCATCGTGGAGCCAAGCCCTGAGACGGAGGTGGACGAATGCCAAAGAAAGGCTCCCCCTCCCCCACCACCTCGCGCGGCCGGGCCCAGCTGTGAACGCCGAGATCGACTCGTGGACGGCGAGGGTCGCGCCCGTCGAACGCTCGAAGGCCCAGGCGCGCGCGACCTATGACCGGCTCGCACCGTGGTACGACTGGGTCGAAGCGCCGTTCGAACGCCGCGCACGCGCTGCCGGACTGCGCCTGCTTGGCGCCCGACCTGGCGAACGCATTCTCGAGATCGGCGTCGGCGGCGGGCATACCCTCGCCGCACTGGCCCGGCAGGTCGGTCCCGACGGCTCCCTCATGGGAATTGACCTGTCGCTGCGAATGGCCCAGGTCACCCGCCGACGCCTCGCGCGTGAAGACCAGGGCGTCCAACTGGCTCTTATCCAGGCCGACGCCTGTCACCTGCCACTTCACGACGCGAGCGTCGATGCCATCACCATGAGCTTCACCCTCGAGCTCATGGCCACCGAAGACATCCCGGTCGTCTTGGCGCAATGCCGCCGGGTGCTGCGGGACCCCGGCCGGATCATCGTCGTCTCATTGGCGCTTGGAAACACACCAAGCCTTATAACCCGGCTCTACATCGCAGCGCATCGGCGTTGGCCGCGGACCATCGACTGCCGACCAATACCGCTGCACGACGTGTTGGTCAGCAGCGGCTTCACTGTCGAAGGAACCTGGGCCGGCACCATCGGCGGACTCCCGGTGACGGCGATCAGCGCGCGGCGATAAGTGCGAGCAGGCCGCTCCCGCGCAGTCAGGCAGGAGTTCAGGATGTGTGCCCGGGCCAGGATCGCGTCAGCTCTTGGGCACGCCGCGTCATCACGTCCGCAACGAGCCGGGCGCCGTTGCTGGTCAGCTCGAGCAGGACTTCGCGGCGGCGGTCAGGGTTGGCGATCCGTCGGACCCATCGTCCCAACAAGCGGCGTCACCTTGGTCGGGCTATGCTGCTCGCCGTAGGCGGGCCCACGTAGGGACTTCGCGACATCTTCAGACAGAGGTCGAGGCATGCGCTCTTTGGTGGTCCTGGCAACGGACCGACTGTCATGACCCCAACGATCTTGGTGGCAGTTCTCGCGTTCAGCGTTGTGGTCGCCGGCGTCGTCTTGATCAGGTCGCTCGCAGCCGGCAAGGCTCGGGCGGCGGCCCTCGGTGCAAAGGTCGTGCGCCAAGTCGACCAAGATTGCATCTCAGGCGGCCACAAGTACGCGGCCCATGAGATCGGGTGGCGGTGTCTCGTATGCGGGAACCACGTACCCCGAAAAGAGGGCGAGCTTTACGGTCCCGCAGAAGACGGCCGGATTGATCGCCGCCGCGAACCACGGTGAGCACCAGCTGACCCACACCCATCGGACGCACGCCACAATCGCCAAGCCGGCCAACAACTCACGGATCAGCCGGCCGGGGACGCCGCTTCGTCGATAGGCGCCAGGTGCGCGGCCGTTCCCCCGCGCCATTCGAGCAGAAGCAGAGTTGCATCGTCGCTGGTGACGCCACCTCGCTCGAGCATGAGCGCCCTGGACAGAAGCCGTACCGTCTCCTGGACCGAATCCCGGTTTGCGCCGATCTGCTCGACAAGGTTCCTCAGCCGTGTCTCGCCGGACACCCCGCCGCTGGTTCGGTCCTCCTCGATAACCCCGTCGGTGAAGAACAGCACCCGGTCACCCCGCTCCAGCGATCGCTCACTGATCACCGGCGTCGCCCCGCCAAAGCCAACCGGCAGGGTCGTGGGGCTGGTGAGCTCGGCCACGAGGTCAGGTTCGCGGAGGAGCAGCGGCGTGGGATGTCCGGCGTTGACCCATTGCAGCAGCCCCGATCGGACATCCAGCCGGGCCATCTGAGCAGTCACGAACCGGTCTGCGCCAAACTGCCCGGCAACCGCCTCGTCCATGGCCGCATACAGCTGATCCAGACCGACGTCGAGGCGGCGGGCATGCCGGTAGGCACCCATGGCCAGGGTCGCCATGACTGCCGCGCCCAGTCCATGGCCCATCGCGTCGATCATGGCCAGGTGCAGGACGTTGTCGTTGAGGGCGTAGTCGAAACTGTCCCCGGCAACGTCATAGGCCGGCTCCAGCGCGCCGGCGATGGCAACCTGTGGCGTGGACATCATCAGCGGCGGGAGGAGCTGCCACTGCATCTCGGCGGACAGGCTCATCGGCTGCCGTCGCCGGGCCTGGAAGAAACGGTCGGTGTACATGCTCTTGGTGATCAGCATGTCGGCAACCAGCCCAGCCAGTCTTCGGGACAGCCGAAGGTCGTGCTCATCGACGGAGTCGAGCGTGAAGGCGAGCACGCCGACACGATCAGTGCCATCGAGCAGCGGGACGAAGAGCCGCACCCCGTCGCTCTGTGCCTCTTCGATGATTACGTCAGTCTTGAAGGCGCGACCAGCCGAGGTTTCGTCGATCGCCTGCGGGCCACCCATCATCAGCCGCTCTCCGGGCAGCGGCACCAACGTCATCTGGTCGTAGTCCTGAAGGAGAACCTCGACGTCCCGCCCCCCGATGATCGCGATCTCCTGCTCGATGAGCGGAGCGATCATGTGTGGCGGCATCCGGTGTGCGCGGTCAATCAGCGACCCGAGCAACCGCTCCCCGAACCCCTCCGACCGGTCCACCACGGTCGTGGACTCGGAACCATTACGTTCGTCGACCATGAGGCACATCATCCTCACTACATCACCTCGGGTCCACCGCCCAGCGACGTATATTTGCGTACCCATTTGCGTACCCATTTGCGTACTCAATTGCGTACCCAAACCCGCGGTGACGACCGGACTTCCGTGCTCTGCAAGGATCGGGTCCATGAGAGCTTTGGTGAAGCACAGCGCAGGTCCAGGTCTCGAGCTGATGGAGCGCCCCGAGCCGCCGGTCGGCCCCGATGACGTGAAGATCCGTGTGCAGCGCGCGGGCCTGTGCGGCACGGACCTGCACCTCGAGTCCTGGGACGACTGGGCAGCATCCGTGGTCAAACCACCGCTGGTGATCGGTCACGAGTTCTTCGGCGAGGTGGTCGAGATCGGCGAGGACGTCACGTCCGTCGCCGTCGGTCAGAAGGCGTCAGGTGAAGGGCACGTCGTCTGCGGGACCTGCCGCAACTGCAGAGCGGGCAGACGCCACGTGTGTATCCGGACGTCGAGCGTGGGGGTCAACCGCGACGGTGCTTTTGCCGACTTCGTGGTGATCCCTGCGGGCAACGTGTGGGTGCAGCCCGATGACATGGACCCCGACCTGGGCGCGGTGTTCGACCCGCTGGGCAATGCCGTGCACACGACCCTGTCCTTCCCGCTGGCGGGTGAAGACGTCGTGGTTACCGGCGCGGGCCCGATCGGGATCATGGCAGCTGCGATCGCACGCCATGTGGGGGCGCGATACGTCGTGGTCACCGACGTCTCGGACTATCGGCTCGAGCTCGCCAAGGCTGCCGGCGCGGACCTGGCGGTCAACGTCTCGCGCACCACGCTGGCGGAGGCTCAGCACGCGCTCGGTATGCGGGAGGGCTTCGACATCGGACTTGAGATGTCCGGCAGTCCGTTGGCGATGGCGGAGATGCTCACCAACCTCAACCATGGTGCCCGGGTGGCGATGCTTGGACTGCCGACGGACGCGTACTCGATCGACTGGGGCAAGGTGATTACCCACATGATCACCATCAAGGGCATCTACGGCCGCGAGATGTACGACACCTGGTATGCCATGAGCGCGATGCTGGCAACGTCGGCAACACTGCGCGATGCCGTGCGCTCGATCATCACCCACCGCTACCCCGCCGAGCAGTGGCAGGACGCCTTTGCGGCAGCGCGATCAGGACAGTGCGGCAAGGTCGTCCTGGACTGGAGCTGAGGTTCCTGTGCCCGGGACGAGACCCGGTCCTCGTGGATCCCAGGACTCACCCTACTGACGAGCTCAGCATCACCAACGAAGAGAGATATCTGATGTACGGAACGTTCAAGGACCAGCTGGCCAACACCCTGCAGGAGATAACGGCAGCCGGACTGCACAAGAGTGAGCGCGAGCTCACCTCGGCCCAGTCGGCCCACATCACGACCGCCAAGGTCGCCGCGGTGAACTTCTGCGCCAACAACTATCTGGGCCTCGCCAACCATCCGAAGGTCGTTGCCGCCGCGTCAGAAGCGTTGCAGGAGTGGGGCTTTGGCATGGCCAGTGTCCGCTTCATCTGCGGCACGCAGACTCTGCACACCGCGCTCGAGGCCAAGATCTCCGAGTTTCTCGGCACCGAGGCGACGATCCTCTACTCGTCGTGCTTCGACGCCAACGGTGGCGTCTTCGAGACCCTGTTCGACGCCGAGGACGTGATCATCTCCGACGAGCTCAACCACGCATCGCTGATCGACGGGATCCGTCTGTGCAAGGCCCAGCGGCTGCGTTACAAGAATGCGGACATGGCCGATCTCGAGGCCCAGCTCAAGTCGGCTACCGGCGCTCGCCGGCGGGTCATCGTCACCGACGGGGTGTTCTCGATGGACGGGTCGTTCACGCCGCTGGACCAGATCTGTGACCTCGCCGATCGTTACGACGCCCTGGTCATGGTCGACGACTCCCACGCCGTTGGCTTCGTCGGCAAGGGCGGCCGCGGCACACCTGAGCTCTTCCACGTCACGGACCGTGTCGACATCATCACCGGCACGTTGGGCAAGGCCCTCGGCGGCGCATCGGGCGGATATGTGGCAGCGCACCAGGAGATCGTTGACCTCCTGCGGCAACGGTCTCGCCCGTACCTGTTCTCGAACGCAGTGGCTCCGAGCGTGGTGGCCGGGTCCATGGCCGCCCTCGACCTGGCCGCGGAGTCCGACGAGGGACGAGCAGCGTTGACCCGCAATACGACGCTGTTCCGTTCGTTGATGACCGAGGCCGGCTTCGACCTGCTGCCGGGAACACACCCGATCACCCCGGTGATGTTCCCCGGCGAGGACGGCGCGCGTATGGCGTCCGCGGTCGCCGACGCCATGCTGGCCGACGGCATCTACGTGATCGCCTTCTCTTATCCCGTTGTGCCCCAAGGCAAGGCGCGTATCCGCGTGCAGCTGTCTGCAGGCCACAGCGAGGACGATGTCCGAGCTTGTGCGGCTGCTTTCGTCAAGGCCCGGGCCAGCGTCGGATAACCAGCCTCAGAGATAGAGGCCGGTCGGGTCGGCCTCGGCCCTCGGCTCGGCCACCGCGTGGATGTCACGCTCACGCAGCAGGACATAGCCCTTGCTCTGCAGCTCGACCTCAGCCCGGTCCTCGGGGTCATAAAGGATGCGGTCACCGACCTGGATCTGCCGCACGTGCTGACCGATCGCGACGACGGTGGCCCAGGCCAGCCGCTTGCCGATGCTGGCTGTCGCGGGGATCACCAGGCCGCCGCCGGTCTGACGTTCGCCGGCCTCTCCCTCGGTCGAGACGAGCACCCGGTCGTGCAGCATCCGGATCGGCAGACGGTCATCACCCGCAGGGGGAACGCTCTTAGCCACGGCTGCGATGGCCACGTCCACCCTGATGGCGGCGGCGAAGGATGGCCAACCCCAACAACACGGCCGAACCCGCTGCGATCGCACCGACGCGCTCCACTCGCAGGTCCCCCTCGGGCGTGTGCGTGGCCTCGACGACCTTCGCCTTGGCGGATTCGGCCTGTCGGCGAGCGATCTCCTTGGGCTGGGCGCGGATCGCCAGCTCGTCGATGGTGCTGGCCAGACGGGCACGGGTCTCAACGATCTCGGCCTCGATGTCGGCCGGGGAGGTGCTGGTCTGCTCGCCCATGCGATTCACTCCTCTGTGCGATCGGTTCGTGCGATCGGTTCGTGCGATGCGGTATCGACACGACCATAACGCAGACTGGGACCACGCATCCGGGTGATCAGCCCGTCGCATCCACCGGAAGGACTTCCCATGCCCCGACTCGAAACCGGCCAGACCGCACCGGCGTTCACACTCATCGACCATGTCGGCCGTTCAGTGTCGTTGAGCGACTTCATCGGACGCAACCTGATCATCTTCTTCTACCCCGCAGCCATGACACCTGGATGCACCAAGGAGGCCTGCGACTTTCGCGACTCGCTGGTTTGGTTGCAGAAAGCAGGATACGACGTCGTCGGTATCAGCCCGGACAAGCCGGACAAGCTGGCCAGGTTCGTCGAGAAGGAGTCCTTGACGTACCCCCTGCTCTCGGACACCGACAGGGCGGTCATGGACGCGTACGGGGCATACGGCGAGAAGACGCTCTACGGGAAGAAGGTCACCGGCGTGATCCGTTCGACCATCGTGGTCGGCCCGGACGGCAACGTCACGCTGCCGAAGTACAACATCAAGGCCACCGGTCACGTCGCCTCCCTGTCCAAGGCACTCGGGCTCGACTGACCGGGCAAACCAACCCTCGCTCGTTGCGCATAGACGGACTGCTGGCGAGCGGACCCTATGATGGCGGTCGAGCGGCCGTAGCCCAATTGGCAGGAGGCACAGGTTTTAGGTACCTGACAGTGTGAGTTCGAGTCTCACCGGCCGCACCAGCGAAGATCCGTCACCCATACGGGAGTTGTCACCCATGACCGGGCTTGGTCACCCATGACGTCGACCTCGAGCGAGCCGGGCCACGACCTGCGCATCGGGCATGGCCCGGGTCTTCGCGGCGGCGTGGTGATCCCGAACCACGAGTTGCGAGAACGCTTTTCGCGATCGTCCGGCCCAGGCGGTCAGAGCGTCAATACCACGGACAGCAAGGTCGAGCTGAGGTTCGCTCCGCTGCAGTCGGGCGCCTTCACCGACGATCAGAGGTCACGAATGGTGGCTTCACTCAGCCAGCGACTCGTCGATGGCGACCTGATCATCTCGGCGTCGGAGCAGAGGTCCCAGCGACAGAACCGCGTCGCTGCGCGCGAACGGTTGGTGGCGATCCTGCGAGGGGCCCTCGCCCCACCCCCGCCGAGCCGCAGACCCACCAGACCGACCCGAGGATCCCAGCGGCGACGGCTGGAGGCCAAGAAACAACGTGGCCAGACCAAGTCCGGCCGAGGCCAGGTCCGCGACCTCGACGCATAGCGGCCGTTCCATCGGTCAGTCGACGTTGAGTGCGCCAGCAGAATGCGACGACTGTGGGTAGTTCAAGCAACTTGCTGGCTCCTCTCGCATACCCTCCCCCCCCGTCACCTCCGTGCTCCCGACTGACGGCTGGATTCGAACTCATCTGTCGAGAGTGCGATCGGTCGTGCCGAATTGAGGACGTTCGCTCATCCAGGTTATGTGAGTGAACAGTCCGAATAGTCGTCTTCCGACCATTGCCATCTCGGTGCGGACGGGCACCGTGTTAACTGGCACCGCTGAGGAGCTGATGCGCTGATGGAAGGAGGCATTGTGACTGGATCCGGAGAAGACACCACCAACGCGGCGGCCATGAGCGTCGAACATGGCCTGGCCGAAGCGACCGTCCGCATCCGGACAGTTGAGTCCACGGACGTGGTGTACGGCGTGGCCCCGTTGTTGAGCGTGGCGTCGTGATGTGAGGCGGCCACCGCGTGATCCTTCAGAAGACCTACCAAAGTCCTTCGAAGGAGCACCACGCGATGACCGCAAACCACAGTATTGACCCTGCCCAGTTCCTGTCCGAGCACCTCGAGCATGCCGAACCCGATCTGTTGCGCTCGATGCTCAAGACGTTCATCGACGCCCTGATGGGTGCCGAGGCCGACGCGCTGTGTGGTGCGCCTTACGGTGCGCGCAGCGAGGATCGGGTCAACTTCCGCAATGGTTACCGGGCCCGGGAGTGGGACACCCGGGCCGGGACGATGGAGGTGGCCATCCCCAAGCTGCGGGCCGGGTCCTACTTCCCCGACTGGCTGCTGGAGCGGCGCCGGCGGGCCGAGCGGGCGCTGACCACGGTGGTGGCGACCTGCTACCTGCTCGGGGTCAGTACCCGACGGATGGAGAAGCTGGTCGAGACGTTAGGCATCACCCGGCTGTCCAAGTCCCAGGTTTCGGTGATGGCCAAGGAGCTGGACGAGCATGTGGGCGAGTTCCGGTCCCGCCCGTTGGACGCCGGCCCGTACACCTTCGTGGCCGCCGACGCCCTGGTGTTGAAGGTCCGCGAGGGCGGCCGGGTGGTCAACGTGCACGCCCTGGTGGCCACCGGGGTCAACGCCGACGGACACCGCGAGATCCTGGGCGTGCAGGTCACCTCAGCCGAGGACGGCGCCGGCTGGCTGGCCTTCTTTCGGGACCTGACCGCCCGCGGCCTGTCCGGGGTGGCCCTGGTCACCTCCGACGCCCACCAGGGGCTGGTCGCGGCGATCGGCGCCACCGTACCGGGCGCGTCCTGGCAGCGCTGCCGAACCCACTACGCCGCGAACCTGATGAGCACCTGCCCGAAGGCATCCTGGCCGTGGGTCAAGACGTTGCTGCACTCGGTCTATGACCAGCCCGACGCGAAGTCCGTTCACGCGCAATACGATCGGGTCCTAAACGCGCTGTCCGAAAAGCTGCCCAAGGTCGCCGACCACCTCGAGGAGAACCGGGCAGACGTGCTCGCGTTCACCGCGTTCCCCAAAGAGATCTGGCGCCAGATCTGGTCCAACAACCCCCAGGAACGACTCAACAGGGAGATCCGGCGCAGGACCGACGTGGTGGGCATCTTCCCAGCCCGCGACTCCCTGATCCGCCTCGTCGGCGCCGTCCTGGCCGAGCAACACGACGACTGGATCGAAGGCCGACGCTACCTCGGGCTCGACGTCCTGGCCCGCTCCCGCCTCACCCTGCTCGACGACCAGCAAGACGAGGAGGTGAAGGACCCGATGACACCCCCAGCCCTGACCGCCTAGAGTCCCATCACCGGATCATGTGGTGACCGCTTCACACACCACGACCGTGGACTCGACCGTGTCGTCCGGGGCGGGCAGGACCGAGGGCCGCCATGCTGATACGGGCCTTGGTCCGCACATCAAGCCCCCTTTTAGGGCCCGTTACCCACGCCTCGCGCAGCGCAGGAGCTGAGATCGCAGTGTTGAGGTTGGGCGATGCGAACTTTGAGAACTCGTTGGAGGCGGCCGCCGCCGCCGTAGTGGTGTGCGACCCAGCGGGCGTGATCCGGTTCGTCAATCGCAAGGCGGAGTCGCTGTTCGGTTATTGCCGGGACGACCTGGCGGGTCAGGGCATCGAGATGCTGGTGCCGGAGTCCAGCCGTGAGGTCGACGCGGCCCTTCATGCCGAGTGCTTCGCAGACCCGTGCTTTCGACCCTCTGGGCTCGGCCTTGAGCGGACAGGACGGCGCCGGGATGGCACCGAGTTCCCAGTGGACTTCAGCGTGGCGCACCTCGAGACCGAGGACGGCCCGCTGGCGCTAGCGACGGTGCGCGACCTCAAGGGGCTCAAGACGCAGGACAAACAGGCGGCTGGCGACGAGTGCTCCGATGTTGCCACCTACGAGTGGACGATTGAGGGCATCGTCACGAGTTGGAGCGCGGCCGCCGAGCAGCATTTCGGTTACTCGAGCGAGGAGATCATCGGAAGGTCCGTCATGCTTCTGGTTCCCGAGGATCGAGTCGGCGAGATGGCAGCGATCTTGGGGAAGATCAGCGCTGGTCTGGCTACCGAGCACTACGAGAGCCGTCGCCTCCGGAAGTGTGGGACGACGTTCCCTGTCTCGCTGAACATCTCGCCAGTCAAAGACTCCCTCGGCGTTGTCGTCGGCGCCTCCTCGATCGTCCGCGACCTCGGCGACCGCAGGAAGGCTGGGAGTCGCCGCAACCCGGACCAGGTTTCGCCGTTGGTGGAGTCGATTGGGGAAGCCATCGCCAGCAGCACTCCTGAGGGCATCATCACCTGCTGGAATCCGGCTGCCGAGCGGCTGTTGGGCTACACAAGCGGGGAGATGATCGGCACGTCCGCGAGCCGCCTCATTCCCCCTGACCTGGCCAGCGAAATTGACCAGGTCCTGGCGCGGGTCAAGTCCATCCGTAGCCCCAGAAGCATTGAGAACATGCTGGTCCGGAAGGATGGAACGCTGGCCCCGGTTGCCATGACTCTTGCGCCGATCCTCGACGCGGACGGCACCATCGTTGGCGTGTCTTCGGTCGCTTACGACGTGACCTGCCGCCGGACCACAGAACAGGAGCTCCACCAGCAGGCAGTCCTCCTTGAGTCCGCTAACGCGGCCGTCAGCGGCGAGACAGACGCCATCGTTGGCATCACCCTTGAGGGCATCGTCACAAGCTGGAACCTGGGCGCTGAGAAGATCTTCGGCTACTCCCGCAAGGAGATGATCGGCGAATCTGTACTAATCCTGAGTCCCAAGAACCAGCTCGACGACGCAGCCGCCATCGTGGCGAAGGCCGTGGAGGGCCTAGCTATCGAGCGCTATGAGAGCGCTCGGGTCCGGCGGGACGGAACGACGTTCCCGGCCTCACTGACCATCTCACCGATCCTCGACGCGAACGACGGTGTCATCGGCGTGTGCGGGATCGTCCGCGACCTGACTGCTCAACGGCGGGACCAGCGCGAGATTGCCGAGTGGCGCGACAAAGCGTTCAAGTGGATGGAGGATCTCGAGCAGTCCCAGCGGCTCGCCGTGATGCGTGATTTCGAGCATGAGCTCAAGGTCATCGACCTCCAGCAGGAAGTCGAGCGCCTCAGGCGCCGCGCCGCACAGGACCCACGCGATGCTGGGGACGAGCCCTAGCCGTGAGCGGACAGGGGGGGGTGTCTAGCCCAGGTAGTTGGACGAGTCGTTGTAGCGGCCCCGGGGCGGTCCCTGTGATCCGCCCATCTGTTGCATGGTGAGCGGTCGGGAGAGCGACGGTTGGGTCACCATGGCTGGGTGGCTCCGTGCTGGGCGAATGCGCGGTGGGTTTTGAGCTGCGCTGAGGGAGCTGGGTGTCCTGCCGGTGCTGGGCTGGCGGACTGGGTGGGCGTGGGCGACTCGGTGGGTGCGCTGACAGGCTCGCGATGGCGAGGTCTTGGCGGGGCGTATGGCTTGGGGACGTCAAACACGGCCCAAGCGACCTTGCCGATAGGGGCGGTGCGCAGGACCCCGAAGGCACTCGAGAGTCCGGAGACGATGGTGAGCCCGCGGTGGTGTCGGTCAAAGTGATAGTGCTGTTGGTGCGGCAGGTCAGAGCTGCGGTCCGCAACGGTCAGGCGCAGTGCTGTCATGTCCCAAGCAAGGGACACGTCGATGTCGGTGCCGGCATGCAAGGCTGCGTTGGTCACGAGTTCGCTGGCCACCAAGCAGACACAGGGAATGGACGAGCCCAGCTTCCACGTCAGCAAGGTTCGAGCGACGAAGTCCCGCGAGGCGCGGGCAGCGGTGCGCTGTGGCGCGAGGTGTATCCGCTCAACGGTCGGCATGGGGGAAGCCAGTATCTCTGCTACCGCAGTAAGGGCCGACTTGGTCACAACGAGGTGCGCACCAAGGGGGTGGGCCTTCAGCGCCGAGAGAACCCGCGGGTCCCGGCATGCCACGGCGACAGGAGTCGCGGGCCAGACCTGCACGTGCCGTCCTGCGGTCGCGAGCACGTCCACCGCGTCAGGGTCCGCATCCTCGAGCACGGCCGACAGGTCGCAAACCACGCCGCGGGGCACATCGGACAAAGCCAGCTCGATCGCCCGATCCAAATCCTCGACAACCTCGCTGAGCCGGCCTGCCACCTCAAGGACCACAACGTCCTCCACGGCGTACATCCTGACTTGCTGCAGGTTCGCGCTCGCGGCCATGTGGTCGGGAGTCCGGGCCCGCGACCTGTCGCGGGCGCTATCCAAGAGGTCCAGAAGAGCCTCGTGTGGGTTCCTCGACGGCTGAGTCATGGCGAACTCTCTTCCGTGGCCCCTCGAACGCGGCGCAGGGGCCACAACGCCCGGAGTGGCCCCGGGCCAGCCACACCTCCAAAGGTGGAAGTGCTCCAATACCAACGCTACTCGTGTGATACGTCGAAACACATAGTCAGAAAAGCGCATGCGCTGCCGAGACTGAGCGCAACCGGTAGCGGATCTATTTACGGAACACCCTGTAGTCGACGCGCCGGTGCCGCGTTGCCCCGGGTCCAAAGACCATGAACTTCAGCACCCGTGACTGCGTTCTTCTGACTATGTTTTTGAGCGTATTTCGCGCGTAGCATTGGCATTGCTGCACTTCCGCCTGGGATGGGTTGGCTGGTCCGGCAATACTCCGGGCTTTGGTGGTTCTCGGCGGGTGGCGCGGACCACGGAGAAGAGTGCGTCATGACTCAGCCGTCCCAAGGAACATCGCATACGCAAGGATCGACGCAGGTAGTCGGGGGTGCCAGGCGCGACTTGGTGCGCGACGTCATGACCCGAGACGTCCGGGTGGCCTATCCCGAAACGAACCTCCGTGAGCTCGTCCGCACCATCGGGGAACACCATGTTCACGCGCTGCCCGTGGTCGATGACGTGCGGCGTGTGCTCGGCATCGTCGCCGTCAGCGACCTGCTGGGCGACGAGTTGACTGCAGAGCATGTACGGACGCGTCTGCAGCATCATGGACGAGTGCGGTTGGTCGGTTGGACGGCAGGCGAGATCATGACGTCCCCTGCGGTAACCATCGACCAAGAGCAGCCGCTCAGCCAGGCCGCGCGAGTGCTGCACCAACGGCACATCGGCCGACTGCCGGTGGTCGATCGCCACGGTCGACTGATAGGGATCCTCACCCGCACTGACCTTCTCACGGTCTTCCTTCACTCCGATGAGGACCTGCTCGCTGCGGTCAAGGAGGCCATCGCCATGGTGGACAGCTCCGACTCGCCCGCGATCTCGGCCATGGTCCGTCACGGCGTCGTGGTGCTGCAAGGGTCGGCCATGCTGCTCAGCCAGGTGCTGGTCGTCAGTGACTTTGTCCGGCGGGTCCCAGGCATCGTGCGTCTGGACGTTGAGGTGACCGCGGCCTACGACGACGTGCACCCCACCAAGGCCGGTCCGGGACCCACCGAGCGATAACCAGGCCGCTCGACGGATGGTCCGGCACCCCCATTTCGGACGGGAGGTTGCGTGGCTTGGGGGTGTGGCCTGCGGGCCACCAAAAAGACCAAGCGGACTCAGCCTGGACCAACTGATGTGAACAGAGTGAACTCGATCCCCCCGCTGAGCACGCACAAAGCGGGTTCAAGTCCCGCCCTCGGCACCAAGTCTTTGAGGTTCACCCCGAACGGTGGACACGCGTTCAGGCGGCTTGTGCCGCCTGAAGTTGGTGCTTTTCGAAGAGTACTGGGGTCA
>JABBOX010000026.1 GCA_012927555.1 Phycicoccus sp.
GTCACCCCCCGCCGGTTGGGGGGGGGGGGGGGGGGGTGGGGGGCGGGGACGCCGGGGCAGAACGGGGTCAGCGGGGGTTGCGGGCTTCGCAGATGGTCAGGATGGCGCGCTCGACGGCATAGACGGGATCGCGACCGCCGCCCTTGACATCAAAGTCCGCTGCCGCGACCGCCTGTATCGCGGCGGCCAGGCCGTCGGGATGCCACCCGTTGAGCTTCCTGCGGGCCTGGTCGATCTGCCACGGCGCCATGCCCAGGGACTTGGCCAGCTGGCCGGAACCGCCGCGACCCGCGCTACCGACCCGGACCATCTGGCGCAGCTGCATGGCCAGGACCGCCACGATCGGGACAGGGTTGTCCCCGGTCGAGATGGCGTGGCGAAGCAGTCGCAGCGCCTCCCCCACGTTGCCGGCGATCGCGGCGTCGGCGACCTTGAAACCGGTCGCCTCGACCTTGCCGCCGTGGTACTTCTCGACCATCGCCTCGTCGACCACACCCTCGGTGTCGGAGACCAGCTGGGCGCAGGCAGCAGCCAGCTCACGCAGGTCCTTGCCGACGGCCTCGACCAGCGCCCGCACCGCGTCAGGAGTGACCTTTCGGCCCTGCCGGCGGAACTCGTTGCCGGCGAACTGAGCCTTGTCGCCATCGGTCTTGACCAGCGGGCAGTCGATGACCCGGGCCCCGGCCTTCTTCAGGGTGTCGAGGACCTTCTTGCCGCGCATACCGCTCTTGTGCGCCACGACCAGCGTGATCTCGTCGGCCGGCGAAGCCATGTAGTCCAGGATCTCGGTCTGCAGCTCGTCCGGCGCGTCCTCGAGCTCGTGCACCACGATCGCCTTGGTCCCGCCGAACAACGAGGGGGACGCATGCATGGTGAGCGAACCGGGCTCGTAACCCTCGGCATACAGCTTGATGACCTCGAGATCGGAGTCACGGTCACGCAGCGCCTCGAGCGTCGAGTCGATCGCACGCTCAGCCAGCACCCGCTCGGGCCCAGCGACCAGCACGTATGGCGGCACACCGGCTGTCGGGGCATGCGCGCCGTGGGTGGTCATGGCGCCAACACTGTCATGCCGTGGCGACAGGCCCCGTGCTGGTGATGGCCAAGTGACACGTTCAGAACGCCATCTTGGGCGAGTCCGACAGCTCGAGGCCGAACAGGCTCAACCGGGCGGCGATCACGGACTCCTCAAGCTCGAGGTGCTCGGCCAGCTCGTCGAGGGTCAGTCCCAGATCGACGGCTTCGCGCAGCTCGGTGTCCTGTTCGGAGGTCCAGGCATGGCCCTGGGTGACGGCGGTGCGCGCCGAGACCGCAACGGGCGGGTCGTCCGCCACCGGACGCTCGTCCGCGGCATGCTCCACCGGTCGGTCGGCATCGTCGTCGTCACCGAGCGAGGGGTCCTCGAACGCCCCGGCGACTCCGCGCAGGGCCGGCTGGTGCACCGGCAGGGGTTCGTCGGCGGTCTCGTCGAGGCGTGCGAGCGCGGCCAGGACCAGGGCTTTGTCCGTCGTCGGCCAGAACGGAGGCAGGGATTTCTGCAGGAACCCGGCATAGCGCGCGGTGATCATCCGCGGGTCGAGGATGGCCACGACCCCCCGGTCATCACCACGGCGCACCAGCCGGCCGGAGCCCTGGGCGAGCCGCAGCGCCGCGTGAGTGGCCGAGACGGCCATAAATCCGTTGCCACCCATCCGGGCGATGGCCTGCGAGCGTGCCGAGGACAGCGGGTCGTCCGGGCGCGGGAAGGGGATCCGGTCGATGATGACCAGCTGGCAGGCGGAGCCGGGCACGTCCACGCCCTGCCAGAGCGAAAGGGTACCGAAGAGGCAGGTCCGGGCATCGCGGGCGAACTGTCGCACGAGCGTCGAGGTCTGGTCCTCGCCCTGGCAAAGAAACTCGATGCTGTCCGCGCCCTTGTCCGCGCCGTCGCCCGAACCCTTGCCAGTGCCCTTGCCCGCGTCCTTGCCGAATCGTTCGCGCATCTCCTCGGTCGCGGCGACGGCTGCACGCATCGAGGAGAACAGCCCGAGGGTCCTGCCACCGGAGGCCCGGACCAGCTCCTCGATCTCGTCGAGCGTCTCGGGCGCCATACCGTCACGTCCCGGAGCGGGCAGATGCTTGGCGACGTACGCGATGGCCTGGCTCGGATAGTCGAACGGGCTGCCGACGTCGAGACCCTGCCACGTCGGGGCGCCCTCGCCGCGCAGTCCGAGGGTGCCGGCAATCGCGTCGAACGTGCCGCCGAGCTCGAGGGTGGCCGACGTCATGATGACCGTGCGATCGCCAAACACCTTGTCCCGCATCAACATTGCGACACTCATGGGCGCCACCCGAAGCACGGAGCCACGGCGCGGGTCCTTGCTCACCCACGCGACATCGAGCTCGCGCTGCTCCAGGAGCCGTTCGGCGTTCTCGAAGATCTCGTCGATCGCCGCGCGCGCAACCTGCCGGGCGCCGTCGTTGTCCTCGGGCGACGCGGGCTTCAGCTCGGTCTGCGCCGCGCGGGCCGAGTCACGCACCCGTGCGAGCGCCAGCGCCAGGGACTCCGGTATGCCGTTCAGCCGCCCCTCGGGCAGCTGGTCGACGAACGCCGCGAAGAACTCGGAGGCTTCGGTGACCTGATCGGTCTGCGCGAGACGGCCGGCACGCTTGGCGGCTGCGGCGATCATCGGCGCGGTCAGCTCGTCGGTGATGGTCGAGGTGACTCGGTCGGCGAGCTCATGGCCCTCGTCGACGATGAGCACGTCGTGCTCGGGCAACATCTGGCGGCCTTCGAAGGAGTCGATCGCCATGAAACTGTGGTTGGTCACGACAACATCAACCTCGCGCGCTGCCGAGCGTGCACGCTCCACGAAGCACTCGGTGACCATCGGGCACTTGCCACCCAGGCACTCGTGGGCCGAGACCGACACCTGACGCCAGGCCCGCTCGGAGACGCCGGGGACGAGCTCGTCGCGGTCGCCGGAATGGGTCTCGTCGGACCACTCGCGAAGCCTGACGACCTCGGACCCGAGCTGCGAGCGGTTGGCGTCCACCGCTCCGACCGAGAGCAGGCTGCCCTCGTCGTCGTCCGGAAAGCCGCCGGTGAGCTTGTGCTTGCAGAGGTAGTTCCGGCGGCCCTTCACCAGGGCGTAGGTCGGTTGGCGGCCCAGGAGCGGGGCGATGGCCTTGGCCAGTCGCGGCATGTCACGGTCGACGATCTGGGCCTGCAGGGTCAGCGTCGCCGTGGCGATGACGGCTGGTCGGCCCGTCGCCATGGCGTGCGCTACGGCCGGGATGAGATAGGCCAGCGACTTGCCGGTGCCGGTGCCGGCCTGAACCAGCAGATGCTCCTTCTTGGCGATGGCATCGGCCACCGCATGCACCATCTGGACCTGTCCGGGACGCTCGACGCCGCCGATGCCCTGCACCGCAGCATGCAGGAGTGCATCAAGGTCAGGGGCTTTCGGGGGCATTGGGTCAGGCTATAACCGAACGCCGACGAGCCTCAGCCCAGAGGGCAAACGACGGCTCACGGACGCCTGAAAACGGCGTGGTCACCGATTCGTCGCCATCGGCAGCGGAGGTCATCATCGACAGTCACGAATTCGAAGGTGGCGCGCCCGTCGGGACCGGCGAACGACCACGTCATCTCCAGTACACCGGCGGCGTTGCGGACGGATTTCACTCGCAGTGCCGATGGCCACGGTGTCGTCGCATCGGCCGCGTAGGCGTCGCACGCCGGGCCGAACTTCTCTTTGACCACCAGCCGGAACGCGGCTCGGTGTTCGGGTTTGAGCCGTTGGTAGTCGCTGTCAAATGCAGGGGTCGTCTCGAACTTCACGACTTTGCAGCCGCGGAGTCAAGCTCGTCCAGGTGAGTGAGGAAGTCATCGGTCGACTCGTGCACAGCCACCTCGCCCCGGGCAACGAGCTCGTCGACCTCACGCTCACGCCGTTGCCAGTGCTCGGTCCAGAACCACGCCTGATCGGCCGGGACCGGCAGTGCGGCGCGAAGCTCGATCACGCCGTCAGCGCGCTCGAGAATCTCGACCTGCGCGCCGGGCTCATCCAGGTGCATTCGTCGGCGGAGCTCACTCGGCAAGGCGATCAACCCGCGGGACTGCAGCCCGACGTAGCCATGGAAACCAGTCATGTCATCATTGTGCCCGGGCGGCTGAAATACCGCAATACTGCATTACCGAAAAACTGCCCTACTGCATCGGTGCGGCTGGTCGATATACACCCGACCGCCGCATCCGTGACGGCAAGAAAGAGCCTTCAGACGGCGTATTCCGTCAGCTCGTCGACCAGGGTCTGGTTGACCTTGGCCTCGACCAGGGTGCCGTGCTCGGTGTGCTCGCTGGTGACGATCTCGGCCTCACGGTGCAGCCTGTTGACCAGGTCGCCGCGGTCGTAGGGCAGCAGCACGGTGACCGCGATGTCCGGCCGTGGCAGCTCGTCGGCGATCAGGTCACGGAGCTCGTCCAGGCCCTCACCCGTGCGGGCGGAGACCACGATCAAGTGCTTCTCCTGCCGCCGCAGTCGGTCCAGCACCTCGGGCATCGCGGCATCGGCCTTGTTGACCACGATGACTTCCCTGACCTGGTGGCCGCCAACCTCGGCGAGCACCGCGCGCACGGCCGAGATCTGGCTCTCGGGGTCGGGGTGGGAGCCGTCGACGATGTGCAGCACCAGATCAGCGTCGCCGACCTCCTCCAGCGTCGACCGGAAGGCCTCGATGAGCTGGGTGGGCAGCGCGCGGACGAAACCCACGGTGTCTGTCAGCGTGTAGGGCCGGCCATCGGTGGTCTCCGCCTTGCGGACGGTCGGGTCAAGGGTGGCGAACAGCTGGTTCTCGACCAGGACGCCGGCGCCGGTGAGCCGGTTGAGCAGCGACGACTTGCCAGCGTTGGTGTATCCGGCGATGGCGACGCTCGCGACACCGTTGGCCTTGCGGCTGTGACGTTTGGTGTCACGCGTGGTCTTCATGGCCGCGATCTCGCGCTTGAGCTTGGCGATGCGGGTGTTGATGCGGCGCCGGTCGAGCTCGATCTTCGTCTCACCGGGACCACGTGAGCCCATGCCCTGACCGCCTGCGGCCTGGCCACCGGCCTGCCGGGACATCGACTCGCCCCAGCCACGAAGACGCGGGAGGAGGTACTGCAGCTGGGCAAGCTCAACCTGAGCCTTACCTTCACGGCTCTTGGCGTGCTGGGCGAAGATGTCGAGGATCAGCGCGGTGCGGTCGATGACCTTGACCTTGACGATGTCCTCGAGCGCGCGCCGTTGGCTGGGACTGAGCTCACCGTCGCAGACCACGGTGTCGGCGCCCTCGGCGATGACGATGTCGCGCAGCTCGATCGCCTTGCCGGACCCCAGGAAGGTCGCCGTGTCGGGCTTCTGACGGCGTTGGATCAGCCCGGCGAGCACCGTCGAACCGGCAGTCTCCGCGAGCGCGGCCAGCTCCCGGATCGAGTTGTCGGCGTCCTCGACGCTGCCTTCGGTCCACACCCCGGCAAGAACCACACGTTCGAGGCGCAGCTGGCGGTACTCGACCTCGGAGACGTCCTCGAGCTCGGTGGACAGCCCGGCGACCCGGCGCATGGCCGCACGCTCTTCGCGCTCGAGCTGGTCGCCATCGAAGTCGTCGGTGGAGCCGAAGTCGGATTGGCCACGGTGCCACGCGTCGTCATCGCTGAGGGCGGAGGCCTTGAAGTCGAACAGATCAGATCGTTGAGTCATATCTCCCTTAGTTTCGCATCCTTTCAACCCTCCTAGCGAACTCTTTATGCCGATCCGCCGCGGTGTGCCGGACGCCGGCACGAGTACCGTGTCCGCTGATGAACGAGCCCACGACCCCGGACCACTACTTCAGCGCCGAGCCGGCCAGCGCCGCCGAACGCCGACAGCTTCGGGTGTTCCTGGCGGGCCAGGAGCTCATCGTCGAGACCGCCGCCGGCGTCTTCTGCCCGGACAGGGTCGACATGGGCACCGCCGTGCTGCTGGCCGAGGCCCCTGCGCCGCCCCCCGTCGGCAACCTGTTGGACCTCGGCTCCGGGTGGGGGCCGATCGCCCTCAGCCTGGGACTGCGCTCACCGGGGGCCACGATCTGGGCGGTCGACGTCAACCAGCGTGCCCTCGCCCTTGCCCGCGACAACGCCAAGAGGCTGGGTATCAACGACTTTCACGCCGTGACTCCGGATGAAGTGCCAGCCGATATCCGTTTCGATGCCATCTGGTCCAACCCGCCGATCAGGGTCGGCAAGTCGGCGTTGCACGAGATGCTCCTCACCTGGATGCCGCGGCTGGAAGTCGACGGCACGGCATACCTCGTGGTGCAGAAGAACCTGGGCGCAGACTCGCTGCAGCACTGGCTGGCGGACCACCTCGAGGCCATGGAACCGGCTGCTTTCACGGTTGCCCGGCATACGACCGGCAAGGGATTTCGGGTGCTGGCGGTCCACCGCAAAACCTGAGAAGCCCTTTGCTCAGTTCAAACCGCTTTGCTCAGTTCAAACCGCTTTTCCGGGTCTTGAACCGGCTCAGAATCGGCCTCAACTGAGCAAACCGGCCTCAGATGAGTAAAGGGTCATGACCCCATCGGCGACCAGGACTGCGGGACCGGCAAGCTCGACCTGCTGACCGGCCAGCGCCCGGACCCGCAACGTCCCGCCGGGCACATCAACGCGCCAGTCATCGATGGACATCTCGGTTCCGGCCCACCAGCGCGTGGCCAGCGCCGCTGCGGCCGCGCCGGTGCCACACGATCGGGTCTCTCCGACGCCGCGTTCGTGAACCCTCATGGCGATGTGCCCAGGACCGATCGGCCGCACGAACTCGACGTTGGTGCCGTTGGGCGCAAGCGGGTGGACATCCGGGACACGGGTCAGGTCCAACGAAGCCAAATCTGCCGAATCCGGCAGTGCCACAACGGTATGCGGGTTGCCCATGTCAAGGCTGAGTCCGGGCATGGGGTCGTGGCCATGGACCTTGACCATCGCATCAAAGCCCTTGTCGCGGGCACCCTCGGCGTCCACGATGCGCCAGTCCCCGAGGTTGACCGCGATGAGGTCGCCCTCGAAACGGATGAGCTTGATGCCCCCCCGGGTGGCGATCGCGAACTCGTCAGCAGTCTCCAGGCCCTCACGTCGCAGGTACGCCGCGAACACCCGAGCCCCGTTGCCACACATCTCGGCCGCGCTGCCGTCGGCGTTGCGATAGTCCATGAACCACCGGGCCCGGGCGCCCTGATCGCGTACGTGCTGATCGGTCGCAGTCTCCGTCGGGACCACTCGGATGACGCCGTCTGCTCCGATGCCGGCCCTGCGATCGGTGATCTGTCGCACCTGCTGGGCCGTCACATCGTGGGTGCCATCGAGATCGGCCACCAGCACGAAGTCGTTCTCGGTGCCGTGGCCCTTGGTGAATTGCAGCTCGCGCATGTCAGTCATCTTGGCCATTCTCTCTCACGTCCACTGTCCAACATGCCGGCTTGCTCACACCGAACTGATCACGTCGAACTGATCACGCCGAACTGATCACGTCGAGCGCGCGATCGACCAGTTGCGGGTCATCACGGTCGAGCCAGTGGATCCGCTGGTCGGGCCTGAACCACGACTCCTGGCGGCGGGCGAACTTGCGGGTCGCGGTGATCGTCTCCTCGATGGCTTGCTCAGCGCTCGCGAGACCGTCGAGGTGCGCCAGGGCCTCGCGGTAGCCGAGTGCCTTTGCCGCCGTCCGGCCCTCGCGCAGACCGGCCGCATCCAGCCGTCTCACCTCGTCGAGCAGCCCCGCGTCCCACATCTGGTGGACCCGGGTCGCAATGCGGCCATCGAGCTCCGGCCTCGGGACCCGGAGACCGATAGCGATCGTGGGGAGCAGATAGTCGCGGGTTGGCATGGTGGCCGAGAACGGGCGGCCGGTGATCTCGATGACCTCGAGAGCCCGGATGATCCGCCGGTCATTGTTGGGCTGGATGGTATGTGCCGCAACGGGATCCAGGTGCCTGAGTCGCCCGAACATGACAACGACGCCAACCGTTGTGAGTTCATCCCGCAGGCGACGCCGCACGTTTGGATCAGTGGGCGGAATCTCCAGGCGGTCGAGTACTGCACGGACATACAGCCCTGATCCACCAACCAGGATCGGCTGGTGCCCGCGCGCCCGGACACCGGCAAGGTCCAGCCTGGCCTCTCGCTGGTATGCCGCGACGCTGGCTTCCTCGCGAACGTCCAGCACGTCGAGCTGATGGTGGGCGATCCCCCGTCGTTCCTCGATCGGGACCTTGGCGGTTCCGATGTCCATGCCGCGATAGAGCTGCATGGCATCGGCATTGATGATCTCGCCGTCGAGTCGCTGCGCAAGCTCGAGAGCAAGATCCGACTTGCCACTGGCGGTTGGCCCCACGACCGCGATGACTGAGGTCATGGTCAGGATGGCGCTGACGTCGGGATCCGATGCCAAGCGGCCACCGCCCAGCCGACGCCGTAGGGCGCACCCCGCCAGGCCAGCTCGCCGATCCAGTCCCCGTCTGCGGCGGCGACCAACACCGGCCACACCTCGGGCAAGGTGGCCCCAAGCACTCTGCCGAGGTCGGCGTCGATCTGGGCCAGTCGAGCGCCCTGCCCCGACGCCAGGGCCTCACAAACTGCATCTTCATATGCCGGCGCCCGTGAGTCCTCAGCCCGTGGGGCTTTGGGCCCGTGACAGGCTGCGCCATCGGCCACCAGGATCAAGCCGATCCGCGTTTCATCCCCACGCAGCTGTTCACCGAGGTCGGTCGCGTCGGAGCCGCTGGTCGTGATCCATCGCGCCGCTGCCCACAGGGCTGCGTGCTCACGGTGCGCGGCGACGTCACGACTCGCCAGATGTCGGGCAACCATCAACGGTGTCGGCAGCGCTCTTTCGTCGGTGGCTTCCGGATCGCCCTGATCGCGCTGATCGTGGTCGACCAGAGCCGGAACCACGATGTCGCGCCCGAAACTGACGAAGGACACGGATCCGGCGGCGTTGAACTGGCCCGGGTGACCTGGGCCGACGATCACCAGCTGCACCGGGTCCGCGCCTGCCGAGCCAACGAGATCGGACACCACACGCGACACCACGGAGTCCGCCGCATCACGAAGGTCGTAGAGCTCGTGAGCCGCCGAGCCCATCAGCTCGGGGACGAAGACTGGAGGGCCGGGAACGATGGCAGCAGTCAGGAGCATGGTGCGACCCGCCCGTCAGCGACAGGTCGTCGCGAGCACGGGGGCGGCCTGCGGCCGTCCGATGGACGGCATACCGAGGGTCACCGCGGGGCGACCTGAGCCGGGCGTGTCCTGAAGCGCCGCCCATGCGTCACCGCCTGCGGTCCGGCGAACCGTGAACAGACCGCCTTGCACCCCGGAATCGGCAACCAGGTGATGTGGCGCAGCACGGGTCACCACCACCTCAACAACATCACCCGGGCGTGGAGCGTCGACCCCGTCCGGAACCGCGAAGTGCACGAGTCTGTTGTCGCGCGCTCGCCCGGACAGCCGTGCGGTCGCGGCGTCCTTGCGACCTTCGCCGTTAGCCACGAGCACCTCGACAGTGCAGCCCTCAAGCTTGCGGTTCTCCGCCCAGGAGACGTCCTCCTGGACCGCGAGCAGACGCTCATAGCGTTCTTGCACAACGGCTTTGGGGATCTGGTCGGGCATCGTCGCGGCCGGGGTGCCCGGGCGGATGGAGTACTGGAATGTGTAAGCGCTGGCGAAACGCGACGCCCGCACCACGTCGAGCGTCCCCTGAAAGTCCTCTTCGGTCTCACCGGGAAAACCGACGATGAGGTCAGTCGTGATCGCGGCGTCGGGGATGTGCTCGCGGACCGTGTCGAGGATGTCGAGGTATCTGGCGCTGCGGTAGGACCGACGCATCTCCTTGAGCACACGGTCGGAGCCAGACTGCAGCGGCATGTGCAGACTCGGCATGACGTTCGGCGTCTCGGCCATCGCAAGGATGACGTCGTCGGTGAAAGCCGCCGGGTGCGGGCTGGTGAAGCGCACACGCTCCAGCCCGCTGATCTGCCCACACGCGCGCAGCAGCTTGCCAAACGCCAGCTTGTCACCGCACTCCACGCCGTAGGTGTTGACGTTCTGCCCGAGCAGGGTGACCTCGATGACGCCCTCCGCCACCAGGGCTTCGACCTCAGCGAGGATGTCGCCAGGGCGACGGTCCATCTCCTTGCCGCGAAGTGACGGGACGATGCAGAACGTGCAGGTGTTGTTGCACCCGACCGAGATGGACACCCACGCGCTGTATGCCGAGTCGCGGCGGGTGGGCAGCGTGGAAGGGAAGACGTCGAGGCTCTCGAGGATCTCGACCTCAGCCTGTTTGTTGTGGCGGGCACGGTCCAGCAGCGCCGGCAGGGAACCGATGTTATGGGTGCCGAACACCACGTCGACCCATGGCGCCTTGCGCACGATCGTGGCGCGGTCCTTCTGGGCGAGACACCCGCCGACGGCGATCTGCATCTCTGGGTTCTTGATCTTGGCCGGGCGTAGCTGACCGAGGTTGCCGTACAGCTTGTTGTCGGCGTTCTCCCGGACCGCACAGGTGTTGAACACGACGACGTCAGCAGTCTCCGGTGGATCGGGGACGCCGGCGATGTCGACATAGCCAGCAGACTCCAGCAGCCCGGAAAGCCGTTCGGAGTCGTGGACATTCATCTGACACCCGTAGGTGCGCACCTGGTAGGTCTTCATCGCATCGACCAGCGTACGTGCCGCTCTGCCACCCACGCGCGACCAGCCAGCGCTGACACTCCCGATCTCATCATTGCGCGGACTCCCCCCATCTCGTCATTTCGTCGCTGGTGCCACCCTGCCAGTCGCGTTATCGTGCGAAGCGCCAACCAACTCATGGATGGGGTCTGATGACGATGCGACGACTCTCCTTGATTTTCGTCCTTGTCGCGGCGCTGGCGGGGTGCTCGTCCGGAACGAGCGACGTGGCCAGCTCAACGAAATCGACGTCCCCCACGGTAGCGAGCCCGACGTCCGCGCCGGCGCCGGCCACCGTGGCTCCCACGATTGCCCCGACACCGGCCAAGAACTCCGCCGGCGGCGGGGCAACCAGTTTCTGTGACGCGTTCAAGAAGCTGCAAAGTGCGGATGCCACCAGCTCTCCGGCAGCCATCGCGGCCGCGTTCCAGGCGGCCGCTGCCGACATGCGCAAGTACGCGCCGCCCGAGATCAAGGCCGCCGCCGGGACCTACGCCGACCTGATCGAGAGCGTCACAAAGTCGGCGCAGGGAAACACCTTGGACAGCGCTGCCCTCCAGAAGGCACTGACCGCCGGTACGGGCGACGCCACGACGGACATCATGAAGGTCGTTCTGTGGGTCGGTCAGAACTGTCAGCTGTAGTAGTCCTTGGCTAGTCGGGGAGGTACTCCGGAGCATCCGCGATGGCGTCACGGATGACGGCATAGGTCAGGCTCGGGGAATAGCCCTTGCGCGCCAGCATGCCGGCCAGGCGTCGGGTCTGGACCTCGATGCCCAGCCCGTGCATCGCCCGCAGCTTCTTGTCCACCAGCGCGCGTGCGCGATCACGTTCATCCACCTCGCTGATCGAGGCGAGCGCCTGCTGGGCCAGCTCATCGTCGATGCCGTTGGTGCGCAGCTCACGGGCCAGCGCACCCCTGGCGAGGCCGCGTCCGGCCTGCTGGGAACGCACGAGCATCAGGGCATAGGCCTCGTCGTCGACCAGACCGACCTCGCTCATCCGGTCAAGAACAGCCGCCGCCACGTCGGCGGGACAGTCGCGCTGGGCCAGCTTCTGCTCAAGCTGAGCGCGACTGCGGGGCGCCACCGCGAGCTGTCGCAGCACGATCTGCCGGGCCACGTCGTGCGGGTCCGGCTCCCGGTCCTGCTTCTGTTTCTGCTTCGTAGGATCGGGAGCCGGATCATCACTGTTCGTGGACGAGGCGAGCGCATCGGCCAGGGCGGCCGCGGCGCGGGCAGCCTTGTCCTGCCTCGCTGGCGTCATGTCGGTCAGAAGTCGACTGGCATCTCTTTGACGGGCGCACCCACACCCGGCGAGTCCTGCGCGGACCCAGCCTTGCCGGGGCCGCCCTTGGACGGTCTGCCCTTGGTCGACGCTGCGACGACCGGGTCAGCCGGCTTGTCGACCTGCGGGCCGACGCCGAGCTTTTCCTTGATCTTCTTCTCGATCTCGTCAGCCAGGTCGGGGTTGTCCCGCAGGAACGACCGGGCGTTCTCCTTGCCCTGCCCCAGCTGGTCGCCCTCGTAGGTGTACCAAGCGCCGGCCTTGCGCACGAAGCCATGCTCGACGCCCATGTCGATCAGGCCCCCCTCACGGGAGATGCCCTGGCCATAGATGATGTCGAACTCGGCCTGCTTGAACGGCGGCGCGAGCTTGTTCTTGACGACCTTGACGCGGGTGCGGTTGCCCACCGCGTCGGTGCCATCCTTGAGCGTCTCGATCCGACGGACGTCCAGGCGGACCGACGCGTAGAACTTCAACGCCTTGCCACCGGTCGTGGTCTCAGGCGAGCCGAACATGACGCCGATCTTTTCGCGGAGCTGGTTGATGAAGATCGCGGTCGTGCCCGTATTGCTGATGGTGCCGGTCAGCTTGCGCAGAGCCTGGGACATCAGCCGCGCCTGCAGACCCACGTGGCTGTCGCCCATCTCCCCCTCGATCTCGGCACGAGGAACCAGCGCCGCGACCGAGTCGATCACGATGATGTCGATCGCGCCTGAGCGAATCAGCATGTCGGCGATCTCGAGCGCCTGCTCGCCGGTGTCAGGCTGACTCACCAGCAGGGCGTCCGTGTCGACGCCAAGCTTCTGCGCGTAGTCGGGGTCGAGCGCGTGCTCGGCATCGATGAAGGCCGCGATGCCGCCGGCCTTCTGGGCGCTGGCCACCGCATGCAGCGCGACCGTGGTCTTGCCGGAGCTCTCCGGACCATAGATCTCGACCACACGGCCTCGTGGCAGTCCGCCGATGCCCAGCGCGATGTCCAAGGCGATGGACCCCGTGGGAATGACGTCGATGGGCACGCGGGCCTCGTCGCCGAGCCGCATGACCGCACCCTTGCCGTGTGCCTTCTCGATCTGCGCCATCACTGCTGCCAGCGACTTCGCGCGATCTGCTTCAGCCATGTCCTTCACCTGTCATCTCTGTATAGGAGTCCGCCGTCTACCTGCGACCGACACCTATGCGGGGTGCAATGCGTGTCGAGTCAGACGCTAGGAGCGACCACCGACATCCACATCCATCAGACGTGAGCCTGTGGATGGCGGGGCGCCGGAAGCAACCCATGGGGACAACATATCCGAACAGATGTTCGATCGCGCATCAATGCCGGCAGGACACGCCGAGGACGTTCCCCAGTCCCCAAGAGCGATGTTCCCCAGACCCCCAGAAGCTCAGGACAGGAGCAGCTTCTCGATCCGGCGTGCGGCCCCAAAGAGCCCGAGCAGGCCCAGCGCCGCCAGGTAGACCACGTGGATCAGCAGACCGGACCCGACCTCGCCCAGCATCAGCCCCCGTTCCAGAGCAACACCGTGGTAGAGCGGAGTCAACTGCACGATCCACTGCACCGCGCCCGGGTAGGTCGCCAGCGGGAAGAAGGTCGCGGAGAACAGAAACATCGGCTGGATCGCCAGGGTGACGTAGTCGAAGTCCACCCATGAACGCATGAACGTCGTCGCGAACATGCCGACCGCCGAGAACGCGAAGCCGATGAACGTCGCCGCCGGCAGGGCCAGCAGCGCCCACCAGGAGGGCACTGCGCCGCTGAGCCAGGCGACCACCAGGAACGCCGCCGCATAAAGGCTTCCACGAATCAGGGACCAGCTGATCTCGCCCACCGCCACATCCCGCGGACCCATCGGCGTCGCCAGCACCGAGTCGTAGAGCTTGGCGAACTTGAGCTTGAAGAACACGTTGTACGTCGAGTCGAACACGGCGCCGTTCATAGCCGAGGCGGCGAGCAGGGCAGGTGCCACGAAACTCGCATAGGGCACTGACTGACCGCTGTCTGTTGTCACCACCCTGATGAGCCCGCCGAGCCCGATCCCCAACGAGAACAGGTAGAAAACCGGCTCGGCGAAGCCCGTGACAAGGGCGATCCAACCGTGCCGGAAGCCCATGATGTTGCGCTCCACCAGGATTCGCGCCATCCCGGCGCCCGCAGGCATGGGCATCGCCCGCGCGAGGCGAGAGGCGAGCCCCTTGGTGGGCGAGGAGGGCGCGTGGGTCGCGGCCGTCATACGACCAGCCTCTTGGTGAAGGAGCGGCGAGCGAGCAACGCACCGACAACGATCGCGGCCACCAGGTATGCCGTATGGCCCAGAACGCCTGCAACGTCAGGCGACCCGAGGGCCAGCGAGCGGTCGGCATCGACTCCGTGCCACAGGGGTGTGACCCAAGCGATCGGTCGGATGACGGCCGGCAGCTGGCTGACCGGGAAGAAGATGCCGGAGAACAGGAACAGCGGCGTCATGATGAACCGGAACAGGATGTTGAAGCTGTCAGGGCCCTCTTGTGTGGCCGAGAAGGCGAAGACCGGCACGGCGAAGGCCATGCCGGTCAGCACGGTGATGGGCAGGCAGAGCAGCACCCACCACGAGCCGAACGACCCGAACAGCGCGGCCACCCCGATGAAGATGGCCGTGGCTCCGGTGATCTGCATCGCGACATAACCCAGATGACCGAGCAGGATGTCGTCGATGCCGACGGGCGTGGCGAGCATCGCGTGGTACTTCTTGTTCCAGCGGATCGCCCCCATCACCGGGTAGGCCGACTCCCCCATAGCCACCCACATCGATTGTGCCGCAACGATTCCCGGCACGACGAACTGCAGATACGGGACTCCGTCGACGCCTCCTGCAGACTTGTTGACGAGGCTGCCCAGACCAAGGCCGATGGACAACAGGAAGAGAACGGGCGACAGGAATCGACCGAAGATGCTCCCGCGCCAGGTGCGTTTGTATGCCGTGAGCCAGGATCCGAACACCGGACGCCAGGGGGCGGGCCCCGGCAGTGGTGGTGGTTGCGGCATCGAAAGTGGCGTTGGCTGCGTTGCCGGCGTACTGGGCGATGTGCTCATCAGTCGACCAGCGTTCGTCCGGTCAGGTGCAGGAACACGTCCTCCAGGGTCGAGCGCCGGACCAGGGAGGACAACGGCTGGACACCCCGCTGGTGCACCGCGGCGGCAGCGGCATCGCCGTCCTCGGTGTAGACGAGCAGACGGTCGGGCAGCACCTCGATGCGTTCGCCGATCCCCGCGATGGCATCGCCATGATGGGCGTGGTCGTCGGTGTCGAAACGCAGCTCGAGAACCTCACGCGTGGAGTACGCGGTGATCAGCGATCGCGGAGATCCCTCGGCCACGATCTTGCCGTGGTCCATGACGACAAGCCGGTCGCACAGCTGCTCGGCCTCGTCCATGTAGTGAGTGGTCAGGACCAGGGTCACGCCGGAGCGTTTGAGCCGAAACAGCCTGTCCCACAAGACATGTCGCGCCTGGGGATCGAGACCTGTTGTGGGCTCGTCCAGGAGCAGGATCTCGGGACGGCTGATCAAGGAGCGGGCGATCGTCAGCCGCCGCTTCATGCCACCGGAGAGCGGCTCGACCTTGGACTTTGCCCGATCCGTGAGCTGCGCGAAGTCGAGCAGCTCCGTTGTGCGAGAACGGACTTCGCTACGGGAGAGTCCGAAGTAGCGACCATAGATCCAGAGGTTCTCCTCGACCGTCAGCTCTTCGTCAAGGGTGTCCTTCTGGGGGACAACGCCCAACCGCGCCCGGATCTGCGGTCCATGTGTGGCTGGGTCCTGCCCGAACACTCGCAGCTCGCCGCCACTCGCCGGGGACACGCAGCCGACCATCTTCATCGTCGAGGACTTGCCGGCGCCGTTGGGACCGAGGAATCCGAACGACTCACCCCGCTCCACCTCAAAGTCGATGCTGTCGACCGCGGTGAAGTCACCGAAGTTCTTGGTCAGGCCAGTTGCGTAGAACATCAGATTGGGGTCCGGATCAGTCACACGCTGCACGATATCGCGACCGATGGACCGGGGCTCAACCCCTTTTCCTGAGGTTCCGCATCTCCTTCGTGTGGTCCCTCAGCTCCTTGCCGAGCCTGCGTTCCAGCGGCACGTCCATGTCGGCACACAGGGCCAGCCAGGCCTCACGCGGTTTGACCCCTGACTCGATCGCCTCCAGAGGGGTGCGGTTGCCGAGTGCTCCCAGGACGTGATCGCGCGCCAGGGAACGCGCGTAGGTAGCGCCGAACTCGTCGTCCATCAGCCGCCAGAAGTCGCTCATCCGCATTCGGGGAGTCTCGCACGCAGCGGCTGGCCCGTCATGGCGCAGGTCCGTCAATGGTCGCGCACCAGCGTTCATGCGCCATCAGTGACGGAGGTGCTCCATGAAGCATGAGGCGTGCCGGCGACGCTCCTGAAATACTGGGCCGATGAGAACGAGCCGGCTCGAGGCGTTCAGCGACGGCGTCCTCGCCATCATCATCACCATCATGGTTCTGGAGCTGAAGGTCCCTCACGAGCCAACTCTGCAAGCGCTCGGCGGCTCGGTCACGGGCTTCCTGACCTACCTGCTCAGCTTCGTCTACATCGGCATCTACTGGAACAACCACCATCACATGTTCCAGGTTGCCGAGCAGGTGAACGGGACCGTCCTGTGGGCCAACCTCCACCTGCTGTTCTGGCTCTCACTCCTTCCGTTCACGACCGCGTGGATGGACGAGACAACGTTCGCCCGAACGCCCGTCATCGTCTATGGCGTCAACCTGCTTCTTGCCGCGGTGGCGTACTTCCTCCTGCAGCAGGCGATCTTCCACTCCGATGGCGGTGCCGGCCTGCGCCAGGCTCTCGGCCGTGACCTCAAGGGCAAGGCCTCGCCCATCCTCTACGTGTGCGGCATCGCGCTGGCCTTCGTCAGTCCCTGGCTGGCCATGCTGGTCTTCACCATCGTGGCCGTCATGTGGCTCGTGCCCGACCCACGCGTAGAGCGCCACCTCGAGACACAGCAGTGAGCTGAAGCCCTGCTGCCCGGGGAGCCCTGACGTGTCGACTCAGATCCAGCTGATGTGCTGCCGCAGATAGAGGAACCCGACGAACGCGAACACATCGAGCAGGAAGTGGGCGACGACCAGCGGCAGGACGCGACGGGTGCGCTGGAACCACCAGGCGAAGATCAGCCCCATCACGAGGTTGCCGACGAAGCCGCCGAGCCCTTGATACAGGTGATAGCTCCCCCGCAGCAGCCCACTCGCCCCCAGCGCCCGACCGTTCGACCATCCCATCTGACGCAGCCGGGTCAGCAGGTACCCGACGACGACGATCTCCTCCAGCGCGCCGTTCTGGGCAGCCTGGAGCAGGAGGAGAGGGACGCGATACCAGGTGTCCGGGACGTCCACGACTGCAAGGTTGGCGCTGACGCCGAGGTTGTGGGCGGCCCAGACCAGGACCAGGCCGGGTATGCCGATCAGCGCGGCAAAGCCCGCACCCAGCAACAGCTCTCGGCGCACGGGGCGACGATGGAGGCCGATCCCGAACCCAGCAGTCGCGGGGTCGCGCGAGAGCAGCACCAGGACCAGCAGCACCGGCATGAGCCCCGCAACGAGGCCCGTGACGTCGTAGGCGATGTCGAGCCCCATGTGGGAGGTCTTCGCACCCGAAGCGACCGTTGCCGTGGTCGCCGCGATGCCGCCCTTGACGGTCAGCTCGGCCCTCAGATAGCTCAGCAGGGCATAGACGCCCGACAGCCCCAAGGAGACGCCGAGCACGGCAAGGACCTCGGGACCGCGGCGCAGCGCTGGCGCGTTCGCCGTCTCGGCTGAGGGGATCACAGTGTCAGTCTGCCGGAACCGTTCCGCGCCCGCGGCCGTCTCATGGACATGGACCGCAACCGAGGGGCAACCATCGTCGCGATCGCGACCGTCGCGGTGCTCGCGGCGCTCACAGTGATCGCAGTGGTCATCGGTTTGTCACGTCGGTCGAATGACGGGGGTGCGTCCGGGCCGCCGTCGCTCGGGGGTCGCGAGGCATTCGCCTTCGACGCGGCCTACGTCGACGCCGACCCGAAGGTGCTTGTCGTCCAGTACGGCGACTCAGGGAGCTGCCCGAGCGAGGCTGTTCGCCACGACGTCGTTGAGGCACCCGACCTGGTTGTCGTCACGCTCAACCGCACGCCGATGCCGACCGACCGGGCCTGCACCGATGACTACCAGATCAAGCTGGTTCGGATCGCGCTCACGGTCCCGCTGGGCAGCCGCGAAGTCACCGACGGATCCCGCACGGTGCCAGTGCCCGTCACGACCAACAGCCCGCCCTTCGGCTGAGCAAACCGTCTCGTGGTCGGTGGGATGTTGTCGGCCGGAGGTGGCAGGCTGGCCTGGTCATGACGAACGGCGACGTCCTCGCACGCTTCTCCCCCGCCACCAGAGACTGGTTCAGCGGCAGCTTTGCCGCGCCCACGCCCGCACAGGTCGGGGCCTGGGACGCGATCAGCTCCGGCGACCACACCCTCGTCGTGGCGCCCACCGGCTCCGGCAAGACGCTCTCGGCGTTCCTCTGGGCGCTGGACCGCCTGGCGTCCACCCCCCTGCCGGCCGAGCCCCTGCGCCGGTGCCGCGTCCTCTACATCTCGCCGATGAAAGCTCTTGCCGTGGACGTCGAACGCAACCTGCGCTCGCCGCTGATCGGCATCGGTCACGCCGCCACCCGGCTAGGGCTCGACAAGCCCGAGGTCAGCGTCGCAATCCGGTCCGGTGACACCTCGGCGGCCGACCGCAGGCTGTTCGCCCGCCGACCCGCCGACGTCCTCATCACCACCCCCGAGTCGCTCTTCCTGATCCTGACGTCGAAGGCACGTGAGGCCCTGATCGGCGTCGAGACCGTCATCCTGGACGAGATCCACGCCATCGCCGGAACCAAGCGCGGCGCCCACCTGGCACTGAGTCTCGAACGGCTGGATGCCTTGCTGGACAAGCCTGTTCAGCGAGTGGGCCTCTCCGCGACCGTGCGTCCGGTCGAGGCCGTCTCGCGCTTCCTGGCCGGAGGTCGCCCTGTCACGGTCGTCCAGCCGCCGTCGACCAAGGAGTGGGACCTCCAGGTGGTCGTCCCCATCCCCGACATGTCATCCCTTGGCGAGGTGACCGCGGACGTCGGCGGCCCGGCTGCCGGCCCGGAGCGCCGGGCGTCGATCTGGCCACACGTCGAGGAACGCATCGTCGACCTGATCGCGCAGCATCGCTCGACCCTGGTGTTTGCCAACTCCCGCCGCCTGGCAGAGCGCCTGACCGCCCGGCTCAATGAGATCTGGGAGGAGCGTCTCGAGCTCGAATCCCTTGCCACGGAAGGCAATCCGGACTCAACGGCTGCGACCACCTCGCACAATCGTCATGCCAGCGCTGCCCGGACGCCCGCGGAGATGATGGCGCAGGCAGGGACGTCAAAAGGCGCTCCGGGCGTGCTGGCCCGCGCACACCACGGCTCGGTCAGCAAGGAGCAGCGCGCCCTGATCGAAGAGGACCTCAAGGCCGGTCGCCTCCCCGCAGTGGTCGCCACCAGTTCGCTCGAGCTCGGCATCGACATGGGCGCCATTGACCTCGTCATCCAGGTGGAGTCGCCGCCGAGTGTTGCCAGCGGGCTGCAACGCGTCGGGCGGGCCGGGCACCAAGTGGGCGCGGTGTCTCGCGGAGTGCTGTTCCCCAAGTTCCGCGGCGACCTCGTCCAGACCGCTGTGGTGGTCGACCGGATGCGCGCAGGGGCGATCGAGTCGCTGCGGGTGCCGGCCAACCCGGTCGACGTCCTGGCCCAGCACATCGTCGCCATGTGCGCGATGGATGACTGGGCCGTTGACGACCTGGAGACGTTGGTACGCAGGGCTGCTCCCTTCGCCGCGCTCCCCCGGTCCGTCCTGGAGTCGGTCCTCGACATGCTGTCCGGGCGTTACCCGAGCGACGAGTTCGCCGAGCTGAGACCACGCCTCGTCTGGGACCGCGTCACGGGCACGCTCACCGGACGGCCCGGAGCGCAGCGGCTCGCCGTCACCAGCGGGGGCACCATCCCGGACAGGGGCCTGTATGCCGTGTTCCTCGCCTCGGGCGAGGGCACGGGGCGACGCGTCGGCGAGCTCGACGAGGAGATGGTCTACGAGTCGCGGATCGGCGATGTGTTCACCCTCGGCACCTCGACCTGGCGGATCGAGGACATCACCCACGACAAGGTTCTCGTCACTCCCGCGCCCGGCCAGCCAGGCAAGCTGCCGTTCTGGAAGGGCGACTCCCTGGGCCGGCCGGTCGAGCTGGGGCGTGCCGTGGGCGAGTTCGTCCGTGAGATCGGCACGCTCGGTCCCGACAAGGCGCGAGCCCGGGTGGCCGCAACGGGCCTCGACGCCTGGGCCACGGACAACCTGATCACCTATATCGACGAACAGCGCGAGGCCACCGGGCATGTCCCCGATGACCGCAATATCGTGGTCGAGCGGTTCCGGGACGAGCTGGGCGACTGGCGCGTGGCGGTTCACTCCCCCTTCGGCGCGCAGGTGCATGCGCCGTGGGCCTTGTGCGTCGCGGCCAGGATGCGCGAGCGGTTCGGCGTCGACGTGCAGGCCATGCATGGCGATGACGGCATCGTGTTCCGGCTGCCCGACGTCGAGTTCGACGACGCCGGGTCCAGCGGCAGCGAGTCAAACGGCAGCGGGTCGGCCCCCCCCACCGCGATCGGCACCAGATCGACCGGAATCGGACTCGAGCTGATGTCCCTGATCGCGCTCGACGCGGATGACGTGGACGATCTCGTCACTGCCGAGATCGGCGGATCCGCTTTGTTCGCAGCGCGTTTCCGCGAGTGCGCGGCACGTGCGCTGTTGCTGCCCCGCCGTCGTCCCGATCGCCGTCAGGCGCTGTGGCAGCAACGTCAGCGGTCGGCCCAGCTGCTCGGGGTGGCCGCTCAGTACGCGTCGTTCCCGATCATCCTGGAGACGGTGCGCGAGTGCGTGCAGGACGTGTTCGACGTGCCTGGCCTGACCGCGCTGATGCGCGACATCGGGTCTCGCAAGGTGCGCCTCGTCGAGGTCGAGACGCCGATGCCGTCACCGTTCGCCCGCAGCCTGATGTTCGGCTACGTCGCCCAGTTCCTCTACGAAGGCGACTCGCCCCTGGCCGAGCGACGTGCCGCCGCGTTGTCGCTCGACCCGACGTTGCTGGCCGAGCTGCTCGGTCGCGGTGAGGGCGCTGCATTGCGCGACCTGCTCGACCCTGAGGCGCTGGCGCGGACCGAGTCCGAGCTGCAGCGCCTGGCTCAGGGGCGGCGTTGCCGAGGCATGGAGGACGTCGCAGATCTGTTGCGGGTGCTGGGTGCTGAACCGCTTCAGGCCATCCTCGAGCGCTGTGTCGAGGGATCGACCGCCAAGGACGTGTCAGCCTGGCTGGTCGACCTTGAGAGCGATCGACGGCTGATCCGGGTGCGCATCGGCGGCGAGGAGCGCTGGGCCGCCATCGAGGACGCGGGACGGCTGCGTGACGCGTTGGGCGTCGCCTTGCCGGTCGGCGTTCCCCAGGCATTCCTCGAGCCGGTTCCGGATCCGCTGGGCGATCTGGTGGCCCGCTACGCCAGGACGCACGGTCCCTTCACCGCCCGGGACGTCGCCGCGTGGCTCGGCCTCGGGATGGCAGTCGTGGCCGACGTTCTGAGACGGCTGGTGGCCTCCGGCCGGGTCGTTGAGGGCGAGCTGTGCCCGATCGAGTCCGGTGGCGGCGTCCACGGAACCGACTTCTGTGACGCCGAGGTTCTACGCACCCTTCGTCGGCGCTCGTTGGCGGCTCTTCGGGCCGAGGTCGAGCCCGTTCCGGCGGTCGATCTGGCCCGTTTCCTGCCCTCCTGGCAGGGAGTCGGCACTGGTCTGCGTGGCACGGAGGGCGTGCTGCGTGCCGTCGAGCAGCTGGCCGGAGCGGTCCTGCCGGCCAGCGCGTTGGAGACGCTCGTGCTGCCCAGCCGCGTGGCGGCATACAGCCCGGCCTTGCTCGACGAGCTCACCGCAAGAGGGGACATGATCTGGCGCGGGCACTCGTCTCTGCCCGGCGACGACGGCTGGGTCTCGCTGCACCTGGCCGAGACCGCCCACCTGACCTTGGCCGCTCCGTCCGAGGATCTCGACCTCACCGACCTGCACCACAAGGTGCTTGATGCCCTCGCCGGCGGCGGCGCCTTCTTCTTCCGCACCCTCTCGGACGCAGTAGCCAGCACGGACGACCACACGCTGACGGGGGTCCTGTGGGACCTGATCTGGGCCGGACGCATCAGCAACGACACCCTTGTCCCGTTGCGGGCACTGCTCTCGGGCGGGCGCACCGCACACAAACCCCGACGCACCGCGCCGCGTTCGACCCGCTTCTCCGGCGGAGGCGGCAGCCTCGGGGCGCTCTCAGGTCGACGGCTCTCGACCGGACGGGCGTCCATGCCCTCGCGCACCGGGCCCCCGACGGCCGCAGGGCGATGGTCTCTGCTCCCGACAATCGAGTCCGATGCGACCGTCCGTTCCTACGCCGCGGCTGAGGTTCTCCTCGATCGCTACGGCGTCGTGACCCGCGGCTCCGTTGTCGCAGAAGGCATTTCGGGAGGGTTCGCCGGCGTCTATCGCGTGCTGGCGGCCGCCGAGGAGTCCGGACGGGTGCGCCGAGGCTACTTCGTCGAAGGCCTTGGTGCCGCACAGTTCGCCACCGCTGGAGCCGTCGACCGGCTTCGGGCCCAGAGCCGGCCCCTGCCCGACGGGCCCTTGTTCGGTGGTCGGCACCACGACGGCGCACCGTCGGCGATCGTTCTTGCTGCCTCGGACCCGGCCAATGCCTATGGCGCCGCCCTTGGCTGGCCTGCCCGGGTGACTGACTCCGCCGAGGACCCCGACGCCGGACCGGTCGCTCTCGAGGCGGGACCCAAGACCGCCGCGAAGTCAGGCCCTAGGTCGGGGCCGAAGTCTGGGCACAAGCCGGGCCGCAAGGCCGGTGCGCTGGTCGTTCTGGTGGACGGCTCTCTGACGCTGTACGTCGAGCGCGGCGGCAAGACGTTGCTGTCCTGGACCCACGACCCGGCCTTGCTGCAGTCTGCGGCCGATGCGCTCGCCCTCGCCGTTCGCGAGGGGGCGTTGGGCAAGCTGACCGTCGAGAAGGCTGACGGCGACCCGGTCCTGGGGTCCGACCATCCTTTGGCTGCTGCCCTCGCCGGTGCCGGCTTCCATGCGACCCCCCGTGGGCTCCGTCTGCGACGTTGAGGGCTCCGTCATCGCGGCGACCCGACCCGTTCACGCGTCGCGCGCAGGCTGGCGACCACGGCGACCGCGATGCTTGCGGCGATGAAGGTGAGGGAGTAGGCGATCGGGATGGGGTAGACGTCGAGAAGCAGCATCTTGACACCGACGAACACCAGGATCGCGGCCAGGCCGGCCTTGAGGTAGACAAAGCGGTGCATCAGGTCAGCGAGCAGGAAGAACATGGCACGCAGACCCAGGATCGCGAAGGCGTTGCTGCTGAAGACCAGGAACGGCTCCCGGGTGACGGCGAAGATAGCGGGGATGGAGTCGACGGCGAACACGATGTCGCTCGTCTCCACGAGCACCAATACGGTGAACAGCGGGGTGGCGACCCAGCGGCCGGACAACCTCACCCAGAACCGCTGACCGTGGTACTCGTCCGTCACCGGCACGAACCGGCTCACAAGCTTCAGCACGGGGTTTCTGCGCGGGTCGCCCTCCTCGTCGCGGTGGAGGAACATCCGCCACCCAGTGAGGACCAAGAGGCCTCCGAACAGGTAGAGAACCCAGTGGAACTGATCGATCAGCGCCGCACCACCGGCGATGAAGATGGCGCGGAACACGAGGGCCCCCAGCACCCCGTAGAAGAGGATCCGGTGCAGGTACTCGCGTGGCACGGCGAAGGAGGTGAAGATCAGCGCGAAGACGAAGACATTGTCGACGGCCAGGCTCTTCTCGATCAGGTAGCCGGCGAAGTACTCCCCCCCTGCCTGGGCCCCATAGATCCACCACACCACGAGGCCGAAGCTCAAGCCCAGGCTGACCCACACCACGCTCCAGAGCGCAGCCTCTCGGACCCCCACCACGTGGGCACGACGATGGGCCAAGAGATCCAGGGCCAGCATTGCCAGAATCACCGCGAGAAGCGCGGCCCAACCCCAAAAGGGAACATTCATCAGACAGACCTCCGGTCGTCAACCGTCCTTGAACCGGAGGTCTCTCCCGGCCACACTGCGGTGGCCCGCCTCACCGGGCCGCGACCAAGGCGTGCGACCGTCATGACGATGAGAACGTCTCGGGGTACTCCCCTCATGTACGAAATAGTATTCGGGAAACCCACGTCATCTGTCAAGGACGCCATCTGTCTGAGGACGGATCGATCCACGCACGAAAACCGGCACTGGGATTCGCGTATTCTGAGTGCGTGATAACTCGCGACTGGACGTTCCTGTCGAACCATGGGCATGTGCTGGTGTGTCTGGCTGATGAACCCGGCACTCGGCTACGGGATGTCGCGGAACGGGTGGGCATCACCGAGCGGTCGGTGCAGCACATCGTGCGTGATCTTGAAGACGCCGGATACGTCGTCACGGCGCGGGTGGGGCGGCGCAACCGCTACAAGGTGGTTCGGTCGGGCCGATTTCGTCATCCGTTGGAGGGTGGCCTGCGGGTCGGGAAGTTCACCGACCTCGTGCTCGGAAAAGGAACTGACTCGGATGCCGAACTGACCTGAAGCCAGGGCACACCTGAAGTCAGGCGGCGGAGGCGCGGACCAGGTCTGGGCGACGGGCGGCGCGCAGCGACACCAGCGCACTCACCGCTTCGGACTCGGCGACCCGGTCGGAGACGTGGCTGAGCATCTGGGACATCGGAAGATCCAGAGCCCCGCAGATTGACGCGAGCAGCTCCGAGGAGGCTTCCTTCTCGCCGCGCTCGACCTCACTGAGATAACCCAGAGAGACGGCGGCCGAAGCTGAGACCTCGCGCAAGGTGCGCCCCTGAGACTGGCGGTGCTCACGGAGAACATCTCCGAGTTCACGACGAAGCAAGATCATGACGCCTCCTCTCTGCAGCTCGATCGATAATACGTCTGGGACAACGGTACCCCGCGGGCCTGACTATCCGCCTCCCGGTTTACCGAGTTTGTCGCCACGCTGGGATCAACCGTCGACATGCGGGGGTTCTTCCCGCATCTGGGCGGTGAGCTCCTCGGCCAGCAACACCAGGGCCGCGCGCACAGTCTGGGCCCGGATGCCGGCACGATCCCCCGACAGGACCAGCGCACAGACCCGTGAGGGCCCGGGGCCGGCCAGCGCGACATAAACCGTGCCCACCGGCTTGCCGTCAGCCGGATCGGGCCCGGCCACACCAGTGGTCGCCAGGCCGTATGTCGAGCCCGCGAGCGACCGTACGCCGGCAGCCATCTGCTCAGCCACGCCTGGGTCGACCGCCCCCGCCCGGGCCAGCAGCGCTTCGTCGACCCCCAGCACCTGGGCCTTGAGCTCAGTCGCGTAGGCGACGACAGCCCCACGCACGACGACGGATGCACCGGCAACCTCGGTAAGCGCCGCGCAGACCAGGCCTCCGGTCAACGACTCGGCGACCGCCACCGTCTGCCCTGCGGCGGTCAGGCGGGCCACCAGATCGGCAGCCAGGGTCCGTTCCATGCTCAGGCCTTGGGCCCCGGTGTATGCCGCGCGGCCGCCTCGGGCTTGGCCGCTTCCGGCTTGGCCGCCGCACGCTCCTGGGCCTTGAGCGCGGCCGCCGCACGGCGCGCGCGCTTGGCCTCCGCGCGGGGACTGGTGTTACGCAGGGTGTGCGCCCGCAGCACGTAGTCGACCCCCGTCGCGACCGTCACGATGACCGCCAACGACATGACCGCCACGGCGATGGCCTGCCAGAAACCGCTCAGCGGAAAGGCGTCGAGCGGCAGAACGTAGAGCATGATCGCGGTTGCCTGAAGTGCCGTCTTGATCTTGCCGCCGCGGCTGGCCGGCATCACGCCGTGCCGGATGACCACGAACCGTAATGCCGTGACACCGACCTCTCGAACGAGGACCAGGATGGTGACCCACCACGGCAGCAGATCGATGATCGAGAGCCCGATGAGCGCCATACCCATCAGTGCCTTGTCGGCGATCGGGTCGCTCACCTTGCCGAAGTCGGTGACGATCCCGCGCGACCGCGCCAGATAGCCATCGACGCGATCGGTCGCCGTCGCGACGGCGAACACCCCGAAAGCGAACAGGCGGTAGCTCGTCAGGTGGCCGTCGTCGTACAGCAGGAGCCACGCGAACAGGGGGACGAGCGCCATGCGCGAGATGGTGAGCGCGTTGGCGATGTTCCACGCGCTCGCCTGTTCCTGACGAACCTGGGGGTCGTCGCCCTTGTGGATCACATCGGCTCCGCGATGAGGTCGATGCCGAGCGTGTCGACAACGCGTGCCGCAATGATCTCGCCCACAGCGGGTGACGCGGTGCCGGGACGCACCCGAAGTATCGTCGCGCCGTCGACGTCCGGCCCCTGATGCGCCGCCCGGCCGGTCAGGTCGTCGGTGTCCTCGTCGATCTCCTCGACCAGGACCTCCACGAGCTCCCCCACCCGCTCCTCGGCGCGCTGGATGTTGAGCTCCTCCACCAGCGTCGCGAAGTGTGCGAGACGCTCGGCGATGACGTGGCCCTCGAACTTGCCCTCGTAGGTCTCAGCCTCGGTGCCGTCCTCGTCGGAGTAGCCGAACACGCCGACCACATCCAGACGCGCGTCCGTGAGGAAGGACTCGAGCTCTGCCAGGTCGTGCTCGGTCTCTCCCGGGAACCCGACGATGACGTTGGACCGTATGCCGGCCAGCGGAGCGCGGGTGCGGACCTGGTCGATCAGCTCGAGGAAGGCCTCGCGGGAACCGAACCGGCGCATCGTGCGCAGCAGCGACTCGGAGGCGTGCTGGAAGGAGATGTCGAAATACGGCACGACACCGGGCGTCGAGGCCATGACATCGAGCAGGTCCATCCGGATCTCGGCCGGCTGCAGGTAGGACACCCGCACACGCTCGATGCCGTCGACGGCGACGAGCTGGGGCAGCATCCGCTCCAGGAGGCGCAGATCCCCGAGGTCCTTGCCGTAGGACGTGGAGTTCTCGCTGACCAGGAAGATCTCCTTGACACCGTGCTCGCCGAGCCACTGCGCCTCGGCCAGGACGTCCGCCGGCTGCCTCGAGACGAACGCCCCGCGGAACATGGGGATCGCGCAGAAGGCGCAGCGCCGGTCACAGCCACTGGCAATCTTCAGCGGAGCCCATGGACGGCCGTCGAGACGGGCGCGCATGACGCGGGGGCCGCTGGCCGGGCCGGGACGGTCGATCGTGTCGCCGTGACCGGGCAGGGCCACGCCGGCGGAAGAGGCTTGTCGAGATACCGGTGAGAGTGGCAGCAGGCGGCGGCGGTCGGACGGCACATGGGATGCGGGCCTGTTGCCGGCCAGGATCGAGGTGAGGTGGCTCGACATGTCCTCGTAGGAGTCGAAGCCGAGCACGGCGTCGGCCTCGGGAAGCTCGGCGGCCAGCTGTTCGCCATACCGCTCGGCCAGACAACCGACCGCGACGACCTTCTGCGTGCGTCCCGAACCCTTGAGGTCGGAGGCCTCGAGCAGGGCGTCGATGGAGTCCTTCTTGGCCTGCGCGACGAAACCACAGGTGTTGATCACGGCGACATCGGCCTTGGCCGCGTCATCGACCAGCAGCCAGCCCTCGGCGGCCAGCCGGCCGGCGAGCTCCTCGGAGTCGACCTCGTTGCGGGCGCAGCCCAAGGTGACCAACGCGACGCTCCTTTGACTGCTGGCATCCGGGAGGCTCGTAGAGGTCACCTCTTCAGGGTACCGGGGCCAATCAGCGAGGAGCACCAGAGCACGTCGCCGGGGCCGGCCTGCCCTACCGGCGAACCGCCCGAGGGTTGGCCGCCTGCCTGCTCGCTCCGTCTGACCCGGACACGAGGCCAACCAGGCGCAAGGCCGTCAGCTCGTCCAGGACCAGGTCGGTGACGACCCCTGAGCGCAGGGCAGCAAGCAGCGGGACCGCTTTGTTGTCCCCCGCCACGACACAGACCCGGCGCGGGATGCGGTGCAGCTCGTCCGGCGTCGGACCGGTCGCACGCTCATTCACGACAACGTCCTGGTAGCTGCCGTCGGCTCGGAGGAACACCGTGCACACGTCGCCGACCACTCCCTCCGTCTGCAGCATCCGGACGTCATCGTCGTCCAGATACCCGGCTGCGTACACGTGGCTCGGGATCGCGCCGGCAATCGCACCGACAGAGAAGAGGGCGATATCGGCAAGTCCTTGCACTTCAAGAACGCGGCGCACGGAACGCTCTCGCCACATCGCAGCCTTGGTCTCCGGGAAGTCGAAGAAAGCGGGCACCGGGAAGTAGTGCATCGAGGCGTCAAAAGCCGAGCCGAAGGTGGAGATGAGACTGCTCGAGTAGTCGACCCCGCTGGTCCGGTTGTTCGCGGCGCCGTTCAGCTGGACCACGGCGCTGCCCCGGGTTGGTTTGTGCGCGAGATGGCGGCTGACCGCCTCCAGCGTGGTGCCCCACGCGATCCCCATGACCATTCCGGAGTCAAACCACGACCCGAGCAGCTTCGCCGACGCGATCGCAACCTGCTCCAGCCGGCCGATGTCGTTCGCCGTGTCGGGCACCGGCACGACGAAGGTCTCAACACCGAATGTCTCGCTGATGCTGTGCCCCAGCCCAGGTGCCCGGGTGATGGCCGCGCGCAGCGTGATCTCCACCAGGCCCGTATCGCGGGCACGCTTGAGGAGGCGGGAAACGGTCGACCGGGAGGTTCGCAGATGCCGGGCGATGGCCTCCATCGTCATGTCCTGGAGGTAGTACATGGTCGCCGCCCGAACGACGTCCTGCTCGCCGTGGGTCAGCATGACCCCGCCTTTGCACATATGTGCATCGAGTATGCGCATTCGTTCGTCACATGGTCAGTCTATGAGTGTTGCTCGGTCGACACCTCGACACAGGGTCGGGGCCGCCGGATGACGCGTGGCCCGCGGAGCGGCCACGGGGCAAGGAGGAGAACGGTGAAGACGACTGCACTCACGGCACAGAGCCGGACGGCGGCTCTCGACACGCTCGAGGCGAGCACCACCACGGGCCAAGAGCTCGACATCCTGGTCATCGGTGGTGGTGTCACCGGCGCGGGGGTCGCCCTCGACGCCGTGACCCGAGGCCTCAAGGTCGGCATCGTCGAGGCCCAGGACTGGGCCAGCGGCACATCGAGCCGCTCCAGCAAGCTGGTCCACGGCGGCCTGCGATACCTGCAGATGCTCGACTTCCACCTGGTCCGTGAGGCGCTGACCGAGCGAGACCTGCTGCTCACGGAGCTCGCACCCCATCTGGTGCGGCCCGTCTCGTTCCTCTACCCGCTCGAGCACCGCCTGTGGGAGCGGGCCTTCGTCGGGTCTGGCATCGCGCTCTACGACCTTCTGGCGAGCATCAACGGCCGGCGCCGCGCGCTGCCGCTGCACAGCCACGTGACCCGCAGTGGCCTGAAGAAGCTCTTCCCCGACCTGAAGCACGAGGCCGCGATCGGTGCCGTGCGCTACTGGGACGCCACTGTTGACGATGCCCGTCTTGTGACGACACTCGTCCGCACCGCTGCGGAGTACGGCGCCGCTGCGGCGTCGCGCACCCAGGTCGTCGGGATGTGCACCAACGAGGGTGGCGCCGTGACCGGCGCCACCGTGGAGGATCTGGAGACCGGCCGGCGTTTCGACGTGCGCGCCCGCCAGGTCATCACCGCCACAGGGGTCTGGACCGAAGAGACCGAGACCCTCGCCGGGACCGACGGCGGGCTGCGCGTGCTCGCCTCCAAGGGCGTCCACATCGTCATACCGCGGGACAAGATCGCCGGCGACACCGGCCTGATCCTGCAGACCGAGAAGAGCGTGCTCTTCGTCATCCCGTGGTCTCGCTACTGGGTGATCGGAACCACCGACACCCCGTGGGAGATGCAGCTGCAGCACCCGGTGGCAACCGCCGCCGACATCGACTACCTCATCGAGCACGCGAACGAGGTGCTGGCCCGGCCGATCTCCCGCAAGGACATCATCGGCACCTGGGCCGGACTGCGCCCGCTGCTCCAGCCCGGGACCAAGGCGGGCACGTCGTCGGCCAAGGTCTCCCGCGAGCACACCGTCGCCGCCCCCACGCCGGGCCTCACCGTCATCGCCGGAGGCAAGCTCACGACCTACCGCGTCATGGCCAAGGATGCGGTCGACTTCGCCCTGGGCGATCGCGCCGAGTCACTGCCGTGTATCACGAACACCATCCCTCTCGCGGGGGCCGAGGGCCTCGAGGCGCTCCAGCGTCAGGCTCCGACCGTCGCACGCCGATACGGCTGGACCCAGGCCAGGCTGGACCACCTCCTGCACCGGTACGGCTCGCTCCTGCGCGAGCTGACCGAAGCGGTCGACGCCGAGCCGGGCCTCGGCGAGCCACTGACCGGCGCACCGGCCTACCTGCGTGCCGAGGTGGCCTACGCGGTCACCCACGAGGGCGCGCTGCACCTCGACGACGTCCTCATGTACCGCACCCGGCTCAACTACGAGCAGGCCGACCGCGGCCTGGGCGCGATCGACGAGATCGCGGAAATCATGGCTCCGCTGCTGGGCTGGGACGGCGAGACCCGGGCCCGGGAGATCACCGCCTACCGCGAGCGCGCCGGAGCCGAGGCCGCCGCCGAGCACGAGCCGGACGACGAGTCCGCCGAGCTGGTGCGCCTGAAAGCCGTGGAGCTCGCCCCCGTCCACCGGCTTCCCGCCGCCTGACACGTACGTCCGTGCGAGCCGCCACCGACAGCCTCACCGTGGCGGCCTGACGGAGTAGCAGGTCCCGGGCGCCATCGCCCGGGGCAACATGACAACGACGTCACAGAAACGAGGCAAGTCGTGACTTCCATTGCGGATGCATTCGTGTCCGAGATTCTCGGCACAGCTATCCTGATCGTGCTTGGTGCTGGCGTGGTAGCGACCGTGCTCCTGCCAAAAAGCAAAGGGTTCAACGGCGGCTGGCTGCTCATCAACTTCGGTTGGGGCTTCGCCGTATTTGCAGGTGTCTACGTCGCCTACAAGTCCGGTGGCCACCTCAACCCGGCGGTCACCCTCGGGCTCCTGGCAGCGGGGATCGACTTTGCCAAGGGCATAGACCCCACCTTCTCCAACATGCTGGTGTACTGGGCCGGACAGCTGATCGGCGCGTTCCTCGGCGCCGTGGTCGCGTTCCTGGCCTTCAAGAAGCACTTCGACGAGGAGGCGGACCCCGCGGAAAAGCTGGCGATATTCTCCACAGGGCCGGCCATCCGCTCATACGGCTGGAACTTCGTCACTGAGTTCATCGGCACCTTCGTGCTCGTGTTCTGGGTCGTCGTGAGTGGCAAGACGCCGACTCAGCTGGGCCCGCTGGCTGTGGCGCTGCTCGTCGTCGGAATCGGCGCCAGCCTCGGTGGCCCCACCGGGTATGCGATCAACCCCGCGCGTGACCTCGGCCCCCGCATCGCCCACCTCCTCCTGCCGATCAAGGGCAAGGGTTCCAGCGACTGGGCCTACAGCTGGGTCCCGGTTCTCGGGCCGCTCGCCGGTGGTCTGATCGCCGGCCTGACCGGCAGCTGGTACGTCGGCTGAGCCGCCGCAGTCCCCCGAACTTCAGCGCTTCACGATCACATGAAGGAATGACCAACCATGGCTGAATACGTACTCGCAATCGACCAGGGCACCACGAGCTCACGGGCAATCATCTTCAACCACGCCGGCGCCATCGTCGAGACCGGACAGCTCGAGCACGAGCAGATCTTCCCGCGAGCGGGCTGGGTCGAGCACGACGCCGACGAGATCTGGACGAACACCCGCGAGGTCACCGGGATCGTGCTCGCCCGGGCGAACCTCACGTTCACCGACATCGCCGCGGTCGGCATCACCAACCAGCGCGAGACCACAGTGGTGTGGGACAAGAACACCGGCGTGCCCGTCTACAACGCAATCGTCTGGCAGGACACCCGCACCGCGAAGATCGCCGAAGAGCTGGGTGCGCTGGGCGGAGGCGCAGACCGCTACAAGGACCGCGTCGGGCTCCCTCTGGCCACCTACTTCTCCGGCCCGAAGATCAAGTGGATCCTCGACAACGTCGAGGGCGCGCGCGAAAAAGCCGAGAATGGCGACCTGCTGTTCGGCAACACCGACTCCTGGACTGTCTGGAACATGACCGGCGGAGTCGACGGCGGAGTCCACGTCACGGACCCGACGAATGCCTCGCGCACCATGCTCATGAACCTCGACACGCTCACCTGGAACGAAGAGATCGCCGCGGAGATGACGATCCCGATGTCGATGCTCCCCGAGATCCACTCTTCGTCCGAGATCTATGGCAAGGGCCGCATCGGCGGTTTCGTGCCCGGCGTCCCGATCGCCGGCATCCTCGGAGACCAGCAGGCCGCGACCTTCGGCCAGGCGTGCTTCGAGATCGGCAACGCCAAGAACACCTACGGCACCGGCTGCTTCATGCTCCTGAACACCGGCACCACGCCGGTACCGTCCAAGAACGGGCTGCTCACCACGGTGGCGTACAAGATCGGCGACCAGCCGACCGTCTACGCGCTCGAGGGCGCGATCGCCGTCTCCGGTTCCCTGGTCCAGTGGCTGCGTGACAACCTCGGGATGATCGACTCCGCTCCCGAGATCGAGAAGCTCGCTGCCACGGTCGACGACAACGGCGGCGCCTACTTCGTGCCGGCGTTCTCCGGCCTGTTCGCCCCGCACTGGCGCGCGGACGCCCGTGGCGCCCTCGTGGGCCTGACCCGCTACGTCAACAAGGGCCACATCGCCCGGGCCGTGCTCGAGGCCACGGCGTTCCAGACCCGCGAGGTTCTGGACGCCATGAACGCCGACTCCGGCGTGAACCTCACTGAGCTCAAGGTCGACGGCGGCATGGTCGGCAACGAGACCCTCATGCAGTTTCAGGCCGACATCCTCGGCGTGCCGGTGATCCGCCCGAAGGTTGCCGAGACGACCGCGCTCGGCGCCGCCTACGCCGCGGGCATCGCCGTCGGCTTCTGGTCCGGCGAGAAGGATGTCATCGAGAACTGGGTCGAGGACAAGCGCTGGGAGCCTTCCATGGACGCCGACGAGCGCAACCGCCAGTACCGCCTGTGGAAGAAGGCCGTCACCAAGACCCTCGACTGGGTCGACGACGACGTACGGTAGCCAGCCTGACCGGTCTCGGGGCGTGCAACGCCCGCGCTGACTGATGATGACGCTGACCACGACGGCGCCCGTCCCCTCCCGGGGCGGGCGCCGGTGTCGGCGGGCCGATCTGGGCTCAGGCCCAGCTCTCGCGCGATGTCGTCTGGTTGAGTCCGTCGGCCCTCATCCGCTCGGCCAGGGTCGCGAACCCGGTGTCCCTGTTGGTCAGACCCGCGACCGACGCCGGCTGGTGGAGCCCGGCCGCGCGGATCTTCTCACCGTCTGTCGCGGGCCGCGCATACTCCGCGGCGACCATCGTGGGGTTGGTGGTCGCATCCGCCCTGGTCGGCGCGGCCCTGCTCGAGGACCTGCGGCGCGGCATCGACGCCACTTTGCGGATGAAGGCTCCGAGATTCCTGAAACCTGCAATCTTCACCATGGCGAGCCCCTGTCGATGACATCCAGCAACGACACCCACCGTTGGCATCCATGGGTGCTGACGTCACCGTATGCAGGTGAAAAGTGACGTGTCCATAGCAAGAAAGCACTGACTTTCCATCCGGCGCAAGGGACCGGCAGGTGATCTCGCGGAGCAGCTCGGGCTCACCTCGGTAGGTCCCGATGGCCGCAATACGGTTGACTGGCCGGATGCCCGACCACGCACCAGAAACCACCACCCCAGAGACGACCAACCCAGCCACTGTCGCCCGTGTCACAGAGCTGCTGCGCAGGCATCCGCTGATCGACGGACACAACGATCTGCCGTTGGAGCTGCGCCTGCAGTCGGGCTATGACTTCGACCGGCTGGACGTCTCGCAACCCCTGACCACCACACAGACCGACCTGCCCCGACTGCGGTCCGGCTGCGTCGGCGCCCAGTTCTGGTCAGTGTGGGTGCCGTCGACCCTCGCCGACGGCGCTGCGGTGATCCAGACCCTGGAACAGGTCGACGCCGTGCACAAGATGGTCGGGCGGTATTCCGACCAGCTGGGTTTCGCCCGCACCGCGGACGAGCTGGAGGCCGTCTTCGCCTCCGGGCGCATCGCCTCGCTGATCGGCGCCGAGGGCGGGCACTCGATCGGCTGTTCCCTGGCCGTGCTGCGCATGCTCTACGTGCTCGGCGTCCGCTACATGACGCTGACCCACAACGACAACGTCCCGTGGGCCGACTCGGCCACCGACGAACCTGTGACCGGCGGGCTCTCTGCCTTTGGCGTCGAGGTGGTCCGCGAGATGAACCGCATCGGTATGCTCGTCGACCTGTCGCACGTCTCGACAGACACCATGCGCGACGCCCTGCGGGTCAGCGAGGTGCCGGTGATGTTCTCGCACTCGTCCGCGCGCGCCGTCTGCGACACGACCCGCAACGTCCCCGACGACGTGCTCGAGACGCTGCGCGGCAACGACGGAGTCTGCATGGTGACGTTCGTGCCCGAGTTCGTCTCCCCCGCCACTGCCCAGTGGCGCAAGGGGGCAGCGGCAGCAGCGCTCGAGGACGGGGTGAAGAGCAACGACCACATCGCGTTCGACACGTTCGCCGCGACATACCGCCAGCACCACGCCAAGCCCACCGCCACGATCGACCAGGTCGTCGCTCACATCGAGCACGTGCGCGACGTCGCCGGCGTCAACCATGTCGGCATCGGCGGCGACTACGACGGCACCGAGGATCTGCCAGTCGGCCTCGAGGACGTCAGTGGCTATCCCCGGTTGTTCGCCGCGCTGGCCGAACGTGGCTGGTCCGACATCGACCTGGTCAAGCTGGCGGGCGGCAACCTGCTGCGCGTCATGCGGGCTGTCGAGGCGGGTGCTCGCGAGCTACAGGAAACGCGCGGACCCAGCCTGGCGACCTACGAGCCGCTCGACCGGAGGTAGAACGCTCCACGGAACGAACACTCCATGGAACGTGAAGCCACTTGCACCGCCCCTTGTGGCCGCTCAATCGTGCACAGGGGCGGTGCCAGTGGTGTCAGGGTTTGACGGGCGGAGTGCCGGGGACGACGTTGGACTTGCCGGCCGTATCGGGCTTTCCGGGGGTGACGCCGGACTTGCCGGCCGTGTCGGGCTTTCCTGCAGTGTCGGATTCGGTCCCATCCACACTTGGCTTGGCGACGGTGAGGCAGTAGGCGGCGATCCCGTCTTGCGAGCCCGCCGCGGTGGCCAGGTTGCGGAATGCGATGGACTTCTCTGCGGCCTTGCCGCTGTCCTTGGCGTGCGTCCAGGCGGTGCACAGGCCGAACGCTGCGTGACCTTCGGCGGTGGCGTCGGGACCGACCGGGGTCGCCTTGGTGGTGTCTGCGGTCTTGATGTGGTCCGCAGACTTGCCGTGGCTGCCGGCGGCAGGGGCATTGAACGTGGTGTGGGCAAGGTTCTGTGCCGCGTCGGGAAGGACGCCGGCGGCCGCTGCGACCGCGATGCCGCCGAAGCCGACAGCTCCAGCCGCCAGGGCTGCGCCGAGCTTGGCGCCAATAAGTGTGCCGATCATCGCTGGTCTCCTACGTCGTTGGTGTGCGGGGTCAGACGTGGCGAACGTCTCGCGATACGCATCCAACGCCCGGGCCTGACCGGGCCTTTCGACCGGATCCGCCGGCGCTGACCGCAGGGCCGTGAGGAGCTCGTTGACTCCGTGCAGCTCTGCGTCCGCGTTCTCCGGCAGTGGTTGTCCGGACAGCAAGTCCTCCAGGTGTTCGTCCCCTTGGAAGGGACGCCCACCCGAGAGGGACCTCAGGAAGTTCGCCATATCACCCTCCGAAGCGTCCGGGCGGCTCATAGCGTTACACCCTGCCTGGCCAGAATCTGCGCGAGGCGTCGCAGCCCCCGATGGGCGGCCACCCGAACCGCGCCCGGAGTGCGGCCGACCAGCCTCGCGACAGCCTCAACATCCAGACCGGCGATGACCCGTAGGGCGATGACCTCAGCCTGCAACGGCGACAGCTGGGCGACGAGCGCCAGCGCCGCCTGGGTGTCCATGCGTTCCAGCACCACCAGTGCCGGGTCGGGTGGGACCAGCCTCCCCGGGGCGGCCAGCTCGGCCACGTGGGACTCAAGGGCGGCCCGCCGCCGGGTGCGTCTGCGCCCCTCATCGATCCCCCGGCGTCTCGCGGTGGTGAACACCCAGGCGCGCCACGCCATCTCGTCGCCGCGGAAGCGGGCCAGCCCCTTCACCACGGTCACCCACGTCTCGGCGGCGATATCTTCTTCGTCCACCTCGCGTGCGACGACGCGCAGGTACTTCACCAGGGCGGGGTTGACGTCAAGCCACAGGGACGCGAATGCGGCCTCGTCGCCGCGCTGTGCACGGGCGAGGATGTTGGCGAACTCCTCGCCGATCACACTTGAGAATATCAGTCAGGACCTGTTTGCCCAGGAGCCGAACAGCAGCGGGGTCGGCCTTTCGGCGGAATTGTTGGCCGTTCGACTGAGTCCGCTCGGAACCTTTCGGAGTCGCTCCGCTCAGAGGTCGTCGCGCTGACCGTTTCGGGTGAGCGACCAGGCGTCCTCGCCGCCCTCGTCCTCGCCGCCCTCGTCCTCGTCGTCAACCTCTTCGTAGCCGTCGGGTGCCAGCGACTCTCGGGTCGGCCCGCCCAAGGGCACCCTGGTCGTCGCCATGGTGCTCGGATCGATAGCCGGGTCGGTGGCTGGATCGACGGTGGGCCGTGGTGACGACATGGGGTTCGGCACCGCGGCACCGTGGTCCAGATGGTCGAGATGGTCGAGGTGAACGCCGGTCGTCGAGGCCTCAACGTCATAGATCGGATCGACGTCCGGGATGACGTCGCCGCGCATCAGGCCCAGCGTGGTGTCCAGGTCGTCCAGCGTGACCAAGACATCGCGAGCCTTCGAGCCCTCAGAGGGACCCACAACGCCCCGGGACTCGAGCAGGTCCATCATCCGGCCGGCCTTGGCGAACCCGATACGCAGCTTGCGCTGAAGCATCGACGTCGAGCCGAACTGCGTCGTGATGACGAGCTCGGTGGCCTGCAACAAGATGTCCAGGTCATCGCCGATGTCGTCCTCGACCACCTTCTTGGCCGCGACCACCATGACGTCCTTGCGATAGTCCGGCTTGAGCTGGCCGCGGACGTGCCTGACGACCGCCTGGATCTCGGACTCGGTGACCCAGGCACCCTGCACGCGCATCGGTTTGGACGTCCCCATCGGCAGGAAGAGCGCGTCACCCTGCCCGACCAGCTTCTCGGCGCCGGGCATGTCCATCACGACCCGCGAGTCGGTGACAGAAGAGGTGGCGAACGCCATACGGGAGGGCACGTTGGCCTTGATCAGACCGGTGACGACGTCGACCGAGGGACGCTGCGTGGCGAGGACGAGGTGTATGCCGGCCGCCCGCGCCAGCTGGGTGATGCGCACGATCGACTCCTCGACGTCGCGCGGCGCAACGATCATCAGGTCGGCGAGCTCGTCGACGATGATCAGGAGGTATGGATAGGGCGCGATGACCCGCTTGGACCCCGGCAGCGGTTTGACCGCGCCAGACTTGACCGCCTTGTTGAAGTCGTCGACGTGTTTGAACCCGTACGCGGCGAGGTCGTCGTAGCGGGTCTCCATCTCGCGAACCACCCACTGCAGCGCCTCGGCGGCCTTCTTCGGGCTGGTGATGATCGGCGTGATGAGGTGGGGAATCCCCTCGTAGCCGGTCAGCTCGACCCGCTTGGGGTCCACCAGGATCATCCGCACCTCATCCGGCGTCGAACGCATCAGGATCGAGGTGATCATCGAGTTGACGAAGCTGGACTTGCCGGAGCCGGTCGCGCCGGCCACCAGCAGGTGCGGCATCTTGGCGAGGTTGGCGATGACATAGCCACCCTCGACGTCCTTGCCGACGCCGACGACCATCGGGTGCGAGTTGCCCCGCGCCGCCTGGCTGCGCAGCACGTCGCCGAGGCTGACCTTTTCGCGGTCGGCGTTGGGGATCTCGATGCCGATCGCCGACTTGCCGGGGATCGGGCTCAGGATACGGACGTCAGCCGAGGCCACGGCATAGGCGATGTTCCTGGAGAGAGCGGTGACGCGTTCGACCTTGATGCCGGGCCCCAGCTCGACCTCGTAGCGCGTGACCGTCGGGCCGCGGCTGAAACCAGTGACCTGCGCGTCGACGTCGAACTGGTCGAGCACCTCGGTCAGCGCGTCGACCACGGCGTCGTTGGCGGCGCTGCGTTTCTTGTGCGGGCTCCCGGGAGCGAGCAGCATGTTGTCGGGCAGCGTGTAGGTGATGTCGCCGGCGAGGGAAAGCTGTTCGACCCGCCGCGGGATCAGGGCGGTCGGCGGCGCCTCGAGCGGAACCTTCCGGTCGGCCAGGCCCTCCCCCGGGTGGGCCACACCGGCCGCGCCGGATCCGGGCGCAAGGACGCCGGGCGCTGTGGGTCTCTTCTGGCCAGGGCGGAATGCCGCGTCGGCCCTGGCCTTCGCCACGATGGCGGCCTGCCTGAACGCCTCGTCGCCGTCGAAGGGTCCCTCGCCGATGGGCCCGGGACGGCGGCGCGTCCGGCCCTTCCCGCCAAGCGTGGCCTCATCGTCCGTGGTCTCGGCGGCCGGCGGACGACGCAACACCCAGTCGCGCAGGTCGCGCAGGCGCGTGGGAATCATGTGGACTGGTGTGGCGGACATGACCAGGACTCCGAAGACTCCCAGCATCAGGAGCAGGGGAACGGTGCCCCACGTCCTGATGGCAGCGACGAGCGGGCTCGAGGCCAGGAAGCCGATGATGCCACCGGCGTTACGCATTGCGAGAGCACCGTCGGGTGGGCTCGGCATGCCGGCGGAGATGTGGACAAGACCGGCCGCGGCGAACGTCAATGCCGTCGTGCCGATCGTGATGCGGTTCGTCGAGGCTGAGTCGCCCGGCGCCCGCAACAGCCGGATACCGAACAGCAACAGGGCGATCGGGACGGCATAGGCCACCCGGCCAAACGTCCCGGCAACAACAGCATGGATGACGTCCCCAGCCATGCCCTTGAGCCCCCACCACTCACGGGCCGCGACCACCACGGTCAGGCCGAGCAGGAAGAAGCCGATGCCATCACGGCGGTGCTCCGGCTCGAGCTCGCTGGCACTGCGCCCGATCCTGCGGACGGTGCCGCCGGCAACATGGGCCATGCCCATCCAGGTGCCACGAACCGCTCTGACCGGCCACGGAAGGTCCCCGCGCCGGGCCCGGGACCTGGACCGTGACGACCTCGCCGCGGGTCGGCGCGGTGCCGGCCGCCCGTTGCGTCCGTTGGGGCTTGATGAGCCAGCGCGTCCCGAGGACTTCGGGCGCGCGACCGGGGAAGACGTACGACTCGACACAGTTCGCAGGTTACGCGAAAGACACTCCGGTATCACGCGTCACACGCGTTCCTGAGAGCACCAATCGACCGGCTAGTGGCGTGGTGGCGACAAACGGGCCCAGATGGCGCGATGGTCCGTGTGGGCGATGGTTACGGTGCCCGCGTCCACCACCTGCAGTCCACGCATCAGCACGTGGTCGAGCTGGACGAACGGCGGGACCCTGCTCCCCACCGGCCACGTGCGGACCCATCCCTGACCCGCGCCGCGATGCGCATCGGTCATCGTCTCGGCGACCTGGCGAAAGGCCGGATGACTCAGCGAAGAGTTGAAGTCCCCTGCCATCACCAGTGGCTGCCCAGCAGGTTGCCGTTCGCGCCACGCCCGCAGGTCGGCCAAACCGGACCGCCACCTCGCTCCCGACGGAACGGGCGGCCGGGCATGAACGGCGCGCAGCACCACATCCCCGTCCGGCCGGTGAATCGAGACGACCGGCTCGTTGAACGCGTACGGAGATACGTCATCGATGCCTGGGGCCACCAACGTCATCGGGATTCGACTGCGGATGATCGTCCCCCCTGCACCCTGCCGCGCCACCCCGACCGACTCGGGCAGGACTGCGTCCAGACCCGCACCCGTGAGCCGTTCGACGAACGCGGGGGTGACTTCGAGAAGTACGAGCACATCGACCCGATGCTCGCGCACAGCGGTCACCAGGCTCGGCGCGTCCGCTCGGCCGAATTGCAGGTTCGCGCTCATGACCACGAGGTCATCCCGACCCGACGTCGCCGTGTGGGCCAGCACGGATGGCACTGCAATCGTGGCGCACACAGAGAACACCGCCCCGGCCACCACCGCCACGCGCCAACGCCTGGCGATCACTGCGATCACCAGCAGACCGGTGACACCGACAGCCACGAGCGGCACCATCGACTGCAGAACGGCGACTATGGCGATGCTGCTGTCGACCCACCGCAGTCCGACGAGCAGCACTGAGACCAACACGCCCGCCCAGAGCAGGCTGGTCAGCACCCTCCCCCCGAAGTCCCTCATCCGCGGCATCCTGTCACGCGCCCCCGAGTACCCGCCCGACCCAGCGGTCCGAACACCGCTGCGGCACCGAATCCGTCGTTGGAACGTCGGATTCGGTGCCGCCCGCGTGTTCGGTTGAGGTGTCAGGCGTCGATGACGATCGGGATGATCATCGGTCGGCGACGCAACCGGCCGCCGACCCACGTGCCGACCGTCCGACGGATGACCTGTTGCAGCTGGAAGGAGTCGGTGACCCCTTTGCTCGCGGCATCCGCCAGAGCCTGCTCCAGCTTTGGCAGCACCTGGTCGAAGATGTCCTGGTCCTCGGCAAAGCCACGCGCCTGGATCTCGGGGCCGGCAGCGATCTTTCCGGTGGCCGCGTCGCGTACCACGATGATCGTGATGAAGCCCTCGTCGCGCAGGATGCGGCGATCCTTCAGCAGGGCCTCGGTCGTCTCACCCACGGATGAGCCATCGACGTAGACATATCCGCAGGGCACCGCGCCAACGATGTTCGCGACGCCCTTGCCGAGGTCGACGACCACACCGTCCTCCGCCAGAACAACACGGGCACGCGGGACGCCTGTTTTGACCGCCAGCTCGGCGTTGGCCACCAGGTGGCGCCATTCGCCGTGCACCGGCATGACGTTCTTCGGCTTGACGATGTTGTAGCAGTAGAGCAGCTCACCGGCGCTGGCGTGACCCGAGACGTGAACATTGGCGTTGCCCTTGTGGACGACGTCGGCGCCCAGCCGCATCAGGCCGTTGATGATGCGATAGACGGCGTTCTCGTTGCCGGGGATCAGCGAGGACGCGAGCAGGACGGTGTCGCCCACGCCGACCTCGATCTTGTGGTCCCGGTTGGCCATCCGTGACAGCGCGGCCATCGGCTCGCCCTGGGAGCCCGTGCAGATCAGGACGATCTTGTTGTCCGGATAGTCGGTGAGCTTCTTGATGTCGACCAGGACGCCCGGCGGAACCTTGAGGTAGCCGAGCTCCTCGGCGATGCCCATGTTGCGCAGCATGGAGCGGCCGACCATGGCGACCTTGCGGCCGCTGTCGTTGGCCGCATCGAGCACCTGCTGGACGCGGTGGACGTGGGAGGAGAAGCAGGCCACGATCACCCGGCGCCTCGCGTTGCGGAACACGGTCGCGATGGCGGGGGCGATGTCGACCTCCGACGTCGTGAAACCCGGCACCTCGGCGTTGGTCGAGTCGACCATGAAGAGGTCAACACCCTCTTCGCCGAACCGGGCGAACGCCCGCAGGTCAGTGATCCGACCATCCAGGGGCAGCTGGTCCATCTTGAAGTCGCCGGTGTGCAGGATCGTGCCGCCGGGGGTGCGGATGAACACCGCGAGCGCATCCGGGATGGAGTGGTTGACCGCCGCGAACTCGAGATTGAACACACCGATCTGCTCGCGCTGACCCTCGGCGACCGTGAGGGTGTAGGGCTTGATCTTGTGTTCCTTGAGCTTGGCCTCGATCATCGCCAGGGTCAGCGTCGAGCCGATCAACGGGATGTCGGCCTTGAGGCGCAGGAGGTAGGGGACCGCGCCGATGTGGTCCTCGTGCCCATGGGTGAGCACGATCGCCTCGACATCGTCCAGGCGATCCTGGATGTACTCGAAGTCGGGCAGGATCAGGTCGATACCGGGGTGGTGGTCCTCGGGGAAGAGGACCCCGCAGTCAACGATCAGCAATCGCCCTGCGTGTTCGAAAACCGTCATGTTGCGTCCGACCTCGCCCAGACCGCCGAGCGCGATGACGCGCACGCCGTTCTTCGCCAGCTTGGGCGGGGAGGTCAGCTCGGGATGGGGATGGCTCAAGTCAGTCCTGACTTCTGGAGACCCTCTCGCAGCTGGGCGAGCTGGTCGGTGGTGGCGCTGACCAACGGCAGACGCACGGTGTCCGAGGAGAGAACTCCCCGATCGTGCAGTGCGGCCTTGACGGAGATCGCGCCTTGGGTGATGTGCATGACGGCATTGACCGCGGGGATCAGCTGCCGGTGGATCTCGATGGCTCGCGCGAGGTTGCCCTGACCGACGGCGGCGACCATCTCGGCATACTGCAGGCTGGCCACGTGCCCCACGACGCTGACCATGCCCACTGCGCCCTGGGTGAGGTGCGCGAGGTTGAGGGCGTCGTCGCCGGAGAACCATAGAAGGTCGGTCTGTGACATGACCTCGCTGGCGGCGAAGAGGTCGCCCTTGGCGTCCTTGACGGCAACGATGCGAGGATGCTCGGCCATCCGCAGCAACGTCTGGGTGTGGATCGGTGTGCCGGTCCGGCCCGGGATGTCGTAGACCATCACCGGCAGGTCAGTCGCGTCAGCCACCGCGGTGAAGTGCGCGAGGACGCCTTCTTGTGGCGGCTTGCTGTAGTAGGGAGTCACGACCAGCAGGCCGTTAGCCCCCGCCTTCGCCGCGGCCCGGGCGCTCTCGATCGAGTGCGCAGTGTTGTTGCTGCCGGCGCCGGCGATGATGTGAGCACGCTGCCCGACCGCCTCGACGACAACCCGGACGAGGTCGATCTTCTCTGCGTCGGTCGTGGTGGGCGACTCGCCGGTCGTGCCGTTGACGACCAGTCCGTCGTGCCCGCGGTCCATCAGATGCACGGCCAGCTCTTGAGCTCCGGCCAGATCGAGGGACCCATCGGGGTTCATAGGGCTGACCATGGCCGTGAAGACTCGGCCAAAGAGGGGCGTACTGGACATGGGGCCACGATATCGCCCCACCATCGTGTCCGAGAACAATCATCGTGATTCCTCGCGGTGCTACGTTTCAGTCGTGCGCCAGTATCTGGACCTTCTCAGCCACGTCCTCGAGAACGGGACCCCCAAGAACGACCGCACGGGCACCGGCACGCTGAGCGTCTTCGGGCATCAGATGCGCTTCGACCTGGCGCAGGGTTTTCCGGTTCCGACGACCAAGAGGCTGCACATGAAGTCCGTCGTCGGCGAGCTGATCTGGTTCCTGCGCGGCGACACCAATGTCCGCTGGCTACAAGAGCATGGCGTGACGATCTGGGACGAGTGGGCCGACGAGCACGGCGAGCTCGGCCCGGTCTATGGGCACCAGTGGCGATCGTGGCCGACGCCCGACGGCCGTTCCGTGGACCAGATCGCCACGGTGATCGACTCCATCCGCACCAACCCCGACTCGCGTCGGCACATCGTCAGCGCCTGGAACGTCGCGGACATCGAAAGCATGGCCCTGCCGCCGTGCCACACGATGTTCCAGTTCTACGTCGCCGACGGCCGGCTCTCCTGCCAGCTGTACCAACGCTCGGCGGACATCTTCCTCGGTGTGCCTTTCAACATCGCCTCGTACGCGCTGCTGACGATGATGGTCGCGCAGGTGTGTGAGCTCGAGCCGGGCGACTTCGTCCACACCCTCGGCGACGCGCACCTCTACGTCAACCATCTCGACCAGGCCCGGCTGCAGCTGACCCGCGAGCCCCGGGCACTTCCGCAGCTGCGAATCAACCCCGACCGCAAGGGCATCGACGACTTCGTCGAGTCCGACGTGGAGCTGATCGGCTACGACCCGCACCCCGGCATCAAGGCGCCGATCGCCGTATGACCATCATCTTGCTTGCCGCTGTCGGCGCCAATCACGTGATTGGGCGTGATGGCGAGATGCCCTGGCACCTGCCGGAAGATCTCGCACACTTCAAAGGCACCACGATGGGTCACACCCTGGTGATGGGACGCAAGACCTACGACTCGATCGGCCGCCCGCTGCCGGGACGTCGCACGATCGTCATGACCAGCCAGATCGGTTGGCACGCCCCCAGTGTCGAGGTCGCGCACTCGCTGGCCGAGGCGCTGGCGCTCGCCGGACCGACCGAGGTGTTCATCGTCGGCGGAGGCGAGGTCTACCAGCAGGCCATGCCGTTCGCGGACCAGCTGATATTGACCGAGGTCGACCAGTCGCCCGAGGGCGACGTCGTCTTCCCCCCGATCGATCCCGCACACTGGCGCGAGACCGTGCGGCAGGCGCACGAAGGATTCGCCTTCGTCACCTACGAACGCAAACGCTGAGCCGGCTTCTTCGTCTCGAGGCGTCACATCGGCTCGGATGGCAGGATGGCCGCGTGCCACAAGACCACAGTCACCCGCACTCCGTCGCCCACGACCATGCGCACACACCTGCGACCGGCCGGGCCGCTGACGCCAGCGCCAGGATCGCGCGCCCGAGCGATGCGCCCGCGGTCGGGATGGTCCAGGCAGCCGTATGGCGCGCCGCGTACGCCGACGTCCTGCCGCGCGACGTGCTCGAGCAGTTCGACGGCCCTCGCTTCGCGCGTGTGTGGCGCGACTCGCTGAACACTCCCCCAAGCCCTCGTCATGTGCTGCTGGTGGGCTGCGCCGGTGAGCAGGTCGTTGGCTTCGCGGCCGTGGGCCCGAGCGCCGACGCCGATGCCACCGATACCTTGGGCGAGGTGCTGGCCTTGGGTGTGCACCCGGATGCCCGACGAAGCGGTCACGGTTCGCGTCTGCTCAACGCCGCAGTGGATACGTTGCGGGGCAAGGGTTTTGACACGATCAGCATCTGGATCCTTGCCAAGGACGAGGCCACCCGGGCGTTCCTGACCGCAGCCGGACTCTCGCCCGACAGCGCCTTCAGGGATCGCGTCGTCGACGCCGATGGGACGGTCGCCCGCGAGGTACGGCTGACTGCCCACGTGGCGCAGGACTGACCTCATCATCCGATGGGCGAACCACTCCTCGATGGCCAGCGCCGCAAAGAAGTGCTGCGCCAGTGTCTGTCGGTCGGCGTTGCGACTGGCACCTATGGCATCAGCTTCGGCGCCCTCTCGGTGGCGGCCGGCCTCAATCTGTGGCAGACGATCGCACTGTCGGCTCTCCTCTTCTCGGGCGCCTCACAGTTCGCGGTCGTGGGCATCATCGCCGCGGGAGGTTCGGGCGCCGCTGCGGTGGCAACCTCGACCCTGCTCGGCATGCGCAACGGTCTCTACGGCCTGCAGATGTCACGACTCCTCGGGGTGCGCGGCCTGCGCCGGGTGGCTGCCGCCCAGCTGACGATCGACGAGTCGACGGCGGTGGGGGTCGTCCAGCCCGAACGGTCAGCGCAACGTCTCGGATTCTGGGGCACCGGACTTGCGGTGTACGTGATGTGGAACCTGATGACCATCGTCGGTGCGGTCGTGGGCAACGCGCTCGGAGACCCCAAACGGTTTGGTCTAGACGCCGCCGCGCCGGCCGCGTTCTGCGCCCTGCTCTGGCCACGACTGAAGCGAGGTGACGCCCGTGCGGTGGCCGCCGTCTCGGCCGTCATCGCACTGGTGGTGGCCCCTCACGCGCCGGCCGGCATACCGGTCCTGGTTGCTGCGCTCGCCGCCATCGTGGCTGGCCTGCTTCCCCAGCGCACGGGCCCGGCGCCGGCATGACGCTCTGGACCACGGTGCTTTTGGCCAGCGGTCTCGCGTTCGCGCTCAAGCTCCTGGGCTACGTGGTGCCGCACCACGTTCTCGACCGGCCGGTGGTCTCCAGGGTGACCGCGATGTTGCCCGTTGCCCTGCTGTCGGCCCTGGTGGCGGTGCAGACATTCACCGGCCAGGGAGGTGTGTTCACTCTGGACGCGCGCGCAGCCGGGGTCGGTGTCGCGGTGGTCGCCCTCCGGTTCCGAGCGCCGTTTCTGCTCGTCGTGGTGCTGGCGGCAGCGACAGCCGGGATCCTCAGGGCTCTCGGCTAGGGCTGATCAGGCCAGTCCGAGGTAGTTCTCGAGCCCAACCGTGAGTCCCGGGTGGTCGGCCACGCGACGAACGCCCTCAAGGACGCCAGGCATGAAGCTGACCCGTTCGAACGAGTCTTGTAGGATGCACCGAACATGACCTCCTGATGGGCCACGAGGCCGCGCAACCGCACAGCGTGCACCGGTATGCCGTCCACCCGCGCGCCGCGAGCTCCACCAGGATCCGAGGTGGTGGCGTCGGGGACGTCGCCGAGATCGGCATCCTGACGAGCCCGGGCGATCAGTGAGGCGGTGCGGGCCGCTGTGCCCGACGGCGCGTCGACCTTGTCGGGGTGGTGCAGCTCGATGATCTCGGCGGACTCGTAGAAGCGCGCCGCCTGCTGGGCGAAGGACATCATCAGGATCGCGCCGATGGCGAAGTTCGGCGCAATGAGCACCCCGACACCAGGCTTGCCGATCAGCTGCGAGCTCACGGTTTCAAGCGCGTTCGGGGTCCAGCCCGTCGTCCCGACCACGACGTGCGTTCCACGTTCGACGCAGTGAGCGACGTTGTGGGCGGAGGCGTCAGGCACCGAGAACTCGACGACCACGTCCGCGCCACCGAGGTCCCCGAGGTCGTCGCCCTGGTCGTAGCGACCGACGAGCTGCGTGTCGGCTGCGGCGTCGACCGCGCGGCATACCTCCGACCCCATGCGTCCGGCGGCGCCGATGACAGAGACCTTGATGACTGTGTTCTTGATCGCGTCACTCACCCGCTCAGCCTAGTGAGACCCGAGCTGGAATGACGCGAGCTGGTATGACGCGAGCTGTTGAGAATCCATTGCTGCAGCAAACGTGCTGCAAGCCGACATGATGGGTTCATGAGTCTTCCTGAAGAGCCAGCACGCAATGTTCTCGGTGACCCGCTGGAGGAATGCGGCACGGATCCGATGACCGGGTTCTATCGCGACGGCTGCTGCAACACCGGTCCGCAGGACGTGGGCAGCCACACGGTATGCGTCGTCGTCACCGCGGACTTCCTCGCTCATCAGCAGCGAGTGGGCAACGACCTGTCGACGCCTCGGCCGGAGTACGACTTCCCCGGTCTGCAGCCGGGAGACCGCTGGTGCGTGGTCGCGAGCCGCTGGATGCAGGCCTACCTGGACGGCGCGGCCGCGCCAGTGGTCCTGGCCGCCACGCACGAGCGGGCGCTTGACGTTGTACCGATGGAAGCCCTGAGGGAGAACGCGATCGACGTCCCCAGCGACCCGGGCGGCCTCCTCTGAGGTCCTAGAGGCTTCTCAACGCGACCGACCAGATCCCACGGCCATGGGTGGCGGCATACAGCTTGCCGTCCGGCCCGACGGAGAGGTCGAAGACGGTCGTGAGTGGAAGCGCGCCAGCCGTTCCGGACACGCCCCCGACCCGCTTCCAGCTGCTGATGTCGCCGTTGCGGTTGAGCGTGCCCACCATCACGCCGTAGTCGGTGCCAACGACGAGCTTGTCGCCGACGCGCACGACATCGGTGGCCGGCACGTCCGGGGTCCCGTCCGACTCGTTCGTCCAGGTGACATCTCCCGTCTTGGTGACGACGCCTTTCCACACGTGGTCCTGATTGGCGCCCGGTCCCTCGATGAAGCGGCGGTTGTAGCCGTTGAACACCAGGTAGACCGTGGCGGTGGTGCCGTTCACGTTGTCGATGTAGACACCGCTCGGGTACCGGCTGGGCAGTCCGGTCATGCTCAGCTCGCGCCAGGTGCCACCGAAGTTCGTCTGGACTCCGCGCGAGAAGCCGGTGCTGTTGCAGTTGGACTCCCCACACCAGGCGGCGACGACGACGTCCTTGGACGCGTCCTGCTTGGCGGCCGGGTCGGCGACCGCGTCGAGCCCGACGACCATCCGGCCGCCGGTGCCGAGGGTGGCGCGCTTGGTCCAGCCGTGGTTGGCCAGCGACGCGGCCTGCTGCGTGGTGGTTGAGAAGCCGAGGTCGTGCGTCCAGATGGCGTTGCCTCCCGCAACCCACCGCTCACTCGCGTGGTCACCGGTGTTCTCGGAGCCGTGCACGACCCGGAACGGGGCTGTGAAGCGTGGGTTGGAGTCGGGGACCGCCAGATCCATGATCGCGCTCGTCGAGCCGTCGGTCTGACCGCAGGTGGTGGTCATCCACAGCTCGAGGTAGACGTACTCGTCGAGGATGTTGCAGCCGTTCTTCGGGTTGACGATGATGTCGCCACCGTCGCCACCGAAGGGCGAGACCATCTCGGTGTTGCCCTGGTTGTCCAGGCGGTCACCGCGCAGAAGCGAGCCGCCGTTGTCCTGGAGCCCGCCTGCGACGGCGTAGCCACCGCGCTGCGGGTCAACGCCGACGCCCACCGAGTAGTACTGCAGGGTGCCCAGGCCCTGGGAGTGGTTCGCCCAGTCGTTGGCGTGGCCGAGGGAGTCGAGGGTCCCCTTGAGGGGACGCGACTTGATGCCGCCGTCGTTGCCGACGTAGACCCGTCCGCCATAGGTGACGATCGAGTGCTGGTCGGCGTGGGTGGTCTGCGGACAGGTGTTGGCGGCGTCCGAGATCGACCAGCAGCTGAAGCCGAAGTTCCAGTAGGGGCCGGGCGTCGTCCAGCTGGTGCCGCCGTTCTTGGTCTCGTAGACCTCCTCGAGACCGAGCCAGACGTGGTCTGGGTTGCCGGGCTCGGCGAGGATGAAGTTGTTGTACCAAGCCTGAACGCCCGGCCGGTAGAAAACCCCGTTGGCGCCACTGAAAGCCGAGCCGGAGGCCTGCAGCTGGCCGCTGTTCGCAATCTGGTTCCACGGTCCGGCGAGGGTTCCGGACGGAGACTTGAATACCCCATAGAGCACGGTCTGGGGTGAGTGGGCCAGCTTCGTCGGCGACTCCACGACGGCATACAGAACCTTCTTCTTGCCAGCCGCGTCGGTACCCCACGCGAACTCGGTGTTGCCGACCTGCTGGTAGCCCAGTGCGCCCTGCGGGTTGACCTGGGCGAAACTGCCATCGGTTCCGTTGGCGCTGTAGTAGAAGCCGTTGTAGCTCGCGTCGCCGCTGCGCCAGGCCGCATTGGCGAGAACGCCACCGGCGTCGTCGATCGCCACGTCATTGACGATGTTCTTGTAGGGCGTCGTGATCACGGCGTCAGCAGCCGGATTCGGCATGAACACATTGGTCCAGCTCCCACCTGCCTCGGGCACTCCCGCGGCGTCCAGCTGATAGCGCCAGAGCCCGCGGGTCGTCGCGGCATACGCAAGGTGGTTGGTGTCGTCGAAGCGCACCTTGTTGATGCCGCGACTCTCGAGCTCTGTGCCGCCGACCCGGTCCGTATCGGTGAACTGGGCATTCTTGAGGCGCGCAGCCGTGGCCCGCGGGTTCCGGAACATCCCCGCGCCGACGTACGACGTCCCCCCCGTGTTCGCCTCGCCTGTGGCGTACCAGAGAGCGCCGTCGTGGTACTCCAGATCACCGGTGGACAGCGAGAGGATGCCGTCGGAGATCGGCTCCCAGACGCCGTCGTCGCCAGGGTCGCTCAGGGTGTTCAGCTTCTTGCGGAAGACACCGCCGTTGGCGCCACCTCCGAACAGGTACCCGTCCCCGGCTGCCAGGCCAGTGATCCGTCCGGCGACAAATCCCGAGCCCCCTCCGGAGTTGGAGAAGTTGGGGTCGCGGTAGTTGGGATCGTCCGCGTCATAGGACAGGTTGGTGACTTCCGACCACGTACTGCCGTTGGAGGCCAGCGACCGGAAGTTGCCCAGGCTTGATGACAGCTGCCCGGCAGCGACGGAGCCGTAGGGGGCGAGCCGCGCGTTGGCCACCGAGGTGATCGAGGTGAGGATCTCCGAGGACTCCGTGCTGGCGCCGCCGACGATGGCTGGAACGCCGTGCCCCTCGCCCTCATGCTCGCCGCCAACCTTCTCGAGGTAGCCGCGGTACTGCGGCCCCTCCGGCTGGCTCATCGTCATCACGCCGACGGTGACTGCGGTGGCAACGGCGACCACTGCGACTGTCGCAGTGGCGATGTACCTGTTTCTCTGGAGCGGGACGGCCATGGCTAACGCCCTTCTGTAAGGGCTCGAGGCCCCGGGATCAGAGGTGGTGCGTCCGAGGTTCACGCGGTACGGAGGCGGCTGAGTCTCAGGCCCCTCAAAGTACGCGTGGTGGCACCCGTGGACAAGAGAAGTTTTGGGGTGGTCGGACATATGGCCATTTACCGTCGCGAAGGGCGCGCAGCTTCGGAATTCGGCCCGAACACCCTCTCGGCCGCACGCGACAAAGCCCGGCGCACCCTCGCGGGTGCACCGGGCTTCGGTGTCAGGCTGCTCAGTCGTTCAAGCTACTCAGTCGTTCAAGCTACTCAGGCCTAGGAAGGCTCGGAAGCCTCGTCAGCCTTGGCTGCGTCGCCGGCCGGGGCAGCGTCGCCAGCGCCAGCGTCCTCGGCCATGACCGCACCGAGGGAGAGCTTGCCGCGAGGGTCGATCTCCTTGAGCTCGACCTGAATCTTCTGGCCGATCTTCAGGACGTCGTCCACCGAGTCGATCCGCTTGCCACCGACGAGCTTGCGCACCTCGGAGATGTGAAGCAGGCCGTCCTTGCCCGGGAGCAGGGAGATGAACGCGCCGAACGTCGTGGTCTTGACCACGGTGCCCATGAAGCGCTCGCCGATCTCGGGCATCGTCGGGTTGGCGATGGCGTTGATCATCGCGCGAGCGGCTTCGGCCGACGGTCCATCGGTCGCACCGATGTAGATCGTGCCGTCGTCCTCGATCGAGATCTGCGCGCCGGTCTCGTCCTGGATCTGGTTGATCATCTTGCCCTTCGGCCCGATGACCTCACCGATCTTGTCAACGGGAACCGTGACGCTGATGACGCGCGGGGCGTACTCGCTCATCTCGTCCGGGGCGTCGATGGCCTCGGCCATGACGTCCAGGATGTGCAGGCGAGCGTCACGGGCCTGGGTCAGCGCGCCGGCCAGCACGGAGGCAGGGATGCCGCCGAGCTTGGTGTCGAGCTGGATGGCCGTGACGAACTCACGGGTGCCGGCGACCTTGAAGTCCATGTCGCCGAACGCGTCCTCCGCGCCGAGGATGTCGGTCAGAGCCGCGTAGCGCGTCTCGCCGTCGACCTCGTCGGAGACCAGACCCATCGCGATACCGGCGACCGGGGCGCGCAGCGGCACACCAGCGTTGAGCATCGACAGGGTCGAGGCGCAGACCGAGCCCATGGACGTCGAGCCGTTGGAGCTGAGAGCCTCAGACACCTGACGGATCGCGTACGGGAACTCCTCGCGGGTCGGCAGCACGGGCATGAGCGCACGCTCAGCCAGGGCGCCGTGACCGATCTCGCGGCGCTTGGGGGAACCGACGCGGCCGGTCTCACCAGTGCTGTAGGGCGGGAAGTTGTAGTTGTGCATGTAGCGCTTGCGCGTCTCCGGGGAGAGCGTGTCGAGCATCTGCTCCATGCGCAGCATGTTCAGCGTGGTGACACCCATGATCTGGGTCTCGCCGCGCTCGAAGATCGCCGAACCGTGGACGCGGGGCAGGACCTCGACCTCGGCGCCCAGGGCGCGGATGTCGGCCAGACCACGGCCGTCGATACGGACCTTGTCACGCAGGATCCGCTGGCGGATGAGCTTCTTCTGCACCGCGCGGTATGCCGCGGAGATCTCCTTGTCGCGACCCTCGAACTTCTCAGCGAGATCGCCCTGGACAGCAGCCTTGATCTCGTCGATGCGGCTCTCGCGGTCCTGCTTGTCGGCAATCTGGAGCGCCGAGGTCAGGTCGCCGGAGACGGCGCCTTCGACGGCCACGTAGACGTCATCCTGGTAGTCCAGGAACACCGGGAAGTCCTGAACCGGCTTGGCGGCCTTGCCCGCGAGCTCGGTCTGGGCCTGGCACAGCGCGGCAATGAACTTCTTGGAGGCCTCGAGGCCCTCAGCGACGACCGACTCGGTCGGTGCGCCCTGGCCCTGAACCTTGACCAGGTCCCAGGTGGACATCGTGGACTCGGCCTCGACCATCATGATCGCGACGTCCTCGACACCATGCTTGTCGGTGACGACGCGGCCGGCGACGACCATGTCGAACACCGAACGCTCGCTGTCGGCGAAGGTCGGGAAGGCAATCCAGTTACCGTCGATCAGCGAGACGCGCGTCGCGCCGATCGGGCCGCTGAACGGCAGTCCGGAGATCTGCGTCGACGCGGATGCGGCGTTGATGGCCAGCACGTCGTACTGGTGATCAGGGTTGAGCGCCAGGACCGTGATGACGACCTGGACCTCGTTGCGCAGACCCTTCTTGAAGGTCGGGCGCAGCGGCCGGTCGATCAGACGGCAGGTGAGGATGGCGTCGGTGGAGGGGCGACCCTCACGACGGAAGAAAGAGCCGGGGATCTTGCCGGCGGCATACATGCGCTCTTCGACATCGACCGTCAGCGGGAAGAAGTCGAACTGTTCCTTGGGGTGCTTGCCGGCCGTGGTGGTCGACAGCAACATGGTGTCTTCATCGAGGTAGGCGACAACTGCGCCGCCGGCCTGCTTGGCCAGACGCCCGGTCTCGAACCGGACGGTGCGGGTGCCGTATGAGCCGTTGTCAATGGTGGCTTCGGCGAACTGAATCTCTGGACCCTCCATGGGGTCCTCCTTTTCTCTATAACTGCCGTGCATCGTCGTTGTGCACGCGCTTTCAATAGGTTGAGCATCTTCTTCGGGCGGGGCACCGCGTGTGGCGGGACTCCCTGGGGCGGTGAATCTGGGGCGGTGAAGCTGGTTGCCCCGCTCTCAAACGAAAGAAGCGGCTCCCTCACGTGACGTGGAGGGGGCCGCTCCATCGGATGGAACGATTATCGGCGCAAACCGAGGCGTTTGATCAGCTCACGGTAGCGAGTGACGTCGGTGGCCTCGAGGTAGCGCAGCATGCGCTTGCGGCGGCCGACCAGCAGCAGCAGGCCGCGGCGGCTGTGGTGGTCGTGCTTGTGCTCACGCGAGTGCTCGGTAAGGTCCAGGATGCGGCGGGTGAGCATCGCGATCTGAACCTCGGGGGAACCGGTGTCGCCCTCTTTGGTGGCGTACTCGGTCATGATCTCGGCCTTCACGGCAGTGTCTAGGGGCACGCGGTATCTCCTTGGTTTTTTCGTTGCGCGGTGCCTTGGGGCAGGTTCACCCAGGCTCTCTGTCTCCGCGGCCGGTTGCACGGCACGATCAAGATACCAGCGGCGCGGGTCACCGTCCTAATCGCCCATCATGTACAAAGTGGGGACACGACGTGAAGGAGAAAGACTCATGAAGGTGCTCGTCACCGGCGGGGCGGGGTTCATCGGAACCAACTTCGTCCTGCGGACCCGCGCGACCCGTCCCGACTGGCAGATCACTGTGCTCGACGCACTGACCTACGCCGGTTCGAGGGACAATCTGTCGCCGGTCGCCGACCAGATCGAGTTCGTGCACGGCAGCGTCGCCGACGCTGACCTGGTCGACCGGCTGGTCGCGGACGCCGACGCCGTCGTCCACTTCGCGGCCGAGTCGCACAACGACAACTCCCTGGACGACCCGTGGCCCTTCATGGAGTCCAACATCATCGGCACCTACCGACTGCTCGAGGCGGTCCGCAAGCACCACGCGCGGCTCCACCACATCTCGACCGACGAGGTCTACGGCGACCTCGAGCTCGACGACCCGAGCCGCTTCACCGAGCAGACCCCGGTCAACCCCTCGAGCCCGTACTCAGCCAGCAAGGCCAGCGCCGACCTTCTGGTGCGGGCATGGATCCGCTCCTTCGGCATCGAGGCCACGCTGTCCAACTGCTCCAACAACTACGGCCCCTACCAGCACGTCGAGAAGTTCATCCCGCGCCAGATCACCGGCATCCTGCAAGGCGTCAAGCCCAAGTTGTATGGCGCCGGCGCCAACGTCCGCGACTGGATCCACGTCGACGACCACAACGACGCCGTGGTGACGATCCTGGAGAAAGGCCGACTCGGCGAGACCTACCTCATCGGCGCCGATGGCGAGCAGAACAACCGCCAGATCGTGGCCATGCTGCTCGAGCTGATGGGCAAGCCGGCCGACTGGTTCGACCTGGTCTCGGACCGCCCTGGCCATGACATGCGCTACGCCATCGACTCCAGCAAGCTGCGGGCCGAGACGGGGTGGGCGCCGAAGTACCAGGACATCAGGGCCGGGCTCATCCAGACCATCGACTGGTATCGCGACAACGAGGCCTGGTGGACCCGTGACAAGGAGCGCACGGAACAGGCCTACCAACGCCTGGGTCGCTGAGTCTCAGCGCTGCGACCGGATCGCCTCGTAGATCTGTCGGACGGCGGGCGCGGAGGTCTCGGCGCCGGTGCCGGCCTGTGACACCACGACGACGACGGCGTATTTCGGCTTGTTGGCCGGGGCGTAGCTCACGAACCACGACGTGGTCTGCTTGCCGAACACCTCGGCCGTTCCGGTCTTGCCCGCAACGGGATAGCTCGCCAGCGGGAAGCCTGCGAAGGCCGTCTTGGCGGTCCCGTCGGAGACGACGCCCCGCAGTGCCGAGTGCAGGAACGTCAGCATGCTGGGGCTCAGCCCGACCCGACCCCTGGCTTTCGGTGTGATGGTCCGCACCAGCGTCCCGTCCGGCTTGGCGAAGGCGGCGGCAACCTGGGGCGTCCACAGCGTCCCGCCATTGGCGATCGCCGCATAGGCCGATGCCATCTGCAGCGGCGTCACCGCAACATCGCCCTGCCCGATCGCGAAGTTGGCCGCGTCTCCGGCCCGGAACTGGAACCCGGTCTGGCAGTTCTCGACCGCCAGCGCCTTGAGATAGACGGCCCTCGCGGGATCGGTCCGGGCGACGTCCGGATAGCCGGTCACGGCTCTGGCACAGGTGTCGACCTTGGTGTCGTCCCAGTTCTGCTGCTTCCACGCCCGGTCCGGGATCCGCCCGGAGGCCTCCCCCGGCAGGTCAATGCCCGTCCGGACGCCGAGCCCATAGTCCTTCGCCATCGCCACGAACGGGTCGCCGGCGTCGGACTTCGCGGCCAGTCCTCCCTGCGAGAGCCAGGACCTGTAGGCGAACTGGTAGAAGATCGTGTCGCAGGAGATGACGAGGGCGGTGTGCAGGTTGATCACGCCGTGGGCTGTGGACTCATAGTTGTGGAAGTCCCGGTTGCCGACCCGGAAGCTCGCACCACAGTTGTACGTCCCCGTCAGGCTGTTGCCGGCATTGATCGCCGCCGGCAGGGAGATGGCCTTGAATGTCGAGGCCGGGGAGAACACCGAGGACGTCAGCCGGCTGACCAACGGCGTGCCCGCCTTGGCGTCGGTCAGCGCCGCGAGGTCGCGCGCGCGGAGACCCCCCGGCCAGACCTCCGGGCGGTATGACGGATAGCTCGCCGCCGCCACCACCGCGCCGTTGGTGACGTCCATGACCACGGCCGCACCCGAGTCCGCCTTCCATCCACGAGAGCGCGCGGCGGTGATCGCATCGGCCAGCGCCTTCTCGCTGGCTGCCTGAATGGGAGCGCTGAGGTGCGTGATGACATCGAGACCCGGGACGGGGCTGGTGGCCGAGATCTGGCCTGTGACAACACTTCTGGGGTCGATTGAGACTGTGGTGCGGCCACTGACGCCACGCAGCACGTCGTCGTACTGCGCCTCGAGACCGGACCTTCCGACCAGATCCGTGTCGGCGATCTGTCCGGCTGCGCCGTTGACGTCGGCGACGGTGGCGCGATTGAGATAGCCCAGGACGTGGCTGGCCTGGAGTCCGTCAAGGTGCGGGTAGTGGCGAACGGGTTGGGCACCGACGCCGATCCCGGGGAAGTTCTCGGGCTGCTCGAGCAGACTCAGGGCACGCTGCGGGTCGACTCCCTCGGCGATCGGGATCGGTTGGTACGGCGAGCCGTTGAAGCAGAGAGGCACCTTGGGTGCACCCACGGTTCCGCACAGGTACGTCTTGCCCCAGAGCTGAGCGAACGGCATACCGAGCAGTGCGGCGACACGACCGACCAGGGCACGTCCGCCATCCTTGGCAGACAGCAGGGCCGACCTTTCGACGGTCACAAATGCCGCAGACGTGTTGTCTGCCAGCGGTTTTCGCGCCGCATCCAGAATCCGGCCGCGGACCGCAGGCTGGACGATGACGCGGGTGTTCACCTGGGTCGCCGCGAGGGCATAAGCATCGTGGTCGCCGATCTGCACCATGGTCAGCCGCGTGAGCAACGTGCCCATGAGAACGACGACGATGACGACGAATACCCATAGTCGGACCTGGTAGTGCCGGCGGGCAGCCATGGGAAAACTCATGCCATGCGCCGACGAACAAGCCCACGTTCGGCCCTGATCAACAGCGGTACGACTGCCAGGCCCAGTGCCGTCGTCAGCACGATCGACCAGCCTGCCGCGGCCCATGGAACGGGCCAGCCGCTCGTCATGTCGCGCAGGATGCCAACGGCTGCAACGGTGCTCGCTGCTGCAAGCGTGGCAAGCGCCGGCAGTGACGCCGACCGCCCGCTGTCGCGATGCCAGAGCCCCGCCGCAACCCCCGCGGCGGCATACGTCAGGGCCGCCATCCCGAGCGCCGGCGTTCCGGGCGGCATGAGGTCGACCACCCAGCCGGCACCCAGTCCGAGGAGGGCACCTTTGGCAGGACCACCGAGCAGCGCGCCCGCCACGACAACGAGAAGGACCAGATCGGGGCCGACAGATCCGAGCCGCGGGAGGACAACGGCGGACGAAGCCGCGGTGAGCACAATCAGGGCGGCCCGCAGCAACGAGAGCAGGCTGAACCGCGCCCTCACTTGCCCGACCCGAGGGACGGGGCCCTGGCGACGGACCGTGGGGTGGAGAGGACCACTGCGACGACGTCCAGGGCCCTGGTGTCAACGATTGGCTCAACGACTGCGCTGAAGGTCAGCTGCCCCCGGTCCGGATCGAGCGAAACCACCGTCCCGACGGGAACGTCAGGGATGAACGGACGCCCGCCGACGCTGCCCAGGGTCGTGACCGTGTCACCCACCTTGACGGCACCCTGCTCGAGCATGGTCAGGCTCAGTCGGCCCGGCCCACGTGGTGGCGCGCCGACCGGCGAGGTGGCTGAAACCGACCCGAGCCAGCCCTTTGTGCCGACCCGGACTCCGATCGTGAGGTCGCCGTCCCCGACGACGAGCACGTCCGAGGTCCAGGCGGCCACGGCGATCACCCTGCCCACAAGCCCGGCGCCGGCGATCACGGTCAGGTCCTTGGTGACACCGTCGCGGTATCCGACATCGATCGTGACCCGGCGTCCGCCCGACGATGACTCGGTGGTGGACGACTGCGCGGTGAAGGCGACGACGCGTGCGGCCAGGAGGTGAGCACCCTTGGCGGCTGGCGAGGCCAGGACCGACGTGACCTCCCGAGCCTGCTGCATCGTTGCGGCATCCTGCGCCCTGGCTCGCTCGAGCTCATCCCGCTCACGGGTCAGCCGGGCGACCTCGCCGTCGTGCCCTGCCGCCATGGCGCGCTCGAGAGGCCCGAATGCCGCGGCCGCTCCGGTGCGCAGGAAGGACGTCGACCCCGGTTGCGAGAGGTCGAGCCCCAGAAGGAAGACCGTCGCGATGATCAGGACCACGAGGGTCCGATGCCTGTGACGCTGGTTCGGACGGCGAGGCTGATTCAGCCGGGGAGGCTGATTCAGTCGACGAGGCTGGGTCACGACAGGGGCTCAGAACCGTTGCGAGCCAACGAGAACACGTTCGAGTGAGCCAAACTCCTCAACACAGCGACCGGAGCCCCGGACAACCGAACGCAAGGGATCCTCGGCGACGCGCACCGGCACCCCGAGCTCATGGCGCATGCGTTCGTCCAGCCCGCGAAGCAACGCCCCTCCACCGGTCAGCACGATCCCCCGGTCGAGGATGTCGCCGGACAGCTCGGGAGGGCACACGTCCAGCGTGCTGCGCACCAGCTCGACGATCTGCAGGACCGGGGCCTCGATCGCGCGACGCACCTCTGGCGAGGAGATGGTGATCGTCTTGGGCAGGCCTGTCACGAGGTCCCGTCCGCGTACGCGGGTGCTGAGCTCCTCTCGCAACGGGAACGCCGAGCCGGCACAGACTTTGATGTCCTCAGCGCTTCGCTCACCCAGGAGCAGGGAGTACTCGTTCTTGATGTGGTTGATGATCGCGTCGTCGATCTCGTCGCCACCCAGACGCAGGGACCGGGAGCTGACGATGCCGCCCAAGCTGATGACCGCGACATCCGTCGTGCCACCACCGATGTCGACCACCATGCTCGCCGCGGCATCGTTGACCGGCAGGTCGGCGCCGATGGCCGCCGCCATGGGCTCCTCGATGACATAGACGCGGCGAGCGCCCGAACGGGTCGCGGCGTCCTCGAGCGCCCGACGTTCGACACCCGTCACCTGGCTCGGCACGCAGACCACCATGCGGGGCCGGATCAGACGAGAGGGCCTGACCTGGTCGATGAAGTAGCGCAACATCCGCTCGGCCACGTCGGCGTCGGAGATGACCCCGTCCTGCAGTGGGCGGATCGCATGGACGTGTCCGGGGGTGCGTCCGAGCATCTCTCTGGCCGGCCGACCTGCGGCAACCAGGCGGCCCGTGCCGGCCTCGATCGCGACCACCGATGGTTCATCGAGCACCACCCCGCGGCCCCGTTCGTAGACCAGGGTGTTGGCGGTGCCGAGGTCGACGGCGAGGTCTCTCCCGAGAACCGGCCATCCGCGCATACTCGCGATCGTACGTTCCGCACCCCGTGCTCACCGGCGCCTCCGAACCGTGTCGCCGGTCCAATTCCGGTATGCCGTTTGTGCCGCTTCTCGTCGTGGGCCGACATTGGTTCGGCCGGGTGAAACCGGTGTCCAGGAGGACCCCTCAGCCGGGTTCCAGCGCCCTGGCCACGCTGCTGATCTTCTGGACCAGACGAAGAGTGTCCGCTATCCGACGGAAGCCGTGATGCTCATAGAACGTAGCGGCGTCCTCGTGAAGAGCGTCAACCACCACGAAGCGTGCCGCGACGAGCTCCGTGGCCGCAACCACACGCATGAGAGCATCGGCCAGGAGGGCACCGCCGAGGCCCTGGCCCTGAAGACTGGCATCCAGCGCGAGGCGAGCCAACAAGACCGCGGGCACCTCGGTCGGGCTACCACGACCAATGGCCTTTGGCAGGTCTTCGCGAGCCAGTCGGTGTCCCGCGAGCGAGTAGTACCCCACGACCACGACTTCGTCTGCCCGGCACCACACGAAGGTTCGCGCGACCCGCCTGGCCTCCGCCCCGGCTGCATGCTCCCGGAGCCAGTCGTCGACCGCTGGCTCACCAGAATCAAGGGAGTCGAGCTGATGCCGCGTGGGGTCGAGTGGCTCAGAACGAAAGACCATCGCTCAGGCTGAGCCAACGACGTCGCGGGCCCGCTTGGCGGCGCGGACCAAGGCCGCCGACGGCTCGGCCGGGGTTTGCAACGCGGCGATGAGTTCGTCGTAGAACGTGGCGGGCACCCGCGTGAAGGCTTCGTGCTCGGCCAGAACCTGCTCGGCGCGCTCCTCCACCGCTGAGCGAACGAAGTGACTGACGGGCATCTGCAACAAGGCCGCCGCGTGTTCCACGCGGGACTTGCTCTCCGGTCGAACCCGCACCTCGAGACGCGCACTGACGGTTGCCATGACACCCACCCTTCTGTACGACAAATGTACGTACAGAAGGGGCATTGGTCAAGTGAACCCCTTCCTGCGCGAGCTGCCTCACCCAGCCAGGACCTCGGAGGGCACCACGGTCGCACGGTGCGGATCCCACGCAGGCAGGGACCTTCAGCCCTTTTCCCTCACGCTGTGCTGGCCGGACCATGAGTCTGAGCGCTCCGCCACCAGGCCGGCGCCGTTGAGGAGGGATCATGCAGCTCAGCGAGGTCATCAGCACAGCCAAGGATGCGATCACGGTCAAGCGGGTGTTCGCCGAGCCGTACGAGAAAGACGGTGTCACCGTCATCGTGGCCGCGACGGTGAGCGGCGGCGGCGGGGGCGGCGGCGGTCACGACGAGAAGGGCCAGGACGGTGAGGGCGGTGGTTTCGGCCTGAGCGGTCGCCCGGCTGGCGCCTACGTCATCAAGAACGGCGAGGTCGACTGGCGCCCTGCGGTCGACCCCAACCGGATCGTCACGATCGTCGGGTTGGTGGCCATCGCCTACCTGCTGAGTCGGCCGCGGGTGACCCGTGCTCGCGCCAAGTTGAGGAGCCGCCGGTCAGCTGCCTGACCGCGGACGAAAACCAGGATGAGGGCCAGCAGCTCACGCACAGCGCATCAGCTGCTCCGGATAACTCCCAGGCCGACGGCGACGATGACGACGACGGCAAGGAAACCGACCATCAGGCTGAAGTCGACAACGGTGAAACCACCGTCGGGGTTCTGATGGCTCACCCGCCACGTGATCATTCGTGACAACAAGGAATGCCTCTCAGACGGATACCTGCTCACCGGAACGGCGACACTCCGTCAACTGTGTGTGTCACGGCGCGGGACCACCACGTCACGATGTACGAGATCGTCCACGTCAAATGACTGGTGAAAGCAGGAGAATCGAGCTCTCGTCAGGCAGGCGTTTCCAGGGCGAGCAAGGCCCCGGAGACGATCTCTGCGGTTGAGCCGAGGTCAGGCGCCAAGCCGTCAAACCGCTGGGAGTTGGCCTCGTGCATCATCACGGCCACGAAGGTTCCGGCTGCCGCCGTCCGTCGGTCACGGTCGAGCTTTCGGGGGCTGGCCGCGTCAAGGACCGCTTCGGTGAGCTCCATCAGTACGGCATACAGAGCGCGGGCCCGTCCCGGACCTGCCGTGCGAAGCCGCACCATCGACGTTCCTCTCCGTTACCGGTTGGACACGATGTCGCCTTAGCGGTTGGTCACCGTGTGCTGTTGCTCCGAGCGCTCCAGCTGGAATTCAGCTGCGCCTGCCACCAGCGACACCGCGCCCACGATCCACGCCGTCCAAGCCATCGGCCGGTAGGCGGTGTCACTGAAGCTCATGACCCAAGGGGCCACGATGAACAGCACGCCCATGAGCGCGATGAGTGAGTCGGTCGCGACGCCTGGCCGGTAAAGGGCTGCAATCGCCAGAGCCGCAGTGATGACACCAAGGCCGATCATCGTGTAAAGGCCCTTGTTGGTGTCTGCCGGGTAGTTCACCCAGATCGGAGACACCGCCGCGTAGAGGCCCGCGATAAGGGCGGCCCAGCCGAGAAACTTCTTACCAGTCATGCGAACCAACCACCTCTCCTACCAGATGGTCCGCCCGGTCAGACGGACCGATAACGCCGTTCATACCCTGACTGACCGCGCGGTCAACCGTCAGAAGGACTAGCCAGGAATGTCCCGAAAGCCGGGATACACGGGCAGCTACAACGCTCCACACTGGTGCGCCCAGAGTCTGCTCCCCGAGCACGCGGCCCCTGCGTATCAGCAGGCGGCTGACCACTGTCATGCTGTCCACATGACGGACTCCTTCCCCAGCGACCTTGAAATCGGCCGTGCGGCCACCCTGCTTCCCATCGAGGAGGTCGCAGCCTCGGCAGGCATCGCGGCCGAGCACCTGGAGCGTTATGGGACGTACATCGCCAAGGTCGCTCCGAGCGCACTTGCCGAGGTGGCCGACCAGCCGAAGGCGAAATACGTCGTCATCAGCGCGGTGACGCCGACGCCCTTGGGTGAGGGAAAGACCACCACATCGGTCGGGCTGGCCCAAGGTCTGGCACTGCTCGGACACCGGTCGATGCTGTCGCTGCGGCAGCCCTCGCTCGGTCCGACGTTCGGCATCAAAGGTGGCGCGGCGGGGGCCGGCTACAGCCAGGTCGTGCCCATGGAGGCCGTGAACCTGCACCTGACCGGCGACTTCCACGCGGTCACCTCTGCACACAACCTGCTCACCGCCATGGTCGACAACCACCTGCACCACGGCAACGAGCTCGGCATCGACACCCGCACGATCGCCTGGCGACGGGTGATGGACGTCAACGACCGCGCCCTGCGCAACATCGTCGTGGGCCTCGGCGAACGCATGGATGGCGTACCTCGCCAGGCCGGGTTCGACATCACCGCCGCGAGCGAGGTGATGGTGATCCTCTCGCTGTCGACCTCCCTGCGGAACCTTCGCGAGCGCCTCGGCCGCATCGTCATCGGTTTCACCTACGCCGGCCTCCCGGTCACCGCTGAGGACCTCAAGGCGGCGGGCGCCATGGCGGTCATGCTGCGTGACGCGATCAAGCCGAACTTGTTGCAGACGTTGGAGCACACGCCGGCCCTGATCCATGCCGGGCCCTTCGGCAACATCGCCACCGGCAACTCCTCGGTCGTCGCTGACCTGCTCGGCATCCGCACGTCGGACTACCTCCTCACCGAGGCCGGCTTCGGGTCCGACATGGGCGCCGAGCGCTTCTTCAACGTGAAGTGCAGGGCGTCCGGGCTGACACCGGACGCGGCAGTGCTCGTCGTCACCGTGCGCGCGCTGAAGACACACTCTGGCCGCTTCCAGGTCGTCGCCGGCCGCGCGCTGCCCCCGGAGATGCTCGAGGAGAGCCCCGAGGATGTGCGGCTCGGCGCCCCAAACCTGTTGCGCCCCCACGCGATCGGTCGTCACTTCGGGGTGGCACCGGTGGTGGCCATCAACGCCTTCCCCACCGACCATGCCTCGGAGCTCCAGGCCATCATCGACATCGCGACCGAGGCTGGCGCCCGGGTGGCCGTTACCCGGCACGTCGCTGACGGCGGCAAAGGCGCGCTCGAGCTGGCTGCGCTCGTCGTCGAGGCAGCGAACGAGCCGAACTCGTTCCACTACCTGTACGAGCTCGACGCGCCACTGGTCGAAAAGATCGAGAAGATCGCGACGCAGATCTACGGCGCGGACGGCATCGACCTGTTGCCGTCGGTGAAGAAGCAGCTGGCGCGGTTCGAGGTGCTGGGCTATGGGGAGTTCCCCGTGGTCATCGCCAAGACGCACCTCTCCCTGTCGTCGGACCCGACCCTGAAGGGCGCTCCGACCGGCTGGCGGATGCCGGTGCGCGAGGTACGGGCGGCTGTCGGCGCCGGCTACGTCTATGCCATCTGTGGCGAGATGCGCACGATGCCCGGGCTGAGCAAGCACCCGGGCGCCGAGCGGATCGACATCGACGAGGACGGGAACATCGTCGGCCTGTCCTGAGACGTTGGGGCCGATGGTTGTTGGGGCCGACAGTTGATGTAGCAGATCGCCCGGAGTAGTTTCGCGGGAAACCCCCGAGCCCGAAGAGGTCCCGACCTGATGCTCAGCGACGTATCCCAGCGGCACGCCCCCTGGTCCCCAGATGTGGCGCTGGAGACGATCGGTGCGCACGCCGGACAGCGCGGACCGCTGCTGCCCGTGCTGCACGCGTTGCAGGAGACCTTCGGGTATGTCGACCCGCGTGCGGTTCCGCTCGTCGCAAAGACGCTCAACCTCTCGCGCGCCGAGGTGTTTGGGGTGCTGACCTTCTACCCCGACCTGCGCTCGACGCCACCAGGCAAGGTGCGGGTCCAGGTATGCCGTGGTGAGGCCTGTCAGTCGGTCGGTGGGCATGCCCTGGCTCGACACGCCACCAGCTCTCTCGGTGTCGACTTCGGCGGGACCACGGCCGACGGGTCGGTCACTCTCGACGAGGTGTTCTGCCTGGGCAACTGCGCGCTCGGGCCCACCGTCACCGTCGACGGGCGACTCCACGGCCGGGTCCTGGCACCCGATCTCGATCTTCTGCTGAGCAACAGCGTCAACAACAACGCGGAAGTCAACAACGCCGACGTGAGCGGGGACCTCACATGACCACCGTCTACGTCCCCTGCGACTCGTCGGCCCGCTCCGTCGGTGCCGACCAGGTTGCGGCGGCCATCGAGCTGGAAGCAGCCCGGCTGGGCGCACCGGTCGAGGTCGTTCGCAACGGCTCGCGCGGGATGATGTGGCTCGAGCCACTGGTCGAGGTGGTGAGCGCGGGAGGTCGGGTGGCCTACGGCCCGGTCACGCCGGACGACGTCGCCGGCCTCTTCGCCGCGGGCTTCCTCGACGGCGATACGCACGAGCTCGGCCACGGCCTCACCGACCAGATTCCGTGGCTCGCTGAGCAGGAACGCCTGACCTTCAGCCGTGTCGGCCTCATCGACCCGCTGTCCACCGACGACTATCTGTCGCACGGTGGGCTGTTTGCCCTGCGACGGGCGTTGGCGATGACCCCGCAGCAGATCTGCGACGAGGTCACACAGTCCGGTCTACGCGGCCGCGGCGGGGCGGGCTTCCCGGTAGGGGTGAAGTGGCGAACCGTGCTGGACGCGCCTGGTTCCCCGAAGTTCGTCACCTGCAACGCCGACGAGGGCGACAGCGGGACGTTCGCTGACCGGATGCTGATGGAGGGCGACCCCTTCATGCTCATCGAGGGGATGGTCATCGCCGGGATCGCCGTGGACGCCCACGAGGGCTTCATCTACATCCGCTCGGAATACCCTGACGCGGTCGCGACGATGCGCGCAGCCATCGAGACGGCATACCAGGTTGGCTGGCTCGGGTCGCGAATCCTGGGCAGCGAGCATGGGTTCGACCTGGAGATCCGCGTCGGTGCGGGCGCCTACATCTGCGGCGAGGAGACCGCGATGCTGGAGAGCCTGGAGGGCAAACGCGGCATGGTCCGTGCCAAACCGCCACTGCCTGCGATCGAGGGGCTGTTCGGCAAACCAACAGTCGTCAACAACGTGCTGTCGCTGGCAAGTGTCCTGGTGGTCCTCGCGCACGGAGCCCAGTTCTACCGCGACTTCGGCGTCGGCCACTCACGCGGCACCCAGGTCTTCCAGCTGGCGGGCAACATCGCTCGCGGCGGGATCGTCGAGACCGCCTTCGGCATCACCCTCGGACAGATGCTCGAGAGGTTCGGCGGGGGCACCATCTCCGGCCAACCGGTTCGGGCCGTTCAGGTCGGCGGTCCCCTTGGGGCCTACCTCCCGCCCGCGCAGTTCGACCTCCCGCTGGACTACGAGGCCTTCGCCGAAGTGGGGGCGATGATCGGCCACGGCGGCATCGTGGTCTTCGACGACACCGTCGACATGGCCGTCCAGGCACGCTTCGCCATGGAGTTCTGCGCGACAGAGTCCTGCGGCAAGTGCACCCCCTGCAGAGTCGGCGCCGTCCGCGGTGTCGAGGTGATCGACCGGATCGTCGCCGGCGAGAAGACGGCCGCCAATGTGGTTCTGCTGCAAGACCTTTGCGAGCTGATGACGGACGGATCGCTGTGCGCCATGGGTGGGCTCACCCCGATGCCCGTGCGCAGCGTGCTGCAACACTTCCCCGAAGATCTGGACCGATCGGAAGGTGCCCGGCCATGACTCTGCTCAGGGAACCCGACTACGGCACCCCCGCCCGTCCTGCTGCGGTGGACGCGGAGCGGGTGACTGTCCACGTTGACGGCATACGAGTGAGCGTGCCGGCCGGGACATCGGTCATGCGCGCGGCGGCACTGGCCGGCGTCGACATCCCGAAGCTGTGCGCGACCGACTCCCTCGAGCCCTTCGGCTCCTGCCGGCTGTGCCTGGTCGAGATCGAAGGCCGAAAGGGCGCCCCCGCCTCGTGCACCACCCCATGCGGTCCCGACATGGTCGTCGCCACCCACTCCCCACGCCTGGCCCGGCTGCGCCGCGGGGTGACCGAGCTGTATCTGTCCGACCATCCCCAGGACTGCCTGACCAGCGGCGTTCACGGTGTGGATGGCGAGGATGGCAAGGATGGCGAGTGCGAGCTGCACGGCATCGCCGCGACGGTGGGTTTGACCGACGTGCGCTACGGATTCGAGGGCAAGAACCACCTCGACGCGGTCAAGGACGAGAGCAACCCCTACTTCACCTTCGACCCCGCAGCCTGTATCGCGTGCTCGCGCTGCGTCCGCGCCTGCGACGAGGTGCAGGGCACGTTCGCACTGACGATCGCCGGTCGCGGATTCGGCTCGATGGTCTCGGCCTCCGCGGGTGAGTCGTTCATGGCGTCCGAGTGCGTGTCGTGCGGGGCCTGCGTCCAGGCCTGCCCGACGTCGGCGCTGACGGAGAAGACGGTCATCGAGCTTGGGCCACCGAACCGCACGGTGCTGACCACCTGCGCCTACTGCGGTGTCGGCTGCTCGTTCAAGGCCGAGATGCGTGGTGACGAGGTCGTCCGGATGGTGCCGGCCAAGAGCGGCGGGGCGAACGAGGGTCACTCCTGCGTGAAGGGCCGGTTCGCCTGGGGCTATGCCTCCCACCGGGACCGCCAGCTGTCCCCGATGGTGCGCGAGTCGATCAACGACGAGTGGCGGCCGGTGTCATGGGACGAGGCGATCGCCTACGCGGCGTCTCGGCTCAAGGCGATCCAGGCCGAGCACGGTGTACGGTCCATCGGCGGGATCACCTCCTCACGCTGCACGAACGAAGAGGTCTTCGTCGTGCAGAAGATGATCCGGGCGGCGTTCGGCAACAACAACGTCGACACCTGCGCCCGCGTGTGCCACTCCCCGACCGGCTACGGGCTGAGCCAGACCTTTGGCACGTCGGCCGGCACCCAGGACTTCAAGTCGGTCGAGCAGGCTGACGTGATCCTGCTGATCGGGGCCAACCCCACCGATGGGCACCCGGTGTTCGCCTCCCGGATGAAGCAGCGGCTGCGCAAGGGCGCCGCGCTGGTGGTCGTCGACCCGCGTCGTATCGACCTGGTGCGCAGCCCCCACGTCGAGGCGGCACATCACCTGCAGCTTCAGCCAGGCACGAACGTCGCCATGGTCAACGCCTTCGGTCACGTGGTGGTCACCGAGGGACTGGTCGACCGGGACTTTGTCGCGCAACGGTGCGAGGACGACTCGTTCGCCCAGTGGGAGGAGTTCATCGCCCGCCCGGAGAACAGCCCGGAGGCGACCGAACAGATCACCGGAGTGCCCGCCGAGCAGGTGCGCGCGGCGGCCCGGCTGTACGCCACCGCGCCGAACGCGGCGATCTACTACGGCCTCGGGGTGACCGAGCACAGCCAGGGCTCGACCATGGTGATGGGCATGGCGAACCTCGCGATGGCCACCGGCAACATCGGCCGCGAAGGCGTCGGCATCAACCCACTGCGTGGGCAGAACAACGTTCAGGGCTCGTGCGACATGGGCTCCTTCCCCCACGAGCTGCCCGGCTACCGTCACGTGGGCGACGACACCGTGCGCGAGGTCTTCGAGCAGGTGTGGGCCCGCACCCTCGACGCCGAGCCCGGGCTGCGGATCCCCAACATGCTCGACGCGGCCATCGCCGGCAGCTACCGCGGCATGTTCATCCAGGGCGAGGACATCGCGCAGTCGGACCCGAACGTCAAACACGTCAAGGCGGCGCTGGCTTCTCTGGAGCTGCTCATCGTCCAGGACCTGTTCCTCAACGAGACCGCGGCGTTCGCCCACGTCTTCCTGCCCGGGACCTCGTTCCTGGAGAAGGACGGGACGTTCACCAACGCCGAACGGCGGATCAACCGGGTTCGTCCGGTGATGGAGCCGAGGTGCGGCAAGCAGGAGTGGCAGGTGGCCTGCGAGCTCGCGACGGCCATGGGCTACCCGATGCACTACGACCGCGGCAGCCAGATCATGGACGAGATCGCCGCCACGACCCCCACCTTCGCCGGGGTCTCGTTCGCCAAGCTGGACGAGGTGGGCAGTCTGCAGTGGCCGTGCAACGACTCGGCGCCCGACGGCACGCCGACCATGCACGTCGGCGGGTTCGTGCGCGGCAAGGGGCACTTCGTGGACACGCCGTTCGTGGCGACCGACGAGCGCACCAGCCGCAAGTTCCCGTTGATCCTCACCACCGGGCGCATCCTCAGCCAGTACAACGTGGGCGCGCAGACCCGCCGGACGCTGAACGTGCAGTGGCACGGCGAGGACATCCTGGAGATCCACCCGCACGACGCCGAGGAACGCGGCATCGTCGACGGGGCCGCTGTGGCGATCATCAGCCGCGTGGGCCAGACGGTGCTGCGGGCCAAGATCGCCGACCGTATGCCGCAGGGCGTGGTCTACACGACGTTCCACTACCCCAGCAGCGGCGCCAACATCGTCACGACGGACTACTCGGACTGGGCGACCAACTGCCCCGAGTACAAGGTCACCGCCGTCCAGATCGCGCCGACATCGCAAGAACCCGTCAGCGAGCAGGCGCCCCAGGAGCTGGGCATGGTGCCCCGATGAGCGACCCCGCAACCCTGGTGCGCATGGTGAACCAGATCGCCGCCAACGTGGCCCACCACCCGCACGACCAGGCGGTGGCCGAGATCACCAAGCACCTTCGCGCGACCTGGCCGCTGTCCATGCGAGTGGACCTCGTCGCCTATGTCGACGGAGGCGGGCTCGACCTGACTCCGCTTGCCGCTGATGCCGCCGAGCAGCTACGAGTCGGCGACGCCAAGCCCTGACGCGGTTTCGACTGACCCCATATCGACGGTCCCCTGTCCGGACGACCCCTGTCCGACGATGCGTTCGGACCCGGCATACAGCACCATCGAGCTCCCACGCAGGAACGCGACGAGCGTCAGCCCCGCCTCGGTGGCAAGCTCTGCGGCAAGGGACGAGGGTGCCGAAACCGCTGCCAGCAACGGGATCCCGGCCATGATGGCTTTCTGGGTCAGCTCAAAGCTCGCCCGTCCGGACACCATCAGGACGGTGCCACGCAGCGGCAACCTGTCTTCCTTGAGCGCCCAGCCGATGACCTTGTCCACCGCGTTGTGTCGCCCGACGTCCTCACGGATCACGAGCAACTTCCCGGTCACGCCGTCGAACAAACCGGCCGCGTGCAACCCGCCGGTCTTGTCGAACACCGCTTGCTCGGAGCGCAGCGCCGCAGGGAAGGTGGCGAGGAGCGCGGCGTCGATCCGCAACGCGTCGTCCCGCACGTCGTATGCCGACTGGGTGCGCACCGCATCGATGCTCGCCTTGCCGCAGAGTCCGCACGAGCTGGTCGTGTAGAAGGACCGTTCCAGGCTGGGGTCGGGCGGCTCGACACCAGGCGCCAGCGTGACATCCAGGACGTTGTAGGTGTTGATTCCCTCGTCGGTGGCGCCGGCGCAATACCGCACGGTGCTGAACTGCTCGCCGCGCGTGATGACGCCTTCGGAGACGAGGAAGCCTGCAGCGAGGTCGAAGTCGTGGCCAGGGGTCCGCATCGTCACGGCAAGCGGCCGGCCACCAACGCGAATCTCGAGCGGCTCCTCAACAGCCAGCAGATCCTCCTGCGCCACTGAGGAACCGCCCAACGTTAGGCGGATGACTCGGCGGCGTGCGGTGATTCTGCTCATGTGCACAGACCTAACATTTGGACGAAATTACCGCAAGCCGCAACCTCCTCGAACCACGGCCCGGGGCATTGGTGACCTTGGTCCCTAGCGAAGCTCTCGTGACCCGGAATACCAATGGAAGTACGCCCACGAGGCGTCCAAAAAGAGGTACGCCCACGAGACGTCCAAAAATGGGAGGAATCATGCGAACGATCCGAATGCTGTCATGCGCATTGCTGGTGGGGGCAATGGCAGTGGTGACGCCGGGAGGGGCGGCGTCCGCGGCGCCGGCGATGACCTACACAGGCGTTTTTGGAGATGCCGACGGGAATGCACTTGCCATCGCCTATGTGGGGTGCACGACGACACCCCCTGAAGCGGTAACAAAAGGCGATTGGTCGATGACGGTCCATGGCACCTCAGCCAAGGCCAGTTTCAAGATATTCGTCGACGGCGTTCTCCACGTGGCGTACACCTTCCCGGCGATGAAGCAGGCGCCGGTCGGAGACGACGACTACACGTTCTCGGTACACGGCGTCACTCAGGCTGGACTCCTGACGGTGAGCCTCAAGAAGGACGGCGACATGACGTACACCATCGCCCCCTACGGCTACGGCGGCCTGTCCTGCACCTCGGTGACCTACCCCGGGCACCTGACCTCCTGACGGCGCCGACCGTCGAGAGACATCGGGCACCGGGTCGCCATCCGATCCGGTGCCCGATCCGTCGTTCGCTACCATCGGGTGACAGCGACGGCGAAGGGGAGAAACAGTGGGCTCGACGGTAGCGGTGACGGGAGCGACTGAGCAGGTGGCTGCGGTTTCGACAGCCCTGAGGAACGCGGGCGCCGAGGTGATCGCGGTCGATGATCTCGGATCGTTGGACGCGGCCGTCGCGGGCCTGGCACCAGGCTCGCTGGACTGCTACGTGCAGCTGCCGGTGCACGTAGCACCGCGCGGCAATGCCGTCATCGACAGGGTGCGCAACTTCCTGGAGGACGGCTTGCTGGCCCGGTTCACCGCCGCCTCCACGATCCTGCCGGCCCTGTCCGACGATGGCCGGGTCATCCTCGTCGGAGGCAACACGCCCGGCGAAGCGTCGGCACCCGATGACCAGGGCGCTCGGCTGGCGTTGCTGGACGTCCTTGCCCATGCCATCCAGGCTGACAGGGCGACGACCAGGATCAGGATCCGGCGGCTCCCCAACACCGAGTCGGCCGAGCAGATCGCCGCGGTGGCCCTGGGCGGCGAGCCCACCCGCGAGGAGGCGCTGGCCGACCTGCGGGCCCGCGAACCGAAGATGAGCTTCGACGACCTGCGGATCGAGGTCATGGGGCTGGTCAACGGCCAGTTCTGACCCCTCCGGCCTGTCCCCTCCCGACTAACCCCGCCGGAAAACTGCTCGACCGTGACTATCGACAAAATCGCTCAGACGGCCTCATAGTTGCTTGCATATTAGGTAAGCCTTCAGGGAGGTCCCCAGTGTTGTCTTTTCGTCGGTTCGCCCCGGTTCTTTTGGTTTCGCTCGCCTTCCTGATTCCGCCCGGCCTCGCCTCTGCGAACGCCGGGCAGAACGCTGGCGCCTCAGCCGCGGCTGCCGGATCGGCGAACGGTGCGTTGCACAGCCAGCGAGTATGCGCCGCCGTGCCCGTTGGCTATGCCGCGTGCGACGCCCGCGTGGTGACCGACGCGAACCTGACCCCACGCGCCACGACGACGTGGGGAAATCGCGGCTACTCCCCTGACCAACTGCGAACCGCCTACGGACTGAGCGCCGGGAACACGCTGACGGTGGCGATCGTCGACGCCTACGCGAGCCCCAACGCCGCGGCTGACCTCGCGGCCTACCGCGCCCAGTTCGGTCTCGGCACGGCGAAACTGACCCAGGTCAGCCAGTCCGGCGGCAAGATCTCGTCAATCCGCGGCAACGTCGGCTGGGGCCAGGAGGAGATGCTCGACCTCGAGATGATTTCGGCCATCTGCCCGGATTGCCCGATTCTCTATGTCGGAGCCAGGTCCGCCTCGTTCGCCGACCTTGCCACCGCCGTCGACACTGCGGCACGCCTGGGCGCGAAGGTCATCTCCAACTCCTACGGCGGTGGCGAGTTCTCGACCGAAGCCGGCATCGCCAGCCATTACAACCACCCCGGGGTCGCGATCACCGTCAGCTCGGGCGACAGTGGCTACGGCGTCCAGATACCGGCGGCCTTCAACACGGTCACCGCGGTCGGCGGCACCTCCTTGACGCTGAGCACCGACGGCACCCGCGCTGCCGAGACCGTCTGGGGTGGTGCCGGTAGCGGCTGCTCGGCCTACATCGGCAAGCCCTCCTGGCAGCACGACACCGCCTGCAGCAACCGCACCGTGGCGGACGTCGCCGCCGTTGCCGACCCCTACACCGGGGTCGCGGTCTACGACAGCTACGGCAGCCGGCTCGGCGCCAACTGGTACGTCTTCGGCGGCACCAGCGTCGCCGCCCCGATCATCGGCGCCGTCTATGCCCTCTCCGGCAACACCGCCGGCATCCCGGCCTCGTTCGCCTACGCCGCACCGACCGGATCGTTGTTCGACGTGAGCAGCGGCAGCAACGGATCGTGCACCTTTGCCTACCTCTGCACCGGCGTAAGCGGCTACGACGGACCGACCGGCAACGGCACACCTAACGGGACCGGAGCTTTCTAGCAGTCCGCCAGACGCTTAGCTGGTTTGTTTCACCAATCCCACTGGCGTTCTGGGAGCGATGCAACAAACCGGCTAGCGCCCACCAACTACGCGGGCTGTGCCTCGAGGACGAGATCGTCGAACGGCCCCGGTCTGCCGTCCGGCTGGCTGGAGCTCACGCGCGCGCCGGCCAGCAACGAGCGCAGCCGAAGTGCCGCGAATACGGCGACGAGGCTGATGCCCACGTGCACGCCCACGAACAACGACCCGTGACCCGCGGTGAGGGCAAAGCCGGCCAGCATGGGACCCGCCGCGGACACGCCGGTCTGGAGTGCCGCGAAGATACCCAGCGTGGTGCCGACCATGCCGGACGGGGCGAGGCTGGCGGTCAGAGGGTTGAGGACCGGGGCGTACATCGTCTCGCCGACGGCGAAGACCCCGAACACCAGGATGAACATCGTCCCGGCCAGCACTGGCGCGACCGACGCTGCGGCCAGTAGCAGCCACGAGAGCACCCAGATCGACCCGACAGCCACGAGCAGCGACGGGGCGGAACGTTTGGCCGTCCACTTCACGACTGCCATCTGCAGCACGACGATCACGAGGCAGTTGACCGCCGAGGCCGTGCCGATGGTGCGCGCCGGAACCCCGAGCACCGTGATCGCGTAGGCCGGCAGACCGGACTCGAACTGCGCGTAGAAGCCGAGCGCCAGCGTGACCGTGATGACCGCGGTCCAGCGAAGGGTCGGCGTCGCCAGGATGACCCGGATCGCGGACGTGGACGAGCCACTCGGGGCGTCCTCCGGCGCGGGGACCTCGTCCGCAGGCGCGCCGCGGCCGGCGATGCCGATCAACCCGGCAGAGATGAGGAAGCCAACGGCCGCGGTGGTGAAAGCCGGCCACATGCCGTCGATCGCGTTGAGGTCCACGAGGTAGCCGGCGGTAAAGGATCCGATGGCCATACCCACGGCAGCGCCCGTGAACAGGAGCGCAAAGACGCGCCTACGGTCCTCGGAGCTGACCCAACGCAGCACCAGAACGGTCTGCGCGGGCTGAGCTGCGGTGATACCCGCGCCGAAGACGAACATGCCGGCGAGGAAGAGCAGCGGGGTCCCGGCAACGATGAGAAACGCGGTTGCAGCAGCGGCCACGACTTTGGCGATGACGGTGACGCGAGCCGGGTCGTACCGATCAGCAAGCCGGCCACCGAACGGGGCCGCCACAAGAGCGCCGATGGAGAACAGGCTGGCAGCCGCGGCAGCAACGAGCCCGCCCCAGCCACGCGTGTTCGCCGCGTAGGCGTACTGGTAGGGCAGGATCGAGCCCCACCCCAACATGCTGATCGTCGCCGCCAACACCAGCAACCGTGCGCGCTTCACCACAACCTCCATCGCCGGCAAGACCAGTTAGTCTTGCACTTCGTACTTTTCGGTATCGAATACTTCGACTTCGAAATAATAGCATGACAGGATGCCCGCTATGACGACACGCAAGTCCGTATCGAAGCGCCCCACTCTCTCGGCACAGGACGAGTACCGCGCGGACGTCGCGGCCTACGTCGCGGCCGGTGGCGACGAGCTGGTGCAGCGCGTCATCACTGCTGTCCACGGCCTGGCTCACAAGCTCGACCAGTGGTATGCCCGGCAGTTGGCCGACCTGGATCTGTCCGCTGGCGAGTGGGCCGTCCTGTCGAGGCTGGCGCGAAGCAACGAGGACGAGGCGTTGACGCCGAGTCAGCTCGCCGAGGCGACCAGCGTGGCGCCGTCCTCGATGACACATCGTCTTGACCGGATGGCCGAGCGAGATCTGATCGCCCGTGCGACAGACCCGGACAACCGCACACGGGTCCTGATTACGCTGACCGATGAGGGCTGGGCGACGTTCAAGGCCGCGGTACGTGAGTCAGACATGGTGGAGTCCGACGTGCTGGGGCCGCTGTCCTCGCGTCAGCGCGAGAACCTGGCCTCACTGCTCGAGGTGCTGATCGCCGGACTGGACGAGGCGCCTCAGGTCTGACCCCGTCGCGCGGCCAGTCAGCCGAGCTCGGGGAACCAGATACCGATCTCGCGCTTGGCCGACTCGGGCGAGTCCGAGCCGTGAACGATGTTGGCCTGGACCTTCGCACCCCAGTCGCGACCGAGGTCGCCGCGGATGGTGCCGGGCAGCGCGACGGTCGGATCGGTGGCGCCGGCCAGGGCGCGGAAACCCTCGATGCAGCGTTGGCCCTCGATGACCGCGGCGGTCACCTGGCCGCCGGACATTAACTCCATCAGCGGCTCGTAGAACGGCTTGCCCTCGTGCTCGGCGTAGTGCTTGGCCAGCCGTTCGCGGTCGGGGGTGAAGATCGACAGGGCCACCAACGTGTAACCCTTGGCCTCGATGCGGCGCAGGACCTCCCCGGAAAGCCCCCGCGTGAAACCGTCGGGCTTAATCAGGACCAGCGAACGTTCCGTCTGTGTCGTCACAGTCCGCAAGCCTATCCGTCCTGCGTCGACGCCTCGGACTGCGCTCAATGCCCGGACGGCTCGGACGGCTCGGACTGCGTTGGCGGCTCGGACTGCTCGTGCGACTCATGCCACTGGGCGTCCACCCGCTTGGTGTGCGCGTCCATGGCGCGTCCCTGGACCAGGGCCAGCACCCAGAGCGCGCCGAACAGCAGTCCGACAGCCAGCATCGCCGGGACGATGAGCGCGCAGGCAAGGGTCGCCAGCTGCAGGGCCCAGCCCAGCGTGATACCCCACGGGCGACGCAACAGCCCGGCGTCAAAGATGCACAGCACCGCCAGCAGCGACCCAACGAGCAGGAACGTGCCGGAGACGGGCGAACCCGTTGCCGAGGCCAGGGCGCGGGCGACAAGCGCGCCGAAGAACACGGCCAGGCCCTGCGTTCCGACAACCACGCCCGCGAGGCGGCGGGTCATCTTGCCGGGTATGCCGTAGAGCGTCAGCGATCTCATCCGTCGGTCAGACCGAGCAGCATCCGGACGTCGGCCGCGGTGGTGATCGAGCCCGTGGCCAACACCGCCCCGCCGATACCGCCCTCGTCGGCGAGACCCGCGGCGCGGTCGAGCGCGTCGGGCAGGTTCTCCACAACGGTCACGCGGTCCTCGCCATAGATCTCGATGGCGATTCGGCCCAAGCGCTCCGGGCTCATGGCACGTGGTGATGTGGTGCGGGATATGACGATCTCGTTGAGTACGGGCTCGAGGATCTCAAGAATCGCCCTCGCGTCCTTGTCCTCCAGAATGGCCACGAGCCCAACGACTTTGGCGAAGTTGAAGGAGTCCTCCATGGCCGCGGTCAGGGCCAGGGCACCGGCCGGGTTGTGCGCCGCATCCACGAGGACGGTGGGCGAACGGCGAACGATCTCCAGTCGGCCCGGCGATGACGCGCCGGCCAGCCCAGCGCGGATCAGGTCGATGTCGAGACGGTGTTCGCCACCACCGACAAACGCCTCGACGGCCGCCAGCGCCACCGCGGCGTTGTGGCCCTGGTGGGGACCGTGCAGCGGAAGGAAGAGGTCGTCATAGTCACCGCCCAGACCGCGTATGGCGAGCTGCTGGCCGCCGACCGCGAGCTCGCGGCGCAGGATGCCGAACTCGTTGCCCTCAAAGGCTGGCGTCGCGCCGACCTCCTCGGCTCGCGCGACAAGGATCTGTGCGACCTCGGGCTCTTGCAGCCCGCTGACCAGCACGGAACCGGCCTTGATGATGCCCGCCTTCTCTGTCGCGATGCCCTCCAGCGACGACCCCAGGAAACGCTCGTGGTCAACCGCGATCGGCGTCACCACGGCGACCTTGGCGTCCACGACGTTGGTCGCGTCCCATGACCCGCCCATGCCCACCTCGACGATGGCCACGTCAACCGGGGCATCGGCGAACGTGGCATAGGCCACGGCGACCAGAACCTCGAAGTAGGTCATCCTCGGATCACCATCGGCGGCAGACTTGGCGTCGACCATCTCGATGAAGGGCAGCACGTCCTCGTAGGAAGCGGTGAACCTCTCGGCGTCAATTGCCTCGCCGTTCAACGCGATCCGCTCACGCATGTTGTGCAGGTGCGGCGAGGTGAACCGCCCCGTCGACAGGCCCATCTCGCGAAGCATGCGCTCGATCATCCGTGTCGTCGACGTCTTGCCGTTGGTGCCGGTGACGTGGATGACGGGGAAGGCGTGCTGTGGGTCGCCGAGCAGATGCATCACCGCGGCGATGCGATCCAGCGAGGGCTCGAGGTCGTGCTCCGGCGCTCGCCCGAGGATGGCCTTCTCGATCTCGCGCATCAGATCTTCTTCACGAGGATGCGGATGGGCTGGTTTTCGCCGACGACGGCATCCACGCCCTGGCCTTCGGGAAGTGGATGGGCCGACCCGGCCGAACCGAACTGCATCGCCAGCGTCTCGAGCATGATCAGCTGCTGATGAGCAACCGTGGCGGCCCAGACCTCGTCATCGCCGCTCACCGTGAGGCTGATCCGGTCACTGACGTCCAGACCCGCGTCACGACGGGCCTGCTGGACGGCACGGATGACGTCCCGGGCAAGACCCTCGGCAGCCAGCTCCGGTGTCACGGTCGTGTCCAGGACGACAAACCCGTCGCGCGGCAGCATGGCGGTGACCCGCGAGGGGCCTTCGGGAGCGTTCGCGGCGCGCTCGGCAACAACGCCCTCGATCGAATTGGCCTCACCGACAACGGCTTCGAGGGAGTACTCCCCCTCGACCAGGGCCAGGCCGCCAGCGACCACGGTGCCGTCCTCGGACACCGACCAGTCGCCACTCTTGCTGCCCTTGATGGCGAGCTGAACGTTCTTGCCGAGGCGCGGGCCTGCTGCCCGGGCGTTCACGGTCAGCTTCCGCGAGACGCCGAAGTCGGACTCGCTGGCCGAGCCGAGTTCAACCAACGTGACGGTCCGGACGTTGATCTCGTCCGCAACGATCGCGGCGAAGTTGTCGAGCGCCGCGGCGTCGTCGGTGACAACCGTGAGGTCCTGGAGGGGTAGCCGGTTCCTGAGCCCGCCCGCCTTGCGCAGACCCGAGGCCACCGAGCAGATCTCGCGAGCGCGGTCCATCGCGTCGACCAGCTCGTCATCCGCGGGCAGGTCGGTGGAGTCCGGCCAGTCGGTCAGGTGCACCGAACGTGCACCCGTCAGACCGCGCCAGATCTCCTCGGTCGTGAACGGCAGCAGCGGGGCGGCCACCCGGGTGATGACCTCGAGCGTCGTGTACAACGTGTCGAAGGCCTCGGTGGACGAGGCGCTCTCGCCATCCCAGAACCGGTCGCGCGAGCGACGGATGTACCAGTTGGAGAGCACGTCGAGGAAGCCGCGCACGGACTCGCACGCGGAGGCCACGTCGTACGTGTCGAGCAGCTGCTGAACCTCTTCGACGAAGCGGCGCAGCTTGGCCAGCAGGTAGCGGTCGAGAACGTCCTCCGACGCGGTCGACCACTTGGCCTCATAACCGGCGCCACCCTGAGCAGCGTTGGCATACAACGAGAAGAAGTACCACGAGCTCCACAGCGGGAGCAGCACCTGCCGGACGCCGTCACGGATGCCCTGCTCGGTGACGATGAGGTTGCCACCGCGCAGGATCGAGCTCGACATCAGGAACCAGCGCATGGCATCTGCGCCATCGCGGTCGAACACCTCGGAGACGCTCGGGTAGTTGCCCAACGACTTGCTCATCTTCAGGCCGTCGTTGCCCAGGACGATGCCGTGGCTGACGCAGGAGGAGAACGCGGGCCGGTCGAACAGGGCGGTCGCCAGCACGTGCATCGTGTAGAACCAGCCACGGGTCTGGCCGATGTACTCGACGATGAAGTCGCCCGGGAAGTGGTTCTCGAACCACTGCGCGTTCTCGAACGGGTAGTGCACCTGGGCGAACGACATCGAGCCGGAGTCGAACCACACGTCAAGCACGTCGGGGACGCGGCGCATCGTCGACCGACCGGTGGGATCGTCCGGGTTGGGCCTCGTCAGCCGGTCGATGAACGGCCGGTGCAGGTCGGTGACCGTCGTGCCGAAGTCGCGCTGGAGCTCCTCGAACGAGCCGTAGACATCGGTTCGCGGGTACGTCGGGTCGTCGGACTGCCACACCGGAATCGGGCTGCCCCAGAAGCGGTTTCGGCTGATCGACCAGTCGCGCGCGTTGGAGAGCCACTTGCCGAACTGACCGTGCTTGACGTGTTCGGGCACCCACGTGATCTGCTCGTTCAGCTCGACCATGCGGTCCCGGACTTTTGTCACCTCGACGAACCAGCTCGACACGGCCATGTAGATCAGCGGTTGACGGCAGCGCCAGCAGTGCGGGTAGGAGTGGTCGTAGGTCTCGCGGCGAAGCAGCACCGTGCCGGGGGTCGTCGAACCGGCGGCACCATCCTCGGTCCTGCCCTCGGTGCGCGCCTTGAGGTGGTCGATGATCTGAAGGTTGGCGTCGAAGACCAGCATGCCTTCGTAGTCCACGACCGGGGCGGTGAACTTGCCGTCAGGGCCGACGGGGACAACCGGCTCGATGTCGGCGGCGTCGGTGACGACCTTGTCCTCTTCACCAAAGGCCGGCGCGATGTGCACGATCCCCGTGCCGTCCTCGATCGTGACGTAGTCGGCGGCCAGGACCTGGTGGGCATTCGTGTGCCCGACGAAGTAGCTGAACGGCGGCGTGTAGTGGCGCCCGAGCAGCTCGAATCCCTTGAGCCGCTGCACGATCCGCTCGCTCGCGTCCTCACCCAGCTCACGGCTGTATGCCGCAACCCTCGCCTCCGCCAGCAGGTAGCGCTCCGTGCCACCGTTGACGTCGCCCTCGACCACGACGTAGTCGACGTCGGTGTTCACCGCCATCGCCAGGTTGCTCACCAGGGTCCACGGGGTCGTCGTCCAGATCAGCGCCAGCTCACCGCTGTCGAGCCGGTAGCCGACGGTGACCGCCGGGTCCTGACGCATCTGGTAGACGTCGTCGTCCATCCGCAGCTCGTGGTTGGACAGCGGCGTCTCGTCGTTCCAGCAGTAGGGCAGGACGCGGTAGCCCTCATAGACCAGGCCCTTGTCGTACAACGTCTTGAACGCCCACATGACCGACTCCATATAGTCGGGGTTGAGCGTCTTGTAGTCGTGCTCGAAGTCGACCCACCGACCCTGGCGATGCACATAGGCCTGCCAGTCGTCGGTGTACTTCAGAACGGACTCGCGGCAGGCGGCGTTGAACTCCTCGATGCCCAGCTCAAGGATCTCGCCCTTGGTCTTCAGGCCCAGCACCCGTTGCGCCTCGAGCTCGGCCGGCAGCCCGTGGGTGTCCCAGCCGAATCGGCGCTCGACCCGGTGCCCCCGCATGGTCTGGTAGCGCGGGATGAGGTCCTTGACGTATCCGGTGAGCAGGTGGCCGTAGTGCGGCAGGCCGTTGGCGAACGGTGGGCCGTCGTAGAAGACGAACTCGTTTTCGCCGTTCTCGCCCGCGTCGCGCGCCTCGACCGACGCCATGAAGGTGCCGTCCTCGTCCCAGTACTTGAGGATGCGCTCCTCGATCTCGGGGAACTTCGGGCTCGCCACCACACCTACGCGCGCAGCATGGTCAGCAGTGGTCTGATCGGGCAGGAAGTCGACCTTGGGGTAGGTCATCGGCACATCTCCGTCATTTGTCATCGTGGGTCAGGCTGTCACCACGAGGACGATGTCACCCAGTCACAGCGCGGGCTCCGGGAAGCCCGTCTGCGGTCTGAACGCACCGCGGTACCACCTCGCTTGCCGCACGGACACCCTCTGGTGAGAGGGCGGCAATACGACCGCTCTGGTCTGAGGCGCTCACGGGCCCACCCGTCCGGTTCTAGTGAGGATCGCGAGCCACGTCGTATGCCGTGTGCCTGCGCGCCTGTTCTTCCGGAGGCTCGCCGGTGATAGCCGGGTCAATGCCTATGCCGCGAAGTCTAGCCGCCTCCGCGCTTGCCTTGTCTCCCACGTGTATTACAATTGTTTACATGACGCAGACGATCAGTTTTCGGCCGGATGAGCGCACCACGGAGGAGCTTCGGGTCCTGACCCGCGGACGCAAGACCTCCGAAGTGTTGCGCGAGCTGATCCACAAGAGCTACCTCGAGGATCTCTACGCCCGTGCCATTGCGGACGCTGAGCGCCTGCGCAACGATCCCGACGACCAGGCCGAGCTGGCCGCCATCGCCCAGGAGATGGACGAGATCCGTGCGTGGTGACGTCTATCGTCTGCGCGCCGCCAAGAACGCCCGGGGTCACGAGCAGAAGGGCATGCGATACGCCGTCGAGCTTCAGGGCCCAATCTCCTTGTCAACGGTGATCGTCGCCCCCACCTCGACCCGGGCTGCGCCAGCGGTCTTCAGACCTGACATCGACTTGGGCGGTACCACAACCAAAGTGCTGGTCGACCAGATGGCCGCCGTCGATGGTGAGCTGCGGCTCGGGGTCGTGGTCGGTCGGCTTTCCGCCAACGAGATGGGCGAGGTCGACCTCGCCCTGCGACTCTTGCTCGGGCTGTTCTGATCCTGCTTCCCGGCCGGGGAGTTGGTCGCGCCGCGCACGCTTCGCCGATGCGGCACACCCTTGGCCTGCGGCGCTGCCGCCATCTGGGAGGATCGGGCCATGACTGACCCCGCACGCCAGCACCGCGCCGTGACCATGCCCGACAAGCCGTCCGTCGACGGTCTCGAGGACAAGTGGGCGCAGATATGGGCCGAGCAGGGCACCTACACCTTTGACCGGACTGCAGCGCTCGCACTCCCGCGAGAGCGTGTCTTCTCGATCGACACTCCCCCGCCGACAGCAAGTGGCTCGCTGCACGTGGGTCACGTGTTCTCCTACACACACACCGACTGCCTGGCTCGATACAAGCGGATGGCCGGGTTCGAGGTCTTCTACCCGATCGGCTGGGACGACAACGGCCTGCCGACCGAGCGTCGGGTCCAGAACTACTACGGGGTGCGTGGCGACGCGACCCAGCCATACATCGAGGGTTTTGTCCCACCGCAGCAGGGCGACGCCGGCAAGGGCAAGAGCCCGAAGATGTCGGACCAGCTGCCGATCAGCCGTCGCAACTTCATCGAGCTGTGCGATGTGCTGACCGTCGAGGACGAGAAGACGTTCGAGTCACTGTTCCGTCGGCTCGGCTTCTCCTGGGACTGGAACATCAACTACCGCACCATCGACACCCACTCACGGGCCGTCGCGCAGGAGGCGTTCCTGGGCAACCTGGAGCGTGGCGAGGCCTACCAGGCCGACGCGCCAGGGCTGTGGGACGTGACTTTCCAGACCGCGGTGGCGCAGGCCGAGCTCGAGGCACGCGACTACCCGGGTCACTTCCACCGCATCGCGTTCCATGCCCCTGGCGGAGACACGATCCACATCGAGACCACGCGCCCCGAGCTGTTGCCATCGGTGGTGGCGCTGATCGCCCACCCTGATGACAAGCGCTATGCCGGCCTGTTCGGGACCACCGTCACCTCACCGTTGTTCGGGGTCGAGATCCCGGTGGTCGCGCACTACCTCGCCGAGCCGGACAAGGGCTCGGGTATCGCCATGTGCTGCACCTTTGGTGACCTCACCGACGTGCAGTGGTGGCGCGAGCTACAGCTGCCGACCCGATCGATCATCACGCGCAACGGCCGGATCCAGGCGGAGACGCCAGAGTGGATCCCGACCGAAGAGGGGCGGACCATCTTCGCCGAGTTCGCCGGCAAGACGGCATTCGCCGCCAGGGTCGCCGTCGTCGAGGCCCTTCGCACCTCAGGCGATCTGGACGGAGAGCCGACCCCGACCATGCGCAAGGCCAACTACTTCGAGAAGGGCGACAAGCCGCTCGAGATCGTGGCCTCGAGGCAGTGGTACATCCGCAACGGCGGCCACGACGACGACCTGCGGGCTGCGCTGATCCAGCGCGGCAAGGAGATCGAGTTTCACCCCGACTTCATGCGCACGCGCTACGAGAACTGGGTCAACGGCCTCAACGGCGACTGGCTGATCAGCCGTCAGCGGTTCTTCGGCTGCGCGATCCCCCTCTGGTACCCCCTGGACGTCGACGGCGAGCCCGACCACGACCACCCGATCGTGCCCAGCGCCGAGCAGCTTCCGGTGGACCCGTTCGCCGACGTCCCGCCCGGATACTCAGCGGCCCAGCGGGGCGAGCCCGGTGGGTTCATCGGCGACCCGGATGTCATGGACACGTGGGCGACCTCATCGCTCAGCCCTCAGATCGCGGCCGGCTGGCGCGGTGACGCCGAGCTCTTCGACACCATCTTCCCGATGGACGTCCGCGCCCAGGGCCAGGACATCATCCGCACCTGGCTCTTCTCGACGGTCGTGCGCGCCCACCTCCAGCACGGCTCGATCCCGTGGAAGCACGCGGCCATCAGCGGCTGGATCCTCGACCCGGATCGCAAGAAGATGTCCAAGTCCAAGGGCAACGCCGAGACGCCCGAGGACGTCGTCGTGCAGCATGGCGCCGACGCCGTGCGCTACTGGGCCGTCTCTGCCCGGCTGGGCACCGACGCCGCCTACGACACCGGCCAGATGAAGGTCGGGCGCCGGCTGGCCATCAAGGTGCTCAACGCCAGCAAGTTCGCGCTCTCCTTCGGTGAGGTCGACGGCGATCTCCATGCAGCCGTCACCAAGCCCATCGACCGGGCGATGCTGGCTGGCCTCGCCGACGTGATCGTCAAGGCCACCAAGGGTTTCGACGCCTACGACCACACCCGCGCGCTCGAGGTCACCGAGGCGTTCTTCTGGACCTTCTGCGACGACTACCTCGAGCTGGTCAAGGAACGGGCCTATGGCGGCCAGGGTGACGAGGCCGCTGCCTCCGCCCGCGCGTCGCTGCGGATCGCCCTTGACGTCCTGCTCCGACTGCTCGCGCCGTTCGTGCCCTATGCCACCGAAGAAGTCTGGTCCTGGTGGCACGACGGATCCATCCACCGCCGCGCCTGGCCCGTCTCAGGTGACCTGGATACCGTTGCGGCACATGCTGATCCGGCTATCCTTGGGGCCGTTGGCGCTGCGCTTGCCGGGGTCCGCAAGGCCAAGTCCGAGGCCAAGGTCGGCATGAAGGCTGACGTGGAAAGGGCCGTGTTGACCGGGCCGTCGGTCACCCTGGAGCGGATCCGGCTCGCCGCCGAGGATCTGACCGCTGCCGGTCGTATCGCGATCCTCGACTACCAGCAGGCAGACACGTTCGAGGTCCGCGACATCGTGCTGGCGCCCATGGAGCCCAAGCCCTAAACCGGACAGGGAGTCAGCGGGGCTGGACGGTGATCCAGGGGACGTTCCAGCCCGCGATACCAAGCGTTCGAGCGGCGAACCGCTCCGGATCGAGCTCGGTCACCGAACCGGTCGCAGGGTCGTAGACGTCGAGTCCCCCACCGCCACTACCGCCACCGGGTAGCACGAGCGTGACGTGCCGAGGCGCCCACGCGTTTCCGATGTATAGCAATGCCGGCAGATCCTCGCGGACGAGCCGAACCAGTTCGCGATGCGCGTCGCGCAGCGCGTTACTCGAGCCCAGCCGCACCAACCGCATCGCGTATGCCGCACCCGGCCGGGCCGCCCCGAACTCCAGCTCCTTCTCCGCGCCCCATGGCGGGGTGCCGAGCGCACGAGGCCATGGGACGTTGAGCTTTTCCCCGGCAGCGCGAATCCCGTTGGTACGGTTCATGACCTCGCCCTCATGCTCGGCGAATCTCTGTGCCTCCGAGCGGGGGTCGGTCGGGCCACCCTTGGCGTCGATGCCGTCGACGATCCACTGCCCGAACTCTGGGCTGACCAGCATCCTGGACACGGTCAGTGACGCTGACCCGCACGTGACGGAACTCTGTTGGACCGGGCCGGTGTCACCTCGACCGAGATGGAACGGAACACCCGGGGTCACGTCATACCTCCCTCGTCAGGGCCTCAGGCGGATTCCTTGCGCGGCGGACGCTTGGCCCGCGGCGCCCGGACCTCGCGGCGCACGATCGTCGGGTTGACGTTGTCGAGGACGACCTCGCGGGTGATGACCACCCGGGTGATGTCATCGTCGCTGGGGACGTCGAACATGACCGGCAGGAGCACTTCTTCCATGATCGCCCGGAGCCCGCGAGCACCGGTGCCGCGCAACATCGCCTGATCCGCGACGGCCTCGATCGCTTCGGGGGTGAACTCGAGCTCGACGCCGTCGATCTCGAACATGCGCACGTACTGCTTGACCAGGGCGTTGCGCGGCTCGGTCAGGATGCGGACCAGCGCGTCACGGTCCAGCGGCGTCACGGTGGTGATGACCGGCAGACGGCCGACGAACTCGGGGATGAGGCCGAACTTCATCAGGTCCTCAGGCATCACGTCGCCGTAGGTCTGGCCGACGTCCTTGACGGTGTGCAGCTGCGAGCCGAAGCCGAGGCCCTTCTTGCCCGCACGCGACTCGATCAGCTTCTCGAGGCCGGCGAACGCGCCACCGACGATGAAGAGCACGTTGGTCGTGTCGATCTGGATGAACTCCTGGTGCGGGTGCTTGCGCCCGCCCTGGGGCGGAACCGACGCGGTCGTGCCCTCAAGGATCTTCAGGAGCGCCTGCTGCACGCCCTCGCCGGACACGTCGCGGGTGATCGACGGGTTCTCGCTCTTGCGGGCGATCTTGTCGATCTCGTCGATGTAGATGATGCCGGTCTCTGCCTTCTTGACGTCATAGTCAGCGGCCTGGATCAGCTTGAGCAGAATGTTCTCGACGTCCTCGCCGACATAGCCGGCCTCCGTCAGCGCGGTCGCATCAGCGATGGCGAACGGGACGTTGAGCATGCGGGCCAGGGTCTGGGCGAGATAGGTCTTGCCGCATCCGGTGGGCCCGATCAGCAGGATGTTGGACTTGGAGATATCGACGGCCTCGGCGTCCTTCTTGCCGGCCGTCTCGCCCGCCTGGATCCGCTTGTAGTGGTTGTAGACCGCCACCGAGAGCGCCCGCTTGGCCGGGTCCTGACCGATCACGAACTGCTCGAGGAACTCGAAGATCTCACGCGGCTTGGGCAGCTCGTCGAGACCCAGCTCGGACGTCTCGGCGAGCTCCTCCTCGATGATCTCGTTGCACAGGTCGATGCACTCGTCGCAGATGTAGACGCCGGGCCCGGCGATGAGCTTCTTGACCTGTTTCTGGCTCTTGCCACAGAACGAGCACTTGAGCAGGTCGCCGCCATCTCCGATGCGTGCCACGAGGCGATCCTTCCGGTCGGTCCTGCTCAATTCCTCACCGGCGAGAACTCCACCGGCTCAGCTGTCGCTGCCTTGTTGCTGCTCCGCCCTATCCCGCGTTGACGCTACCTGCTTGCGCAGGCCAACGCTTCTATTGAACGCCGGTGTCGCGTCATCGTCACCGTCGTTCCGCCAAGGGCGAACACGCCGCCGTCAGGCGTCGCTCGAGGCCTTGCGGCTGATCAGCACCTCGTCGATGAGTCCGTACTCCTTGGCCTGGTCAGCGGACAGGATCTTGTCCCGCTCGATGTCCTTCTCGATCTGCTCCACGGTGCGGCCGGTGTGATGCGCCAGCGTCTCCTCGAGCCAGGTGCGCATGCGCAACACCTCATTGGCCTGGATCTCGAGGTCGCTGGCCATGCCGCCCAGACCCTCCATCGCAGGCTGGTGGATCAGGATCCGCGCGTTCGGCAGGGCAAAACGCTTGCCGGGCGCCCCTGCTCCGAGCAGCACCGCCGCCGCCGAGGCGGCCTGGCCGATGACGAACGTCTGGATGTCGGGCCGGAGGTACTGCATGGTGTCGTAGATCGCGGTCATCGCGGTGAACGAGCCACCCGGTGAGTTGATGTACATCAGGATGTCGCGGTCGGGGTCCATGCTCTCGAGCACCAGCAGCTGGGCGATGACGTCGTCAGCAGACGCGTCGTCGACCTGCACGCCGAGGAAGATGATGCGGTCCTCGAAGAGCTTGGTGTAGGGGTCGGTGCGCTTCATCCCGTAGGACGTGCGCTCCTCGAACTGCGGGAGGATGTAACGGCTGGAAGGCACGGGAACCTGCAGGCCGCCATACGGGCTGTTGATCTGGTTGATCTGGTTAATCACAGTTGCTCCAAGCCTTGTATCGCGGGTGGTCAGGTGCGGGTGCCGACGCCACCGGGGGCCTGGCCGGCGTGGGTGTAGACGTGGTCGACAAAGCCGTAGGCCATCGCCTCTTCGGCGGTGAACCAGCGGTCGCGGTCTGAGTCGATCTCGATCTGATCGATGGTCTGGCCGGTGTGCTCGGCGATGAGCTCTGACATCTGCTTCTTGATGTGCAGCATCTGCTGGGCCTGGATCTTGATGTCCGACGCGGTGCCACCGATGCCACCGGAGGGCTGGTGCATCATGACGCGGGCGTGCGGTGTGGCGTAGCGCTTGCCGGGAGCACCTGCACTCAGCAGGAACTGTCCCATGCTGGCGGCCAGGCCCATGGCGACCGTCGCGACGTCGTTGGGAACCCACTGCATGGTGTCGAAGATGGCCATGCCGGCCGTCACCGAGCCGCCTGGCGAGTTGATGTAGAGCCAGATGTCCTTCTCCGGGTCCTCTGCCGTCAGGAGCAGCAGCTGGGCGCAGATGACGTTGGCGTTGTCATCGCGCACCTCGGAGCCAAGGAAGATGATCCGCTCCTTGAGCAAGCGGTTGTAGATGTGGTCGTCCAAGCCGGCCATCTGCCCGTTGGCCGCTGCGACGATCTCGTTGCTGTGGCTCACCATGTCTCCATCTGTCTCGATCGCTCCAACTGGATCCCGGACCTTTCGGCCCCGTCGTTGACCCTAACGCCCGACCCCGCCGGGGAAGTCCCCGGAACCGCGTTTGTTCGCCCTGAGCGCACACGCGGTGGACACCGGGTGTCGGTGAACGGCGACGCAGCCCGGGTGCGTGCGCTTCGAAGGGTGGGGCAACCACCCGGCCGTCCCAACGTCCCGCCACGCAGCAGTCCTGCAGGACTCGTCAAGGCAGGATGCGCATGAAGATGTTCCACCCGGCACCCACGGCCTTCTTCTGCAGGAAGCCGCCGGTTCCGTTGCCGGTATACATCCACAAGGTGCCATCCCAGCCACGACCGAGAACATCGGACTTGCCGTCCCCGTTGAAGTCCCCGACGCTGAAGATGGTAGAGAGAACGTTCCATCCGTAACCGATGCGCCGGCGTGGGAACGCCCCACCCGTTCCGTTGCCCGGGTAGAGGTACAGCAACCCATCGGAGGTGCGGGCGATGATGTCGGACCTTCCGTCACCATCGAAGTCCCCAGGGCTGAACACCGAGGTGAAGATGTCCCAGCCAGCGCCGATCTGTCGGGTGTTGTTGAGGAATCCACCGGCACCGTCACCCGAGTAGAGCACGAGACCGCCGTCAGGTCGTCGGGCCAGCAGGTCCGAGAGACCATCGCCACCGAAGTCGCCCACAGGGAAGACGAGGTCGTAGACGCCCCAACCGGTCCCGACCTGCCGCGACGGACCGAGCGGACCGGCAGCCGTGCCCGGATATAGCCAGAGAGACCCGTCGGACTTCTGAACCATGACATCGGAAATCGCATCGTCGTCCCAGGTTCCCGCGGTGAAGACCTTCAGGAAGCCCCCGAAACCGGTGCCGATCACACTCACGGACTTCGCGCCCGAGGCGCCGTTCCCCGCATACATCCGCAGGTCTCCGTTGCTGGCAAGGACGGCGGCGATGTCCGCCAACCGGTCGCCGGTGAAGTCACGCGGGTATGACGGCGCGGAGCCTGGGTTCGTGGGGATGAACCATTCGGACTTTAGACCCAGCGCGGAGCGGAGAGTCTCTCCCGTAACCGTTACCGAACCTGCCGACCCGTCGATCGCCGCGGTGAGGACACGTCCGCCCCACTGGCCATGACCGTCGCGACTGATGATCCGGAGCTGGCGATACGTGCCGATCGACGGCCATTTGGCCTCGATGGCAGCAACCGTGACAGTCTTGGTCCACGCGTTGGCGCTGTTGGGGACGACGCCGTCATAGGGGTCGGCCTTTGCCACGAGGTACGGCTGGCTCCCCGCGACGCTATAGCCACCGTTCGCGGCGCTGAACTGCGTGAACGCCGGTTCTCCAAGATAGGTCAACGTCTGGCCGGCGGTAGCCGCAATGGCCGCGTCCGTGGTGGCTGCCTCCGCCGGGACCCCTGAGTACATCTGACAGGACGTCGTGTCGCAGGTGTCATAGATCCGGCCAGCGCGCGCACTCGCACGGTCATTGTTGGCGTAGCTGCGTGCCGCCACGGCCTGGGCAGCCAGTGCGGCTGGCTTCCAGGACGAGGGCATCTCAGCCGGCACCACGGCGCGCAGGTAGGTCTCCATCGGCAGGACGGAGACCGGGGTGATGCTGGCCGACGTCAACCAGTTCGCAACGATGCTGCCTCGGTAGGTGCGCCAGGCGCGTTTGGTCGTGCCGTCCGGCTGCCTCACGCTCGCGATCACGTCGACGATACTTCCCAGCGAGGGGTTGCTGAAGACCGCCGGAAAGGCCGTGTAGGTGTAGTGTTTCCAACCCGCTGACGAGCGCCCTTCGACGACCATGACCCCATCGGCAAGCGTGCGGACCCGGTACTGCGAGATGGCTGCACCGCCAAGGGTGGCAGGCATCGGCTTTCCCACTAGCTCGAGCCCGGTCTTGTTGGAGACATACAGGATTCCTGGACCGACCGCGTCCAGACGGACCCGGATGGTTGGGTTTCCGAGGTTCGCCAAGACTGTTCCCGGGTAGTAGAAACCGAGGATCGCCTGCCACGTGCTGCCTTTCGTAGCGGCCCCATAGGCACCCCACTGCGACATGCCGTGGCCGTGACCATAGCCGTGGCCGCTGAGTGTGACTGTGTTGTCCCACGGTCGGGGATAGGTCTCGTCCGCCTGCGCGGGGGCTGAGGAGACCAGCGTGGTAACCGTGACCATCGCAATCGCGACGCCAACCATCAACAGCCTGGAAGCGCGTACGCGCTCAGCCAAGAACATGCCCGGCCCCCTCTCCACCACGAACCGGTTGCCGACCGACAAGGGCGCCTTTGCCGTCCCCCGGGTAGAGCCACAAGCGACCGTCAGCAGAGCGCGCCATGACGTCGGCCGTCCCGTCACCATTGTAGTCACCTATGCCGATGATCTGGGTGAGGTCGTTCTCACCCGTCCGCAGGACAGACGAGTCCTGCAGTGGGGTCGGCCCGTCACCGCGGTAGAGGATCAGCGCGTGGTCGCTGGTCCGCAGGGCGATGACGTCCCCGTTGGCGTCGCTGTTGAAGGCACCGGCTCCGACCACGCTCTGCATGACCTGCCACCCTGCACCGACGTTGATCCGTGGCTTTCCGGTCAGATCCCGTCGCAACGGGTAGACGAACAACCCGCCGTTCGTGTCCCGCGCCAGCAGGTCCGGCACACCGTCGTAGTCGTAGTCGCCGGCTGCCTCGATCAGGTTGAAGATGCTCCAGCCGGCTCCGATCTTGACGGGGGCCGCGAACGTGGACCCAACCCGCCCGAGCAGCAGCACCAGGGTGTCGTTCGTCCGGACCCGCGCCACTGCATCCACGTAGCCGTCACCGTTGACATCCCCGACGAGGCGCACGAGGTTGGCGCCAGGAACAGTCGGGAAGGCTGCCTGACGAGTCTGGAAGTCACGCAGACCGGTGCCCGCGTAGAGGATGAGGGTTCCTCCGCTCACCGCCGGGTTGACCGCCAACAGATCCGCGAGCCCGTCGCCGTTCCAGTCCGCACCAGTGGACAGCTGGGTGTAGCCGCCCCAGCCGGCACCCCATCGGATGGAGCGCACCATATGCCCACTGCCATCCGAGGAGTACGTGCTCATGCCGCCACCGAGTCGCGCGTAGACGTCCGGGTACTGGTCGCCATCGAGATCGGAACCGCCGACCACCAGCGAGAACTGCCCCCATCCACGCCCCCACGTCACCCAGTTGCTGACCGATCCGTCGGGTCGGCCGGCGCTCATCATCTGCATACCGTCCGACTTCCGCGTGGCGAGTAGGTCGGGGATCTTGTCGCCATTGAGGTCGCCAGCGGTAGTGATTGAACTGGCCGTATTCCAGCCGCTGCCGATGACCCGCCCTGGGCGCAGCCATCCAGCCCCATCGCCGGCGTAGTAAATCAAGTCACCCTTTGTGTTGGTCGCCAGGATGTCGTTGCGGCCGTCGCCGTTGCGGTCCCGTGCGGCGATGATGCGGGTCATGACGTTCCACCCGTTACCGCCGTAGAGCACCCGCGAGGACCCGCCAGTGCCGTTCCCGAGATAGATCCGTAGACGGCTACCGGCGGGGTCTTGGGCGATGATGTCCGCCTTGCCATCTCCATTCAGGTCCGGCGACATGGTGGCGTTGCGCAGGACGTTCCACCCTTTGCCGATCGCCACACCGTTACGCACCGGCGGTCGCGGAGTGCTGGCCAGCACGGAGATCGGGCCAGTAATCGACATACCGTCAGCGCTGGTGGTGTAGCTGAGTGCGTCCGCCGCGTGGTTCCGGTCGATATCGCGTCCGATGGTGCTTCGCGGCTGGGTGCCGATGAGGGACGCCGCCCCTGCGCGGATCTCGGGAAGCTTGGCGTAGAGATACTGGCCCGGACAGGCGGGTTGGAACCCATCCC
>JABBOX010000078.1 GCA_012927555.1 Phycicoccus sp.
GGGGCAGCGACCCGTACGGCGACCATGACGGCCCCCGCGGCGGCGGGCACGTACTACTACAAGGTGTGGGCAGTCAAGGGATCGACGGCTACGACCGGCGTGACGAACTTCAAGGCCTACAGCATCACCGTTGCAGGAGCCCCGGTGGTTGTGACGACCACGACGGCTCTTGCGGTGACTCCGGCATCTCCTGTCGTGGCACCGGGTAGCCCGACGTTGAAGGCCACTGTTTCTGGTGCCGGCGCGGCCGGCGTGGTGGAGTTCTTCAACGGCGCCACCTCGCTGGGTACCAGTGCGGTCAGTGCTGGCGTTGCGAGCAAGACGCTGGCTGGTGTTGTGGCGGGCAGCTACGCCTACAAGGCGGTCTTCACCCCGACGGACGCGGCGGCTTTCACGTCGAGCACGTCGGCGGTTTCGACCTACGTGGTCACGGCTCCAGTGCCGGCGCCCACGGCTGGCTTCACCGCGTCGGCCATCTCCGGGATCGCCCCATTGGCCGTGACGTTCACGGACACCTCGACCGGCGCTCCGACGTCTTGGTTGTGGACGTTCGGTAACGGCTCGACCTCGAACGTGCAGAACCCGCCCGCGGTGACCTACACCGCGGCAGGCACCTACGACGTCACGCTGATCGTCAGCAACGCCAGCGGTGCCAGCGCTCCGGTGACCAAGACCATCACGGTCACGGACCCGCCGGTAGTTGTGCCTACGGCGAGCTTCACCGCGTCGGCCATCTCCGGGGATGCCCCGTTGGCCGTAACGTTCAGCGACACCTCGACCGGCGCCCCGACCTCCTGGTTGTGGACCTTCGGCGACGGCACGACCTCGAACGCGCAGAACCCAGCCGCGGTGACCTACACCACGGCAGGCGTCTACACGGTGGAGCTAATCGTCAGCAACGCCAACGGTGCCAGCGCTCCGGGGAGCAGGACCAGCGCGGTCACGACCCCGGCGCCAGTCGTCGTCGCGCCGGTCATCAGCGCGTTGTCGCCCGCTAACGGAGCCATCGGAACCGCAGTGACCATCACGGGCACTGGCTTCGGAACCGTTGGCACTGTGATGTTCGGCACGACCGTCTTGGACTACACATCCGCGAACGGCCTGTCGATCGACGTCGTGGCGCCGATCGGGGTCCGCAGGACCAAGGTCACCGTCACCCCCACTGACGGTGACAGTGCAGGTACGGCATCCAACAGCGTCATCTTCAAGTACGACCGCATCGCGCGGGTGAGGTAAGCCAGCGCGGTTAACAGCACGATGAAGTAACCAGCACGACGAAGTGAACAGCACGGGCCGTTGCGCATCGAAGGACTCGCGAGAGTTCGACGATCAGCAGCGGCCCGTGCTGTGTCTGTCACGCCGTGTGCGAATGGCCTGAGTTCAGGCGCCAGAGCCTCGACGATAGACTTGCGTCGGCAACGGATCGCCTGACAGCTCACGGCGTATTGAACGCACAGAGCTTCCAGCGCATCCACAGAGCCGATCGCCCACACAGTGTGGGACGAGGCATCACTCCCCGTCTGTGCCGATCGGCGTCAGTGCCGATCGGCCGAAGTCAGACAGGAGGAGGATCGGTGCAACTCACCGGAATGCTGTACGGCGCAGAGCTTCTCAAACACGTGGGGTTTCCGACCTCGGACGTGCTCGGCCCGGAGGCGACAGAGGATGAGATACAGGCGCTGATCGACAAATGCGGTTCGGTCTTCGTCAAACCGGTCTTCAAAGGAGGCGTGGGTAAGAAAGGCAAGGCGGGCCTGATCGGGCGAGCCACTGACCTGCGGGAGGCACTCGCGGAAAAGCAGCGCCTCTACTTCGCCGAGCATCGCCACGGCAACGTCACCGCCAAGGCGCAAGGTGTCACCTTCGAAGGCGCCGTTCCCGCCGAGTTCGAGGTCTACTTCTCCATCTCCGACTCCACCGTCTTCCGGGCACCCACGATCACCCTCACCCACATGGGTGGCGTGGCCATCGAGGAGCTCGACAAAAAGTACGTCGCCCACATCCCGTTCGACCCGCTGACGGGCCTGAAGGCCTTCGTGATCGCCAATGCCCTCGAGGACATCGGAGCGCCGCAGGAGATCATCTCGCCGCTGGTGCAGCACCTTCCGAAGCTGTGGGAGCTCTTCCACCACTACGGCATGACCGTGCTCGAGCTCAACCCGATTCGGATGACGCCCGGCCCGTCGGGCCGGCTGCTCCCGATCGCCTGTGACTTCAAGTGCAGCTTCGACCGGGACGACCCGCGCTCGACCCGGCTGGGCCTTCCCGCCAGCCTCTTCAGCGCCGACTTTTCCGACTTCGAGACCGAGATCAACCAGCTGCGCACCTATCAGGGCCAGAGCGACGTCTTCATCATCAACCCCAAGGGGACTATCCTCGCGCCGACCTTTGGTGGTGGTGCGAACTCGCTCGTCACCCAGGTGCTCGGCGACGACGCCATCATCTCAACGGACTTCGGCGGGAACCCGCCGTACGCGAAGATGCGGGAGGTCGCCCGGATCTGTTTCAGCCATTATCTGGAGCAGGCCAACGTCCTGTTTGTCATTGGTGGCAAGGCCAACAACACCGACATCTACGAGACCTTCCGCGCGATCGCCGATGCGCTGCGCCAACACTTCGTGGAGCACGGACCGACGCCGGTGTTCGTCGTCATCGGACGTGGTGGACCCAAGCTGGTGCGCGGCATGGGCGCGTTCGCCGACACCATGGATGCGCTGGGGTTGCCCTACGCCGTCTTCGGATTCGACTCGGCGATCAGCGAGGTCGTCAACTACGCACAGAGAGTCAACACCTGGATGCAGGAGGGTGGCCGTGAGCAGCTCGCAGCCCACATGCGACTCGAGCTCAAAGCCTGAACAAGGCTCGAGCATTCATCATCGACGCCTCACATTGCATGCACAAAGGAGTAAGTCATGAACAGGAAGGGCGTCGCTGGTTTCCCCTACTACGTCGGCATCGAGTCCCTCGCCCAGGTGGCTACCGCTGAGGACACCATCTGCGTGCTCAACATCCTGGGCACCGAGTCGCGGCAGGTCACCCCCGTGAGCCACGCCTACTCAGGAGGGAACGTCGTCTTCGGCACCTCAGCGGGGCACAAGGGCGAGGTGCTGGTCACCAAGGCGGGCAGCATCCCGGTCTTCGACAGCGTCCGGGAGGGACTTGACGCCGGGCACCACTTCAACACTGGAGTCGTCTACCTGCCGCCGTCGGGTGTGCGGGACGGGGTGGCCGAGCTCATCCGGGTCAATCCCCAGCTGCGCAAGATCGTCATCCTGACGGAGAAGGTGTCCGTCCACGACGCCCGCGAGATCCGGGCGTTCGCGCAGAGCAACGGGATCGACATCTTCGGGGGCAACTGCCTCGGCGTGGCGGACTCCTGGAACCAGATTCGCATCGGCGGCGCCCTCGGCGGCGATCACCCGGAGGAGTCCCTGATCAAGGGCTCGGTGGCCATTTACTCCAACTCCGGCAACTTCACCACAACGATCGCCCAGTACCTCGCGACGAGAGGGTGGGGCACAACCACGCTCATCTCGAGCGGCAAGGACGTCTACATCCACTTCGCGGCCGACGAGTTTGCCAACGCGCTGGCCAACGACGACCGCTCCCGCGCTGCAGTCATGTACATCGAACCCGGCGGCTACTACGAGCAGAACCTGCACCTGACAAAGCCCGTGGTGGCGTGCGTCGTCGGGCGATGGAAGTCCAAGCTGACGCGGGCCGTCGGCCATGCCGGAGCGATGGGCGGTGCCGGCGACAACGCGGAGAGCAAAGAGCGCTGGTTCATGGACGCTTTCGAGGTCGATGAGATCTTCACTCCGGAGAACCCTGTGGCCTCAGCCAAGGGCGCGGTTGTCATCAACATCGCCCATATCCCGCTCGCCCTCAACAAGGTGGCCGAGCTGAATGGCTTCGCCCCGGACTTTCCCCCGACCGGGGACCTGACACTGAAGCCGTGGCTCGGGAACAACCAGCGCCTGGACCTGCCGCCCGAGATAGACATCCCCATCGCAAAGGCGATGGCTCCCTACGACCTGCAGATCGCCCTCCTCAGGGAGCAGATTGGCGCCGTTGTCCCCAGGCAGTCCATGCGGGACAGCTCGGGAGCCACCAGGATGGACCCGGCGACGCAGATCACCAGCGTTCACGGGTACTCCGTGCTGGACCTGGCCCGCCTGCCGTTCGAGGTCAACCTGGCGTTGCCGCTGGTCCACGAGACCGTGGGAGAACAGGACCGCGCATTGCTGCACATCGCGGTGGCCGGCGAGACGAACCTTGTGGGCGACCCGGCGCTGGCCGCCGCGGATGCTGCCCGTGATGCGGGCAACGCGCCAAACCTCGTGATGGCCGCCGCAGCTTGCATGGTCGGACCTGGACGGGTTGACCGTGCGTTGCGGGCCGCTGACAGGTTGATCGACCTCTTCGGCTCCTCAGGCCTGCATGACCCGTATGACGCCTCCTTCGACCTTGGCCTGATCCCCGTCGACGACGAGACCCGGGCTCTGTTCCTGGCCTCGGACGAGGAGGCCTCGACACGCGCCCAGGCCATGCTCGCGGCCGCTGATGCCGCCGGCGGCGGCTCGGTGTTCCTGAGCTTCGTGCAGTCGCTGGGCGGGCGGGTCCATCAGGACGGGGTTCTGGCGGCGATCGCCATGACCCTTGCCTGGGGACCGCTCATGCGCAAGCGCATCTCCCGGCTCACCGCTGCCACGATGCCCTGGTATCTCCGTCTGTACGGCGTCATGATCGGCGCCACCATGTCGGGAACGAGGCATCGGCCGGGCGCACTCTGTGACATCCCCGACGCTGAGCTGTTCGAGCACACGACCCTGGCCGAACTGGCTTTCCTCGCCCTGACCGGCAAGAAGCCGACCGCCGCAGAGGTGCGTTCGCTGGAGACGCTCGTCGGCCTGCTCATCTCCAATGGCCCGGGCGCCATCTCGGCCCAGGGCGCCAAGGGAGCGGTATCCGCGGACGGTCCGCAGACGCCGGAGCGGGTTCAGATCAACAAGGCCATGGTCGGCTTCCTGACACACACCGGTTTTTCCCATGGTGGCAACGGTTTTGAGGGCATGGCGTTCTTGCTGGACCGGTTTGCGACCGTGGATGTCGGTGACCCCACGGACCCGAACCATGGGTTGGATCTGCGCGCGATGGCAACGGCATACGCGCGGGAGTACAAGCAGCAGAAGGCCCAGGCGAAAGAGCTGGGTGCGAGCGGTCCGCCGGCACTGCCCGGCGTCCATCACCCGGTGTTCAAGGGCAAGCCGGTCAACTACGACCCGCGAGAGCAGTTCTTCGCCACGACCATGGAGGAGCGTGGCGAGTACAACATCTTCCACGACTACTTCCGGGAGCTGGTGCAGGCACTCTTCGACGTTGGCGCCTCGCCGTACGTCTTCTGCATCAATGTGGACGGGATGATCGCTGCGCTGCTCCTGGCCTTGCTGTGGCCGGACTACCAGGCCGGACGGATCACCGAGGCGGAGCTGGAGACGGCGGCGTTCACGGTGTTCCTCCTCGGCCGCATGATGGGCGCCGCGGCAGAGATCGACGACCACCTCAACCGAGGCCGCAACATGGACACGCGGACTCCCGCCTCACACTGCAAGTTCGTCACCTGACGGCGCTGCCCCGCGTCGCCCCGTGCAGAGAGGGCAGACTGCCAGGATCGCCGACCAGCCGGCATCGCGGGCGGTTCGGGTCCTGGTCCCGCGCCGCTAGCTTTCCACCTGGGCTCCGGGGGCTTCCCGGGGAAGATCATCCCGTGCGTTACCCAAGCCAAAGCGGCCTTGCTATCGATCCACATGTAGTAAGACCGGCCGGGCTAGCCGCCCGCGTCCGTGTACCACCAGGTGATGGTGTCTCCGGTGTCGGAGGTGTAGACGCCGCTGTACGGCCCACCCAAGCGCCGCCCGGCCGACAATGGGACGTTGGCTCAGTGGGGTACTTCGCGGCTGGAGGACGCCGGTGCCCCAGCGGTCGGTTTCCCACGACTCCACGGCCGTCCCGGCGACACGCGGATCGTTGCTGGTCATGGTGCACGTGGCTTTCCCGTTTCGGCTGTGCGACGCACCATCGGCGTCGGTCGTCACATCAATGTTGGAGAAGGTGCATGCGACGTCACCGGTGACCACCGCGCCTGTGCACGGTCACTGTGCAGCCGAGGCGGCTCGCAGCTGATCTCAGATAGGCAGGGCGTAGACGAAGATGTTGCTTTCGTAGTGGCCGGTGCGGTTGTCGAAGACGCCGCCGCAGCTGAGTAGCAGGAGCCGGCCGGACGTGGGGCGCCCTGGGAGGCCGTAGGAATGGGTCTGGTCGAAGAGCTCCTGGCGTCGGGGCCCCAGTTTGTCCTTGTGCACCTCGATGGGGGGCGCGGCGACCGCATACTTCAGCCGTCGCCCGTCGGCCAGGACGAGGGTGATGATCTGCCCGACGCGGTAGTCGGCCAGATCGGAGAACGCGCCGGCAACCCCGCCGTTGTTGATGTGGCCCACCACGATGATGGTGCCGCTGGAGCTGCCCGGCGCCATGTCCTGGCTTGCCCAGCTCACCGCTCGAGGGTCTTGGGGAACGTACAGGCTGCCGTCAGTATTGAGGCGATCCGCCGAGACGTTGGCCTTGAGGTGATGATCGGTGGCGATCACCTTGACGGGGATTCCCGTCTTGACCGGGACAGCGGTCGGGGAGGGAGTTGGGGCTGGCGCTCCCGAGGCCGTCGGTGCTGAGGTCGACAGCGACGCCGGACTCAGGCCGGGCGGGAGCGGAGCGCTCGTAAGCGTCCGTCCCGCCCGGCCCTGTCCGAAGTAGTGACTGCCCAGGATCGTTGCTGAAGCAACCAGCAGGATGATCCCCAGGACGGTCAGTACCGTGGAGCGATCTTTGTTAAACGACACCGCGGCGGAGACGCAACACGAAGGCAGCGCCCAGTGTGAGCAGCGCAGCGAGGCCTGTGAGCTCACCGGCGACCGCCTGGCCGCTGGTGTCGGCTTCGCCGGCAGAAGCGCCAGCAGGCAGCGGGTTCGCGTCCGCGACCACCCCCAAGACTCTCGGCGACGCCTTCGGGGGTGCGTCCGCGACCACTCCCAGAACTCTCACGGCCGGGACAACCACTGTCACCGGAGGAACATCCACGGGAGGAACATCCACGGGAGGGGTATCCACCGTGCAGTGCAGACCGGGAATCTCTGCGATCTGCTCAGGGGTGGGCTTCCTGGTGTCCACGCTCGTGGTTACCTCAGGCGTCCCAAGAACCCAATCTTCTTCTGCGTCGCTCCACACGTATTTCGTGGTGATTGAGGTCGTGGTTGTCGTGAACGCGTCACAGGTGGTGTCAAATGTCACGCTGCTGGTCCGGAGGTCGGGCCGATGGGGCTGCTCGGGTTTGCAGTCAAGACCGGCATCCTTGATCTCGTCACCAGTGGGCTTCCTGGTGTCCACGCTCGTGGTTACCTCAGGCGTCCCAAGGACCCAATCTTCTTCTGCGTCGCTCCACACGTATTTCGTGGTGATTGAGGTCGTGGTTGTCGTGAACGCGGTACAGGTGGTGTCAAATGTCACGCTGCTGGTCCGGAGGTCGGGCCGATGGGGCTGCTCGGGTTTGCAGTCAAGACCGGCATCCTTGATCTCGTCACCAGTGGGCTTCCTGGTGTCCACGCTCGTGGTTACCTCAGGCGTCCCAAGGACCCAATCTTCTTCTGCGTCGCTCCACACGTATTTCGTGGTGGTGGTGGTAGTGGTCGTGGTGAACACGTCACAGGTGGTGTCAGTCACCTGCGTGTCGCTCACCAGCGGATCGGGCTGTTTTGGACCATCCCCGTTCGGGCACTGGTCGATGCCCGGCTCTGGGTCCAGCTTCAGGGTGTCGGCCACGATTACGAATGAGCGATGAGCATCATTGAACAGGCCAGTGACCAATCCGGGCTCAGTCGCTGCGGTGTCCACCCATATCGGGTTGTTCCCCGTCTGTAGGCGCTCGGACACACCGGGCGTGCCGACGTACTTGCAGACGTAGTCCTTGTGAGTCGGGTCAGGTTGGGTCGCTGTTGCGGTGGGGATGCCACCGGCCAGTGCCAGGCCGAGCGCGACGGAGATCCCGAAGATCCGCCTTCCGGAGAAGCGGGCGACTCGTCTTTTTGGGCGCGTTTGCACTCGCGAGTGAGACACGTGAAATCCTTTGACTTTGAGTGGATTCCACGCTCAGGAGGGCGTTCGTGGAGGTGAGCCCTGCTGTTCTTGCCAGGGTCTTTGCGATTTCGTTGCCAGCACGTGACTAGTTCTTTTACAGTACGTGACTAGTCAATGAGAACACAGGTAACCCTTCCTTCACAAGGGTTACCTGCCCTCTTCTAGATCTGCCCGTTCGCAACCTCAAAGCCTTCCGGCTCGCCACCGCCGAATGAGTCGACCGACCCGGCTCAGCCAGCCAGGTCCCGAGCCGTCGTCGCTCGAGAACAGGGCCATGTTCCGCGGCAGCTCCATCTCATCCAGCCACAGGTGGGGGCCGACGCCATGCTCCATCGCCCGGCGGAGCGTGTGCCCGTTCGCCGCGAGCTGGTCGTCACCGGGTTCACGAACGATGCCCGAGGCGTGCTCCATGCCATCGACCTGCTCACCCGCGGCTCGACGGTTCCTGATCTCGGCATCCACCGACGCAAGGCACGCGTTGAACTCTCGGCGGTTGTCGAACGCCGCGACCACCACGTGCCGCCGTTCTCGACGGGCCGGGTCATACCGATAGTGCCGCACCACGAAACGGCGGATGCCGTCGTCCCCGAGGTCGACCGTTCCCATAGCCCTGAGACTACGACCTGCCGCACCCCCGCGGCATAGCAATAGCGAGCTGACCGAAACAACTGCAGGAGGACGGTCGCTGACAATCTGGGCGACCTCTGGGACTGACCCTGCTACACGCACAGGGAGGGCGCGGCAGCCGATGTCGAACGCCCACTGCACGCCGCGGTCAACATCCGGATCCCGTATCGTACAGCGGGTCATACCGGGTTATACTTTGGGTATGAAGACCGCGATCTCGGTACCTGATGAGACCTTCGAGAAGGCGACCCGTCGTGCGCACGATCTGGGGATGAGCCGATCGGAGTTCTTCTCCCGAGCTGCAGCGCGATATCTGGAAGACCTCGATGCCGAGTCGGTGACCCGCCAGATCGACTTGGCCGTTGCCGCTCTGGCAGAGCGAGACGACTCCGCAGCGGATGCCGTTGCCGTGGGGCGTCGGGTCCTGGCTGACGCTTCGGGCGAATGGTGATCGAGCGTGGTGGTATCTACTGGGCAGACCTGGGAGCGCCCGCCGGATCGCGTCCCGCCAAGCGCCGGCCGGTACTGGTCATCTCGGCAGAGACCTACAACAACAGCCGGTTGGCCACGGTGCTGGCCGTCGTGCTGACCTCGAACACCGACTTGGCAACGATGCCCGGCAACGTGTTCCTACCCGCTGCTGCGTCAGGGCTACCCAGAGACTCGGTCGTGAACGTCACCGCCCTGGTCACTCTCAATAAGGCGGATCTGTCCGATCAAGCCGGCCAAGCGCCACTGGCGCTGCTGCGCGAGATCGATCGCGGCCTACGACACGTCCTGGATCTCTAGTGGTTCGTGTAGTTAGTTGATTTACAGTTCTGATGCTGGGACGATGGGGCATGGCGAATCGTCCTGCGGCTGCGTTGGTTCTTCGTGATGGCGACCGTGAGGAGTTGTCCCGGTTGACCCGGTCGACGGCTGCGCGGGCCGGGTTGGCGCAGCGCGCGCGGATCGTGCTGCTCGCGGCCGAGGGAGCGTCGAACACGGCCATCGCGGACAAGGTCGGGGTCTCGCGCCCGACCGTGTTGGACTGGCGCGGACGGTACGAGCGTGAGGGGATGACGGGGCTCGATGACGATCCTCGTTCGGGCCGGCCCAAGACGATCGACCACGGCAAGATCGTGTCGGTGACGTTGGCGCCGCCGCCGAAGAAGTACGGCGTGACGCACTGGTCCTCCCGGCTGCTGGGTCGGCATCTGGGGATCAGCAACGGCACGATAGCCAAGGCCTGGCGCGACTACGGGGTCCAGCCCTGGCGGGTCGAGACGTTCAAGTTCTCCACCGATCCGCAGCTGGTCGCCAAGGTCACCGACGTCATCGGGCTGTACCTGGCTCCGCCAGAGAACGCGATCGTGCTGTGCGTGGACGAGAAGTCCCAGATCCAGGCGTTGGACCGGACCGCGCCGATGCTGCCGATGCGACCCGGCCTGCCCGAGCGACGCACCCATGACTACAAGCGACACGGGACCTCGACCCTGTTCGCCGCGCTCGAGATCGCGACCGGCAACGTGACTGCGGCGTGCAAGCCGCGGCACCGCCATCAGGAGTTCCTCGCGTTCCTGCGGCAAGTCGCTCGGGCCTACCCCGTTGGGGAACTACACCTGGTGATGGACAACTACGCCACCCACAACACGGCTGAGGTCCGTGACTGGCTTGCCGCGAACCCGCGGATCCGCGTCCACTTCACCCCAACCTCCGGGTCGTGGCTCAACCTCGTCGAGGTCTGGTTCGGCATCATCGAACGCCAGGCGATCCACCGCGGCAGCTTCGGCTCGGTCAAGGACCTCAACACCAAGATCCGCGCCTTCATCAACGGCTGGAACGACCGCTGCCACCCATTCGTGTGGACCAAGACCGCCGAGGACGTCCTCAAGAAAGCCAACCGTCAGACAACTTCAAACACGGACCACTAGTCGATCAACGGGGGAGTCGTGACGAGAACCCGGATCTGGGGCCCGCGGGTGGCCCGGTTCCGGCGTGAAGATCGTTGGTCGAACGTTAGTCAACGAAGTGGCATGGGATCGCGTGCTACTTCAAAGGGTTGGGTTCTCGTCCGATTCGCCTGTACAGCAACGCTTTTCCTGTGTGGAGCGGGTGACGGGAATCGAACCCGCACTGTCAGCTTGGGAACTGCTCGAACCTATGGGTATGTGCTTGGTTCCCTGCGAGTTTCGCGGTCCGGAGCGGCCTGGAGTGTCCCTTGGATGCCCGCGGTAATGGCACGCCAATGGCACGCTGAAAATTGGTTGCAGTGCCCCAGGGTCCCTGCTTGCAAAGTCGCGGCCGAGTCGCCATCTGCCGTCGCAGAGCACGTACGCGGCGCACCTGGTGGGTATGATGCGCGGCTGATGGTGGGGGCGTGCCGTAATTTTTTAGAGTACGGCTGCGGGCACAGTCGCGCGCGTGGAGTTCTGTCGATCGCGGCACCCGTCTCGCAGTCGCCGTACAAATCCCGTACAGTGATGTGAGGAGGTATTGCCATGACAACGACCAAGACCCGCCGCCTCGAGTTGCGCACCGACGAGGCCACCGACCAGCTCATCTCGGAGGCGGCAGACCTGCTCCACGTCACCAAGTCGGCGTTCGTGGCCGACGCGGCCCGCCAGGCCGCCGAGAAGATCGTCGCCCGCTCCGACGTGACCCTCATGTCGCCGGCGGTGTTCGACACCATGATGGCGTCCCTCGACATCCCCGATGAGTCCCCCGAGCTGGCCACGCTGGCCAAGCTGCCAAGACTGATCACTCAGTGACCTCACCGGTCTACCGGGTCACCAAACTGACTCCCAGTTTCGATCTGAGAGCTTTCGACTGCGGCGAGCCGGCCTACAACCAATGGCTCGTGCAGCACGCCGCCAACGCCGTCGAGGCCGGCTCCAGCATGGTCTACCTGCTGCTGGAGCAGGTGCACCCGGGCGCCGAGGAGCGGGTGGCCGGCTACTACGCGATCTGCCCGACCGTGGTCGTGCGAGACGACATGCCCAAGTCATTGCAACGTGGCGTGCTGCGTGCTGCTCCCGCCTGGCTGCTGGCCAAGCTCGCCCTGGACAGATCCCTGCGCGGCGACAAGGACCACCAGTGGGGCGCCCAGCTCCTTCGTGAGGCACTTGAGAAGATCGTGGCCAGCGTCGACCTGGGCGGTGGCCAGATCATCGTGGTCGACGCAGACAACCCCGGCCTGATCGCCTGGTACTCCCGTCAGGGGTTCAAGTCCACCGGCGGCCAGGACCTGCGGCTCTACATGAAGGTCGCCACGGCAAGAAAGTACCTGGAGCCGAAGTAGGCGGTAGAGAAAGGCCGCCCTACACCGCGATGGCCGCGAGAAACCTCGGCCACCGGACCAATGGTCACCGATCGGCTTCCGGTTCAGCGCATACCTGTCCGTCGACGCCCAACTCGAGGTGTCAACGCGTCAGTCAGTCTCGCCGCTATCGGAACTCACTCTCATGCCGATGTGCGGTAGACGGTGATCGGGGATATGTGGGTGATCGATCCTGTACCGGCCCTGCCGTAAAGGAATCAAGTAGTCGCACGCCGGGAAGGTTGACAACGGGCCTGGGCGGGCAAGGCGGCTTTGGCTGTGCCACCCTTGACCGGTCGCTCCCGCCCGGGGAGCACCCAAGGAAGCGAGGACTTGGTGAAGGCCGACCACTACGACAGCTTCGCCCGAAACTACTCGACGGACAACGAGTCCAACCTCTTCAACGGATACTACGAGCGGCCAGCAATGATCGCTCTGGCCGGGGACGTCGACGGTCGCCGGGTGCTCGATGCCGGGTGTGGCTCCGGACCCCTTTCCGAAGCCCTTCGCGCAAGGGGCGCCATCGTGGCCGGTTTCGACTCCAGCGCGGCCATGGTCGAACTGGCGCGGGAGAGGCTGGGTGAGGACGCGGACGTAAAGGTGGCTGACATCAGCCTGCCCCTTCCGTTCGCCGACGGCGCGTTCGACGATGTCGTTGTCTCGCTCGTGCTGCACTACCTGCAGGACTGGACGGCACCGCTGTCCGAGCTGCGGCGCGTCCTGAAGCCTGGTGGCCGCCTCCTCTTGTCGGTCAACCACCCCCGCATCCTCGAGTCGAGCGACCCCAGTGCCGACTACTTTTCCCTCACCGAGTACTCGGACGAGTACACCTTCGACGGCCAGCGCGCCACGCTGACGTATTGGCACAGGCCGTTGCACGCTATGACCGACGCGTTCACCGAGGCTGGCTTCCGCATCGCGGTCATCAGTGAGCCTCCCTTCTTGCCCGACACTCCACGCGAGCTCCTCCCACCCGACCTCGGCGACCGAACCGCCTTCATCTGCTTCATCTTCTTCGTCCTGGACGCACACTGACGTCGGAGGCCCTCACGACCTCGAACCGGCGGTCGCCCGTCTGCCTCACACTCACATGAGCAGCATCTACGACGACGTCCGGTCATGCCGCGACGGGTGCGACTCTGCCGATGAGCGGTAGTCCTCTCATCCCGGATATGCAGGTGATCGATGCCGATCGGGGTCAGTCGGTAGGCCGGGCCCCTCCCTTACTGATCCGATGGTCCTTGCGGGGGGAGTTGTCCTGGACACGGTGTGCCGAGGCCTATGAGCACGCGCTGTTCTTTCCCGCCGGCACGAACGATCAGCGGAACGCACGCAGGCCGGGGCGCCCAGTAGCCACCGGCGTAGGCCTGCCAACCAGACGACGATGCGCGCGCTGGACACGAGACCGTTATCCGTCGGCTTGGCGTTGAGGGTGCTCCGCCCCAGCCGATGGACACCATGTCCTTGGCCTCGTCGGGGACGACCAGCTCGAACTTCGTCCCGGCCTTGATGACAAGCCCGGTCTTGGCGAACAGGCGCACCGCTGGGTCCGGGTCTCCCGTCCTGCCCGTTTGAAGAGCTGTCGCCTTGCTGCTGGTGGGTAACGCCACCACGTCGAGGACCTTCTCGAAGTCAGGAGGTGGCTGATGTTGGTCGATGTAATTCCTGCACTCCAGCGCTGCTGAGGACGCGATGGACGACCCCGCTGCTGCGGGGCTGTGCGAGGGGTCCAACGTTGGCCCGCTTGCGGTCGTGGGCGTCGGTATCGGGACCGGAGTCGATGACGAGGCGCTGCAGCTCACGATCGCCAGACTGAGGACGATCACGGTCATTACTCGCAACGAGTCTGCGAGTCTCCCTGCCCTGATCGGAGCCATCTGATCAGGCTCCCATACCAGTCGCCAGAATCAAGGTTATCCAATCCCGCCGCGCCACCTTCCCTTCACCTGTTGGGCAAGGTCTGCCTTGTCATGTCCAGGGAGACCTGCTCCAGGGAGACGATGGCAAACTCAATCGGTAATCGAGTAACAGCCCGAGGCAACGCGCGGTCATGCCGCTGTGTGCGCGCTTGATCGATTGCCGATGAGCGGAAGTCCGCTTCTTGAGGTTATGTGGGTGATCACGTGGCGTCGATCAAAGGCGCGGTGGCGATGCTAATCCCTCTCGATCGAGGGCGCGTCGGGGCGAACGGTCTTCCGGGGTGGTGTGTCATGCGTGTCCATGACGAGGGCGCCACGAGCGCGCGACGAGGAAACATCTTCGGGTGTTCTACGTGGGCGTTCGGCGCGGCGGACGGCGACGAGGAGCCGGAGCGCTGCCTGCGAGCGCTTGCGGCTTGCTGCGAGGACACGCTGGGAGGGCATCGCGGCTACTCGGTTCGCAGGTTCGCCGGTGCCGTGGCCTGCACCAGTCGGGGTGCAACGGCTCCTATCGCGATGCGGATCGCCGCCCAGGTCAGGCCAACCGTGAGCGCCACCTGCCCGCACACGACCAGCAGCCCTGCCAGGTTCACCATCGGGGTTCCGGTCGAGTCCGCAGACGCCACGCCGACCGCTCCCGCCACGACGGCTCCGACCAGTACGCCACCGACGGACAGGGGCATTGCGGTGAGCATCGCCTCCCGCCACAGCGCGTCCCGCAGGACCGATACCGGGGTTCCGGCAGCGACCAGAGCTGCGAGGACCCGGCGCCTGTCCACGAGGGACTCGGCGGCGTGCACCGCCAGAGTGCTGGCGGTGACGAGCAGGACCAGGATGAGCGCGCCGCCGACCAGTGCGAACGACGTCACGAAGAACGGGTCGATGAAGCTGCTGTTGCTGTAGAAGAAGACGCCCACCTCCATCACGGCTGCTGCGCCGGACACGATGCAGATGGCGCCGACCGCAGCGGCAGCCCGGCCGGCCGGACGCGGGTCGCTGACGAGGTGGCCGGCGGCGATCAGCGTCGCCGGATCGGAAGTGCGTCTCGCGGCGCGATGACCGGAGCGGAATGCGACCCACGGGCCCAGAGCGACGACCCCCAGCACAACCAGCAGTATGCCGGCCATCACCAATGCCTGACCGCGACCGAACACCCCGCTCACCGCGACAGCCA
>JABBOX010000145.1 GCA_012927555.1 Phycicoccus sp.
CGTTAAGGTAACACCTTTGGATCCCTGCAGGTGGCCCAGCATGCACCAGAACCGTTCCCCTGCAATACACCCCAAGCGCGCACGCGGGAAGTCAACTTAGACGCGATAGGCGCCCTTGCTCCGGAACGTACAAGACGTGGGAAGCCCAAGCGTTCGAGCAGTCCGCGTGTGGACACGGACGCAACCTTCTGCGCCCCCTCTGTGGCGCATGGACCAGCGGTGGCCGGTTACCGAACGGCTTCGCCAACCAAACCGGGTCGGCCCCTGCGGCAGCCTCGATCGCGGCGATGTCCGCTTCCCCGCCGGCCGCCCGCAACACGGCGAACATGCGACGGTCGCCCGCGTGCTCCGTCCCGGCCCACGCCTTCCACGCCCCTCCCCGGTCGTCAACGTACGGACCCACCAGCAAGGAGATGGTGGTCGCTGTCAGCTTCTTCTTGTCCGACGTTCTGAACGGCATCCGGAGCAGGTCCGGAGCCACCTTCGCGACCACCGCCTGGCGCGTGACCAGGACCGGGCAGTCCAACAGGGCGGTGACCATGGTGTCAACGCGGTGAGCAGTGAACCAGTCGGCCAGGGTCTGTCGCGCCCAAAAAGGCGTACGCCCTACTTTGTCCGCCAACTCCTCGAAAGTGGCACCGGCCACCCACGCCAGCACCAGGGCCGGGGCCTCCGCGCCTTCTTCGCGTCTGTTCGAGGTGTTCGCAAGTCGCACCTCCAGGGGCAGTTCGACCTCTGTCCCATCCGAGAGGCGGATGGTCGCTTCGGTCGCCAAGTGGATCTCGCCGGTGTCGGCGTCGTAGTGCCCTCGCATCGTTTGCACGATCCCGAGCTGCTCCAGCGCCGACCGCAGTACCAGGTCTTCCTTGCCGTCCCAGCGGGACAAAGCCGCGCCGACCCCCAGCGGGCTTCGCAGATCAGCCCTCTGGTCCAAATCCTTCGCCAGCGCCCTCTGCAGCTCTGCTTTCAGGGCGGTGGCGCGGGCGTCCATCTGGCGCGCCGTCACCAAGTAACCCTCCTGCCTCGCGAGCTGTGCGGCGGCAGCGGACAGGTTCCCGTCATGCTGAGCCGTCTGCGCCAGATCCCCGGCATCCGTCGCAGCCTCAGTAGCCGCGTGGGCCCGCGACAGGGTTGTCCCCAGGTCCGCGCGCAGAGTACGGACGGTGTCGGTCTCGGTTCCGGGGGTCAACGCAAGCTCCTGGACCCCGGCGCCAGCGAGCGCCAACTGGCTAAGGAGCTCCACACCGATGCGCCGCCAAGCGAGCCTGAAGTTGCAGGACGCCACCAGCGTGGTGAACGCCTCGTCCCAGTCCACCGCTTCGTTCGCCGAACCGCCGGGGATGCTTCGGAGTTGCAAGGTCGTGTGCTCCTTCATGAACCGGTGCCAGGCGCCGCCGGTCCAAAACGGCGGTGAGTAGTGCATCAGCTGGGTGCTCCACCGGCCGCCAAAGTCCTTGGGAGTCTCCCTGGTCTCCCGCTCGAAACGGGCTGCGACCTCGTCCCACACTGCCAAGGGCACGCCCCAGGGCAACCCGTCCACCTGGAGGACCTCGAGGCGGCCCATGATCGTGACGCCACGCCGGCCGTCAGCACGTCGTTCCAGGTCGTGGCCGCCAGCCTCCCGGATGGGCGCGCTGGTTGATCGCTGCTGTGGCCAGGTGCCGGTGCGATGCAGCTCGGCCAGGTCCTTTGTCAGGGTCGCGTACATGACCGCGGCCCGATTCTTACTGGATATGTCCGCCAGCGTTCGGCCGGAACCGTCCCTCATCGGCCAGCCCAAACCGGCGACAGCGTCACCGATTTCGCGGCGTGTCGCGCCGCCCGCGAACATGGTCCAGCCGACCCTGATGGCCTGCGCGTGCACCGGTTCCAAGACGATGGAGCCCTTGACTGGGACGCGCGCACCGTCGGGTTTCTGGCACCACAGTGGCTTGTAGCCGGGCGGGCAGTGGCTGTAGTTGAAGTCGCGCCCCGACACTCCCCCCTCGCCGGGACTCAGCGCTCCGATGCGGCCCCCGATGGTGTGCTTCTTCAGAGTGATCGCGTTGACATCACCGGTGATGGTCCCCTCAATGCTGGTCAACGTCATCTGGGAGGAGTCCATGAGGTCGCGGAGTCCGCTGTCCACAAGGAGGTTGACGTCGTGTTCGCGCAGGGCGTCAAGTACCAGTCCCTGAAATCCGACCCGGCGGAGGAGGCGGTCCAGCCGCGGAGCGGCGAGGACCTCCAGCCTGGGCAGTTCAACGATGACTTCCAGGACGAACTCGGTGGCGCCGTTGCGAGGAGCCTTGGTCCGGTCTCCTTCGTGGTGCGGCAGATTACTCTCGATCGCGGTGCTGGGGATGAGCGCCACGAGCACCCCGTGGACGACACCGGCGTACGCCAGCAGCCAGTTCTTCGCCCGCTTGTCTAGGTCTGACAGCCTCACCTCCACCAGGCCGGCGATCAGGCGGTCACGCTCTCCGGCCGGCGTGTCCTCGGTGATGTCCTGTCCCAGAGACGACAAGGCGACGCCGATCTCGCTCCCCTCCTCTTGATGGCTCAGCGCGTCCTTGAGCTTCCTCAGCTCCTCGCGGGCATCAGGGTCCGACATGCGCACGGCGACGAACTGACTGGTCGAGGCCAGCACATCAACCTTCCCCCACAGCCGTAACGTCCCGGGTATGAGCCCGGCCTGTGCGCCGAATGATGTGGTCACGATGTCCTCCTAGAAGTTGCCTGGAGGAAGGACTGTGACGGGCTGCTCCGTTGCGGCAATGAGGTCACTACTCACTCCCTGAGGCCCCGGAGTTATGAGAAGGAACCGACCCTGCGGGGATGCCCCAGAACTTGCCCTGGCAAACCGCAAAGCCGCAGGTCAGACGTTCGGACGCGAAAACGATCGCACCACGCGCACCGCGACAGGGGCCGGTCCCGCCGCCCGGATCATCCACTGGTGAAGCTCCTCCAAGGAGCAGCCCAACGCGGTCAGCACGAGCTCAGCCGCCTCGGCGGGCAGCCGGTCGAGGACGACGGCAAGATCAGCGGGGACGGGGGTCTCTTTGGCGCAGTGCGCATTGGTGTTCATGAACAGCGACCGTCCGCGGTCACCCGCGCCGCGCAGTCAGGCTGAGCGTTCCCTGATGTCTGCCACTCACCGACCCCCCGCCGGGTCATAGCGATGAGGGAACACACACCGGCAGGCGCATGACACGCCCGCCGCCGGCCCAGCCGGGATGCCGAGGCATTGGGTTCCTCCGGTCCGCTCCAACGGCTAGTGACGACGGCCCGCCGTCCGCGCACCGGATCGACCGGCAGCGCGCCAAACCAGTTGGAGCCCCCATGACCACAACCGATCAACCCAACGCCCAGCGACTCCAGGCTCTGCTGGAGCGTCGGCAACGCGTCGCCGATGACGCCACCGCCGCCTTGGCCCACGGATCCCGCAAGGCCGACCGCCTCTACGGACTCTTGGCCGCGCTGGAGGACAGACTGGAGCGCGACCACCCCAGGGTCGTCGCTGCCCACCTCGGCGAGTGGGCCACCCGCGACGCCAACCAGCTCGCCGGCCACCAAGAAGGCACCATCACCGCGTGCGGCCACTGCCAGGCCGACCGCGCCCAAAACGCCGCGGCAACCCCACGGGCCCGCACCGCCTGACCACCGCATGCCGCAGTCCCCGCCCACCTGGGCGGGGACTGCGTCCATCCGCGACCACGCCGGGCGCGACCACGCCACTCGGTCAACGGCAAGGCCGAAGATGCTGACCCGCGCGGGTGACCCACCGGCGATCCCGGCGATCACTCTCGGTGTCCCGTCCCGCTGCCAACCTGAACTGTCCACCACGGCCGTACCGTCAGGAGCCCCCGTGACAGCAGTGCCATCCGCGTCCCAGCCATACGACCTCCAGCTCGGCATCAATGTCACCCCCACCGTCGTTTCGCTCTCCGACGGGGCCGAGCTCACCATCAGCGCCGACGTCCCACTGACCGCCACCGGCCGACGCGAGGCGGCGCTGTCCGGGCTGTTGTACTGCTTCGCCGGCCGGGTCGACCGGCCCGACGGCTTCGTCGGCGGCTACCTCGGGCAGAGCGGAGACCTGGACGGCCCCCGCGCCGCTGCCAGCCTCACCCGGTGGGTCATCACCCAGCGGCGCATCATCCCGGCCGGGATGGCAATACTGCGCCGCGACCAGCCCTACCGGGACGACTACAGGGTCTTCGTAGAGGCGCGCGCCATCATGGCGGTCTCGGCGTCGCCGGTGTGGCTCCTCAACACCCACACGGCCGCGGGCAAAGCCTCGATCAGGCTTTCTCGAGCCGAAGTCTTCGACGGCGAGGCGTTGGCAACCGAGATCGCCGACACGATCCGCACCCACCTGTTCGGCGGCCTGGTCAATCCGCACCTGAGCCCAGCGTCGAACACGCGTGAGGCGGCCGTACGAGCGGTCCTGTGGGCCACCCGGGCACTGGACACCTTCGAGGTCATGCGCGCACTCCGTGCAGGCGGCCTCAGCTCCAAAGGGGTCAGCTGGGACTTCAGCATCCGCCGCGACCTCGCCCTGCGTGAACTCGAAACCCGAGGCACACCAAGGGTCTTCTCGTGCGCGCACCGGAACCGGAGGGTCTTCTGGAGCCCGACCCTCACCAAGGCGCAGGCGCTTCGCGGCTACGACCTCGCTCACCCCTAGCCACGCGCGGTTGGCCCGCCCGCGATCTCGCCACCAACCATCCCCCGCCTCCGCCAACACCGTGGGCGAGATGCCCCACCGGCCCCCATACGAAGCCGTCGGTGTAGACCGGGCAACCAGGCGCTGCACAACGTCTCAGCCGCGACACCCACGATTCCGAACGAGACCCCCGAACCTCGCTGGTTGACGTGGGTAGGGCCCTATACGCGCGCATGCCTGATGACAACGCGTTGCGCGTGCGGGTGCCAGGAATCCCGTGGCACCCGGTACAGCGAGCGCCATTCCGCCCAGGTAGCAGCGTCGCGCGCGCAAAGTGTCAAGGCGACTCCTCGCTCGCGGATGTGTTCAGTCAGCTGAGGAGGATAGGGGGGCTGAACCGCCGTGCCGATGCCAGGATGCGGCGGTCTGGCTACCTGCCCTCGCGATCGAGTGGACGGCCCTCGCGACCGCGTCGACGGTCGCGAGCGATCTGGCCCTTGAGCAGTCGTCGGCCGCCTCGCGCCAGGCAATGTGTACCGCAGGGTCCTGCAGAACGCGGATTGCCAGGTACCCGATCGTGGTTGCGTCGGGTACCTGCCGCTCCGCGCACCGCTGCTGTACATGCCGCGTCAGCCGCGGACCCGCAACCTCGGGAACACCCACGGCGCTGGTCTTCGCGATCGAACCGATCGTCGTCATAATCACAATCCCTTCAGGCCCGCCGCCAGTCGGCAAACCATGTGTGAAAGAGCGTGACGAACTAAAAGCACATTTGCATCGTGCTATGTGCTATCTAGACTTGTGGCATGACTCCGCTCGACGTGGCCCAAGACGACCAGCTCTGGGCTCGCTACCTCCATTGGCTCAGCCACTTTCGCGTCGCCCGAGATCGCACTCAGGCGCTCCTCGCACCGTCGATGTGGGCCGCCCTGAACGCAGTGCCGCCTGCCGACGACCCGTTCACCGACCTGATTCCCGCACCGGGCGAGCTGCCGCTCAAGCAACGGATGCTGGTCCTGGGCTGGACGTGGCCTGACCGCGACTTCACCGACCCGCACGTCTTCACGACTGAGATCTGCTCCGAGCCCAAGAGCTCCCGCGCGGAAGCCGCCCTGGCACAGGACATGTCCCTGGTCGTCGGCGGTGAACTGGTGGTGCGGATGCTCCGAGTCGCCGATGTCACCGGCCACACCTTTGACGAGGTCTTCCGGCACGTGACGACTGAGCGACTCCAAACGTTCGCTGGAGAAGAAGAACCTGACGTTGTGCTCTCCCCCGCCATTGGGGTCGACCATCTCGAACTTCTCGCCGCCGGCCAGGTCCCCGTCGACCTGCAAACGCTCATCGAGGTCAGCGAAGCCCTCCACCTTGTCTTCGGTTCAAACGGGTGGCGCATCGAGAACCCGCAGTCGCTCGCAGTCAAGATTCGGCGGTCGCAGCTGATATTGGAACTGATCGTGCGGGTTCAGCAGATGCCGCTCGCCGACGCAGAGAAGACGCTGGTCGAGGCTCGACTCCGCGTCTCCCCCGGCGACGCGAAAGACGAAGAAGCCGCGGTTGACCCGGAGACGTTCAACAAGTTGCTGACGACGCCGCCGACGCTCAACGGGAACCGCGGCCCGGACACGAAGTACCGAACAGCACCGCCGGAGGGCAACCCGATGCACGTCCTCTACTCCCGGCTCGAGGAAGACCCCAATCCGACCGTCAAGTTGCGCGTCGCCGACATCGACCAGTGGGTCCGCGAGGCGTCGAAGGCGCCGGGCGTCAAATCCGACGGACGCCGCAAGGGCAAGGACGGGGGCTTGCCGAACGACGCGTTCGGGTCTCCGTCGTGGTGGACCAACGGGTACAGCCGGGGCCGCACCCAACTGCGGGCGTGGCAGGCGGCCGGCTTCCGGGTGCTGCCACCCAAGCTTGTTGACGGCAAGGTCGAGCAGGTGGTCTTCGTGGAGCGCCCGGGGCGTACCGAATGGCACCGGGCGCGTCGCCAGATCCGCGACAACACCTATCGTCGCCCATCAGCGGACGCGCACGATCTGTCCGTACCCGAACTTCCCGTGCGCTTCGGTTTTGGGTGGCAGACCCGCGCGGCCCTTCTCCCCGGCGCACTCGCCGGCAAGGACTATCACTTTGCATGGATGGACCTCCTCACGAGGACCACTCACCGCAACCGTCGCCTGATGACCAACCCGCCACAAACGCGGCGGCGGTGAGCGCCTCCATGTCTCGGTCCAAATCAATCGGCCGACAGTCCGTCGTTCACCGGCAAACACTCAGAGCCCGCCGCTAACGTCACCAGTACTGCGCCAGCGGCTTAGGGGATGGAGCCCAGGTGGGCCGCTTGCCAGCCTGGCTGCCACGTAGTTGTGCGAAGTCGGGCAAGACCGCGCCCGTCCGGCCGTCAAGACGGTCGGCAGGCCCCGAACTGACCCCTCGTCCGTACCGGCAATTGCGCGTCCGTGGGAAATCTCCGCCAATGCCACCGGGTGCCTGCGGGGCACGGTGCTCGTCGTGACCCCAGCAACGCACACCGGCGGGACCACAAAAGTGGCCCACCCGCTCGCCTCGTCATGGCTGGAAACGGCGGTCTCCATCCTGCAGGCGTCGTCCACACCCCTGAACGCCCGCCAGATTGTCGCCGTTGCCCACACAGCCCGATACCGCCCGCGATCACAGACCCGGACCCCGGTTCAAAGTGTCAATCGCGACCTCCGTGCCGCCGTTCGCCGCGGCGACCCTCGGGTGGTCCTCGGCCCTGGTCCGGGGCAGTTCACCGGCATAGCAGCAGCAGGCCCGCCTACGCGCAGCTCACGCAAGTCCTCGTTGGGTGTCTCGCAACTCCCGGTCGAGCCGCTGGCCACGTTGATTGCCTCCAAAGGTGGCCTCCGAGCGTGTGGCGTCCGGCACCAGCCCGGAGACACGATCGAGCGGGTCCGGTGGGCGGGACGGCTGCAGCGTGCCTACCTACGAGCCCGCCGACGCGGCTGGATCAGCATCCACACAGCTGACGAGCTTGCCGTCAAGGCCCTGGGAACGCACCCCTGTTCGGTGTGGGGCGTGCTGTGGTGGGACATCGGATGACTCCGCGCATGCGCGGTTGCCGTATGCGGAACGACCCAGAGCCAGAAGACCACAGATGTGCCGCTTCCACCCATCCCGGCCCCAGGGTTGTTGCTAGCGTGGCGGCAACTGCGAAAGGTGGACCCGATGCCGGCAATGGGATCGCCGGCGGTAGCCGCCGATGACCTGGTCGAACGCCTTCTCGCCGAAGAGGTAGACGCACTCCGACTGCTCAGCGCACACGACCAACGCCCCCAAGCGTTGCGCAGCCTCGACGAACGCGGCACCGCTCAAAACCTGGTTCGCCAGCAGTACACCGGCCGATACCCCTTCGAGCTGCTGCAGAACGCCAACGACGCAGTCGTCGACGCCGCCGGAAAGCGCAAGGTCAAGTTCGTCCTAACCCAGACGGCCCTGCTAGTTGGCAACACCGGCCGTGCCTTCGCGGAGGACGAGGTCCGGGCCATCTGCAGCCTGGGCCGCTCATCAAAGGACCCCCGCAAATCGATCGGCTACAAGGGGCTCGGGTTCAAGTCGGTTGGCGAAATCACGACCCGACCTCAGGTGTACTCCCCGCCGTACCACTTCGGCTTCGACGCCGACCAAGTGACCACCATCGTCACCGACGCCGTCGGACCACTTCCGGCCGGCCAACACCTCCCCGTGTACGCCTTCCCCATCCCCCTGACCTCGACCGATGCCGGTGACGACGCGGTCACCGTCCAAGAACTCCTCGACGACGACTTCGTCACCGTCATGCGACTCCCGTTGGCGGACGACGTCGCCCGCAGCGATGTGCAACAACACCTGAAAGCCCTGCTCCAACCAGAGCTGCTCCTACTGCTGGACGCAACCGACGGGCTCGAACTCGTCGGCAGCGCCAAGGACTTCGTCGCTACACGTTCCATCCCCCCGGCACCCCCGGCCGAGACCGTCGACAACGACTCACCGAACAGGGTGTCGCTAACCGTCAACGGCCACGACCACCACTGGCTAGTCTTCCGGCGCCGACACCCGATCACCGACCCGAACCTCCTACAGGGCCTGGGCGAGGCATGGGCCCACGTGACCAGCGTGAGCACGATCGTGGCCGTCCCACTGGCCGACAACAAACTCGTGGACCCCTCCCGACCCCGCCCGCTGCACGTCTACTTCCCCGCAGAGGACACCTCCGGCTGCGCCGCCCTGCTGCACGCAGACTTCGCCCTCGACCTGGACCGGCGTCACATCTCACGCACACCCGAAGCAACTGGCTACAACGGGTGGCTCGTCCAACACCTCGCCGACCACATCGCCGCCGCAGCCGAACGCCTAGCGCGACTCCAACCCGGAGACCCCGGCATCGTCGCCTTGTTCGCCCCGCGAACCCCAAGCACGGGCATGGGTCAAGAACTACGAAAAGGCATCGACGCCGCCCTGCGCACCACACGCTTCATCGCAGGGCGTGACCACCAGCCGCACTCCCCACACGAACTGTCCCTGCTACCGGTATCGCTACACGATGAGACAACCGTCACCGAGCTGCTCGACCTCCCCACCGAACCCGTCCTGGCAGACCTGACCCCACGCCACCCAGACCGAGACTGGCTTCTGACCATCGGTGCCAGCAACATCACCGAACCGGCCGCGCTGCAATGGCTACGCAACCCCGACACAAACCTCGAGGTGTTCTACCGGGCGCTGGTTACCTGGGCAGACCGGGCCGCTCGCCGCAGCACGTTCGAGGCGGCACTGACCAACGTGGACTGCGTCCACCTCACGTCGGGCGCATGGGGCCGACCCTCGGACAGGGTGTTCTTCCCCCGAGAGCGCGACGAGCCAGACCTGCCCGACGACTTGCCGATCTCCATCGCCGCACTACCCCCGGTGCCTCGACTGGACCTGCTCCTCGAAGCCGCCGGTGTCCGCCGCTTCCGCTGGCGAGAACTCCTTCTCGACCAAGTGCTGCCCTGGCTGACCGACCCAGACACCAACCCCGCGCTGCGGGTCCGCGCCCACGGCGTACTCCGGGCGTACTTCGCCACCGACCCCCGCGGCGACCAAGAAGTCCTGAACCGCACCGGGGACGTACTCCTGCCAGCCGCAGACCGCACCGGCGGACTAACCATTCTGACCCCCGCCCGCCGGATCTACTTCCCGTCCAGCTGGACCGGCAACGACGACCTCGAACAGCTGTACGGCCCATTCGGCCATGTCGAGTTTCTCGCCATCCCCCCCACGACAAACGTCGCGGACCACGACGACCCCACCGACAGCCCACCCGACCCCCCGCCGACAAACACCCCGGCCGACATCGCCGACCACAACTACCTGGCATGGCTCGGAGTACGAGACCACCCCCGCCTCGAGCGGGCCGACCGAACCGGCGTCCGCTGGGCCAACCTGGACCAGCACCCGCACGCCCGCGCGCAGACAACCGCCTGGCACGCCTGGCTGGCCACCCCCCAAATCCAGCAAGCACGCCAGTGCGACCAAGGCCACCCCGAAAGCCAACAACTGCGCCGCTCGTACACCATGGACCGCCTCCCCGACCTGATCGCGACCCGCGACCCGCAGCGCCTCATGGTCTTCTCACGGCTCCTCGCCCAGCACTGGACCGAGTACGCCCAAGGAATGCGCGCCGAGATCAACTGCCTGCACGGCAACCACCGCGGCGGCAACCCGCGCAGCGTGCCATCCCTGCTCAACCACCTGCTCAGCACCCGCGCATGGCTGCCAGCCAACCGAGCCGGCGAACTGGAACTAACGATTCCAAGCCAGGCATGGAGAGCCGTTCCGGACATGTCCAAGGCCCTAGGGTCAGTGTTGGCGCTGCTCCCACCAGAACTGGACGGCCGAGCCATCCAGTGCTGGGCCGACCTCGGCGTCGTCGACGCCGCCCGACCATCAGTACATGACCTGGTCGACCTCCTGCACCGGCTCGCCAAGAACCACGACCCGACCGACTCCGCAACCTCTGACAGCACCCTCGACCGTCGCCGCGCACCCCTCGACACGGCGCGATGGGCGATGCGCCAACTGAACGAGGACCTCACCCGCGGCGACCCAGGAGCCGATGACCTACTGCTCAAAGACATCCCACTGCTCGCCCAACACGGCGACACCTACATCTTCGACACCAACCCCTACCTCTGCCAGGACCCGATGCTCGCCGAAACCTGGCAAGACATCGTCCCCATCCTCAGCGCCGACCGCGACATCCGAACGCTCGCCTCCCGCCTCCGGCTCCGGCGACTCGAAGACGTCGTCACCATCACGGCGCAAGCACGCGGGCCGCTCCCCGAACGATCCGAAGGTCTGCTGGAACGGCTGCGCCAAGCGGCGCCCTACCTCGCGGCCGCGGCGTTGGAGAATGCTCCAGCCAGCCGCCCCACACTGCTGCGCTGGTTATCTCGCCTCGAGGTCGTCGCCTGCGACGAGTTGGTCCTGGCGTACGGCCTGAACGGGCAGCAGCGAGAACGAGAAGAAGCCACCACCTACATCGAAGAACGCATCGAAACGCGCGGGCGAAGGCGTCGCATCGGCACCGTCTACCTTGAGGTCCCCGACGGAGCCGACCCGGACTGGTTCAGCCTGGGCCCGCAACTTGCCGAGTACCTCGAGGTAGGCCAACGTGACGCCTTCGCGCTTCTTCTGCAGTCCAACGACGCCGAGCGGCGCCACTACCTACGCTCGCGAGGGATCAGTGAAGCAGCACTAGAAGAAGCAGCACGCGAACTGCAAGTCGAGCTGCTTGAACCAGAAATCGACCTTGAGAAATCCATCTTCCTAGAAGACCAGACCAACCCGAACCTTGACGAAGTCGAACACCCGGCCGGTACCCCCGAGGACGAAAAGGGCGACGGGACCGGGCCGGAGCCCACCCCCACGCCGGGTCCCACCACCAAGACCACCCGCACACCCCCCGAGCTTCCGCCGCTGGACCCCGGAACGGTCCAGGTCGAAGAAGGGCCCGACCTGCCAGTCGTTGGCCCAGAGCGCGGGGGCCCGGCCCGCGCCACCAGCGGGACCGGCACCACCATCGACTGGGACCGGGTCGCTGCGTCAAACAGAGCGACCGGACGCCGCGGAGAACAATGGGTCTACCAACAAGAACGAGCCCGGGTCCAGGCCCGCGGACTCGACCCGGACAAGGTCCTGTGGCAGTCCCACCTTGATGAGACCTCCAACTACGACATTCGCAGCCTCGACGACGACGGGCACCCGCTTTACATCGAGGTGAAGGCCACCGCGGGATCCGACCTTCACGCCTCGATGGAGATCAGCAACGCAGAACTGTCCCTGGCGATGGCCCACCGGTACCGGTACATGATCTACCGGGTCCTGGACGCCAACTCCGCTCGGCCACGGATCGTGCGCTTCCGTGATCCGATCGGCCGGATCGTGGAGGGCCACGGCGCCATCAAGGTCACCGGCGCCAAGGTGTTCCTCAGCCCGCGCGAAGACCCCCAACCCCCCGACAACCCAGAAACCGCGACGTCCGCCATCAGCGAGCCGTGACCCGGGCGAGTTCCCCATCAAAGCACCTACGGCGCCCCGCCTAGGTTCCAAGTAGTGAAGGGGCCCAGGTAGTCATCGTGACGGGGAAGACCTTCCCAGGTGGGGAGTCGGGGTGGCAACGGGTAGATTCGCGCGGTCCCCTCGGGGAGCACATCCAGCGACCTAAGCGCCTCGGGGACATGAACGATGACCGCGCCGACATCTGCGATGCGAATGTGAGTGACGAGGGTAAGTGCACCCAGCCGCGCGAACTCAGCGACGCGGTCGCTTGGAACGATCCCTGCGTCCGGAGACTTCTGGACCCAGTCGACTACACCGTTCTGCCTTCGAACCCGGAAGAGATAGACCGCGAACCGGTCTGGGATGTGTGTTGCCAGGTCGTGGCGTGATAAAGCCTCGACGAGAAGCCGGTATGGCTGGGAGACGTTCAAGTTGACCGCGGTCTTGGCGAACCATCGCGCGAGAACGACGGCTTCTTCCTCCGTGATGCGTTTGTGCAGCGCGCGCTGGGTCAGGATCGGCTTGGCGCTGGCCTCCAGCGACGCCATCCAGCCGTTGTTGCATGCGGCGCACACTTCGCCGTTGTAGTGAGCGCGCAGCGGGCGCGCTCCGCGCTCTGATGCGACGAGGCCGCCCAACGCCATGCTGATGCGGTGCGGGTGCACCATCTCGTTCATGGCTCCGTAGTGCACGAGCAGCCACTTTGGAAAAATGTGCTCCTTTGACCTTGTCCCGGTTTCAGCCTCGCAGAACCAGCAGAAGGGGACGGGCTCCAACACCCGAGGCGCAAGCTGGTGACCTGCGTCGAGCAGGTTGCGGTCGAACCTCCGCAGATTGCTGGGATCGACCGGTTGTTCAGGGTTTGTCGTCACCACTCGCCTTCGCTCGCAACGTAGGGCCTCAGTGTGATCGGTTCCGTGATCGAGGTGCGTCTAGTGCCTTGACCTTGCTTAGAACAGGTACCTGTCACGCAGGAAGGGAGCCTGCGCATGGTTGGTGATGGTCAGGACCTCCTCCGCGAACAGCGACTGCAGAGGGATGTCGTTGTCGGGGCCCAGAGCGTCCTGAGCCTCTTGCCAGCGACGCCACATCGCCTGGTGCCGGGTCGGAGCGCAGAGCGCATAGACAACCTGGACCTGGTCACGTTTTCCCCACAAGCCAGCCAAGGCGACGTTCCGCATGGGTTGGTTCACGCCAAGGCGGTAGGTGCAGCCGCCATCCGGGCTGAGCTCCGCACCTTGCGCCAGATACGCCGGATACTGTCGGCCGACATGATCGGGGTCCCGGCGGCGCAACAGGTGGCACGCCTGAGGCGTGCCACCGAAGCCCCGGGTGCTGAGGCAAATGTCACGCCGTGTGTTCGTGGGGTCCTGGTAGGCGCTGCAGTGACCAAAGTCCGTCTCGCTGAGTTTGACCTCGATGAACGCGCCGACGCGGCCGCCGGCACGGTCAGTGCCATGCAGGACGACGTCGACCTGGGTGGTGTGCGCGCTGGCCGCGCTGGCCTCACACAGACCATCGGCCGGGTCGGACCACTCGAAGACTGGAGCCGTCGCGGTCACCGCTGGAAGCCCCAAGTGCGTGAGAATCGCACGGACCTGCTCGTCGCCAAGGCCGGCGAAAAGGTTCAGCGCGAAGGCCTGGGATGAACGGATATTGCGGGCGGCATGGTGGGCCAACCCTCTCTGCTCGAGGTCGGCGAGCGCCTGCTCCGCCGCAGGGGTCAGACCCACGCTGAGATCGGTGAGCTCATTTGCGCGGGTAAGTGTGCGAGGCGCTGTGCGCTCCAACAGATGCACCTGGAGTGCTCGTGCGTAGGACAGGTCCGTCGGCCGGCGCCGTACGTCCGGCAGGTCCGGGACCCGACGGCGGCCCAGCCCCATCAACTGTGGCTTCTCGGTGGCCCAGGCGCTGACACGGAAGACCTCCCAGCCAATGCTGCCGTCGATCGCCTCGAGCTGCCCGGGCCCGTACGAGCTGATGATCGGTGTGGCCGCATCCGGGTGCTGCCCGTCGGGCTCGCCCAACAGCAGGTCGATGACGATGCCCTTCAGCCGGGGGACGTTGAAGTGCTTGGCAAGGAGCTGCTCGTTGGCGGTGGCCCACATCCAGTAGTCGAGGCTCTGCAGGACGACGAACTCGTCGTCCCCGATTTTGGTCTCGATGATGTGTAAGACGTCGCGACGGTCGAGGCGAAGGAAGTCGATGTATCCAGTCCCCCCACCGGGGCGTCGGGCCGGGAACTCACGCTGCGGCGCCGAGGGCCATCCGATCTCTTCGAAGTGACGAATCAAGGTGGCCTGCAAGCGGTGCTCGCCGTGGCCCGCGTCGCTGCCGTCCAGACGGTCCGCGACACCGTTCTCGACCACGGCGCGGATGCGGGCAAACGTGACCGGGTCCAACGCCTCGGTCAGCGTTCGGTGTAGAAGGACCTTGTCGTCAGGCACGGCAGCGCTCGCCTGTACCCCGGCCACGAGGGTGATGCCGCCGCTGCCAGCGCCGCGCAGCTCAAGCAGACGTCGCCCCGCGCACTGCCAACTGCGGTACCCCTGACGGTGAGTTGCGGCAAGGTCAGGATGGCGCTCGGACCATGCCTCGAGCTCGAGGACCCAGTCGGCGCGGACCGCACCAAGGTCGTGTTCCCCGCCACGAAGCTTGGGTTCGCGCAGCGCCTCCAAGACGACTGGC
>JABBOX010000032.1 GCA_012927555.1 Phycicoccus sp.
CAGCTCGCCGCTACGACGGTCCAGATACCCGGTTGACGTACCGGTCGCGGGGTTAGATCCAGCCGATCAGCGCCCCTAACCAGACTGGAGGTGACGACGGACCGATTGTCCGGGGTGGATGACCCGATGGTTGGCATCAGGAGACGGTGAGCTGGGTAAACATTCCGGCCGTGTAGTGGCCGGCCAGGTTGCACGCCAACTCGTAGTCTCCGGGCGCCAAGGTGATGCTCATCCAGCCTGAGGCACCCGGCACGATTCCCTCGCCAGCGCCTTCACCATCGGTCTTGGACGCTTCGCCGAGGCTGCCCGCCTCATCGATGCTGCCGGAGTTGGTCACCAGGAACGACACGGTCCCATGGGGCACGTTGGTGTGGTCCGCGATCAAACGCATGGCGCCGCGGCCCATCATGGTGTTGCCCTGGCTACCCATCATCGATCCACCCATGTTTGCCAGCGAAACGTTCACGACGGTCCCGGGAAGCTTCGGTGCCGCACCCCGGGAGCCGGAGAGAAATCCGTGACCGGCCTCTGCCCCATCGCCCACGGCACCCACAGCCACCGCGGCCGATGCGACCACGGCGACCACGGCTGCGACCAGCGCCGCGACAAGAACGGAGCGTCTCACGGCGGTCACTTCCGGTCGTCCTGGGCGCCCACGAGGGCGGCCCGTTGGGCCTGCCAGGCCTGCGTGTCGAGTTCGCCGCTGGCCAGCCTGCGGTCGAGGGTCTCCAGCGCCGACTCAGCCGTATGCCGGGTCGTCCCGCCGCCGCTGCCGGGCAGCAAGCGCACCACCAGCCACACGATCAGCCCGAGCAGGATGAGCCAGAACACGCCCATGCCAAGCCATCCGAGCGAACCCATTCCGTTGCCATACCAACCCATCACGTGGAACTCCTCCTTGACTTTGGCCCGGCTGCTCCGGGATACCTCCACCCTCGCGCCCGGATGCTGTGGTCGCATTAAGCAATCACGAAGAAGCGATGAAGAAACCCGGCGAAACCCGCCGCCAGTCCGACACCCAACTGGGAAAGTAGGCCCGGTCAGCGAGCCGAGGCGTGGCCGACTGCGATGGGCAGGCCCTCGTGGGCGCCTTCGGAGCAGCCCTCGTCGAGTCTCGTGGCGCGGAGGCGCTACCACGAGCCTTGCCAGTGTGGTTCACGCCGTCCGTGTTTGCCCCGACACCCCGGCCTGCCGAGGAGTTCAGGCGCCGCCGGTGATGGTTGTATTCGCGGTCTCAGGACAGGTTCATGGCCGAGCGGCGGGCGGAGACCTCGAACTCCAGGCGTCCGGCGAGAACGGTGACGCCATCTGAGCGGATGACGGCACGGGATCCGCGGCGTCGAGCTGACGTCGTGACACGACGCGGTGACTGCCAATTTGCTCGCCGGGGTGTCCGGTTGTAGTCGGCTGTGGTCGGCTGTTCGTGGGGAATACGCACGGAAGTTGTTGGGGGAGATGCGTTTTGGCTGGTCAGACGGTTGCAGCCTTGGGACTGTAAATCCATCGCGAAAGCTTCGAAGGTTCGAATCCTTCACCTGCCACCACGTGCTCGAAGGGCCCTTGATCAGCGGAAACGCCGGTTGGGGGCCTTTCGCGTACCGACGGGGGTATCCACAACGGGTTGGGCCCGATGTGGCACCTATGCCGGGGGCAGGCCCTGCTGTTGATCCATCATGTCGCTCATCACGGCCCGGATGAACTCGTCCGCCTCGGGGGTCAGGCCACCGGGCACGCTGCCGTAGATCGCGCCGCTCTGCGGAGGGGCGTCCTTGTTCGTGTGCGCGTACTCGACGGCGGCGTCGAGGTCGGTGGCCCACGCCTCGACCACTCCCGACTGGGTCTGGGGCCTGGTGACGGCCATGTGGATGGCGTTCGGGTACTGCAGGCCGTTCATCCGCCATCCCCTCGCCCGGAGTGCGTCGTTGACGTGATAGATGTCGACGTCGTCTGAGGTGAACGCGAACAGGAAGCTGGGCGTGCCGATGAGTCGCAGCTCCGGATGGCTGCGCACCGCATCCTGCATCGCGTATGACGTGTCGAAGATGCTCCGCGCGTAGCGTAGATACCCGTCGCGGCCGGTGGCCACCATCCCCGCCCACGTGGCCGCGAGCAGACCGCTGGAACGCGACCCGTCGATACCCGGCGAGCAGTACTTGCCGCCTGTCCACGCCGTCTGGAAGAAGTACTGGCCGTTGCGCAGTGCCCGGTCCCTGAACAGCAGCAGTGACGTGCCCTTCAGTCCGTAGCCGTACTTGTGGGTGTCGGCCGAGATCGTGGTGACGCCGGGGACCCGGAAGTCGAACTTCGGGATCGGGAAGCCCAGCTGTTCTCCGAACGGAAGGATGAACCCCCCGAGGCAGCCATCGACGTGAAGGCCGACCCCCCGCGACAGCGCAAGCTGCCCGAGCGCGGCGATGTCGTCGATCGTGCCGTAGCCGTAGTTCGAGGCCGAGCCGAGGATCGCGATCGTCTGGTCATCGATCAACGCGTCGATCGCTCCAAGGTCGACCTGCACCGTCGCCTGGTCGATCGGTGCGACGCGCAGCTCGATACCGAGCAGGTGGCAGGCCTTGTCGAATGCGACGTGACCGGTCTCCGGCTTGACGAAGTTGGGTGAGCTGACCCCCCGGCTGGCCTTGGCGTGCTCGCGGTATGACAGCACCGCGTGCAGGATGCTGGCGCTCCCACCGCTCGTGATCATCCCGACCGGATCCCCGTCGGCGATCGTCCCGGCGTTGAAGAGGTCGAGGCCCATCGCGATGATCTCGCCCTCGAACCGGGTTGCGCTCGGGCACACATCGCGCTGCAGTGCGTTCATGTGCCCATACAGGCCGAACGCCTCCGACATGAACGCGTAGTGGTCCATGTCCCCGCAGTAGAACGAGCCGCTGGCTTTGCCCGTCTGCCAGAAAGAGTCCTCCTGCGTGGCCATCTCTCGCAGCTCGGCGAGGATGGCCCCGCGGTCGCGGCCTTCGCTCGGCAGTCCGCGCAGCACCGGATATTGATCGGCATAAGGATGGCTGTTCATGCCAGCGAGACTGGCACATGTGCGCCATGATGGGCACCCATGAACGATGGGCACCCATGAACCAGCGCTGGTACCTCGCCATCGACCTCGGCACGGGCGGGACAAAGGTTGGCGCCGTCGCAGAAGACGGGCGTGTCCTGCATGCTGAGTTCTCCTCCGTCGACACCGACCTCACCGATGATGGCGGGTGCGAGCAGGACACCGAGCAGTGGTGGATAGGTACGGTCGCATCGATTCGCCACGTCTTGGCAGCCCTCGACGAACCCAGCGAATGCGCCGGAATCGGGATCACCGGGCAGTGGGGTTCCACGGTGGCCGTCGGCGGCGACGGCATCGCGCTCGCCCCCTGCGTGCTCTGGTCGGACCACCGCGGCGCGCCATGGTCGAAGAAGGTCACCGGCGGAACGGTCAAGGTGTCGGGCTACGCGCCGGCCAAGATCGTGCAATGGCTGCGCCTCGCCGGCGGCGCTCCGAACCCGAATGGCGCCGACCCGACCGGTCATGCGCAGTTCCTCAAGCACGAACGGCCGGACGCGTATCGGCGGGCCGCCGCGCTCATCGAGCCGGTCGACTTCGTCGGTCTCCGCCTGACCGGACGCACCGCGGCAACCCCCGCGTCGATGATCGGGTCGTGGCTCACCGACAACCGTCCCGGCGCTGCCGTCGGGTACGACGCCACCTTGGTCAAGCTGGCTCGCCGGGACCGGGCAAAGCTGCCCGATCTGATCGCCACCGGTTCGGTGCTCGGCACGCTGCTCCCTGACGTTGCCGCCGAGCTGGGTCTGCCGATTTCCACGCCCGTCGTGTGCGGCGTGCCCGATCTGCACACCGCGGCTATGGGCGCCGGGGCGGTCGCCGACTTCGCCGGACACATCTCGATCTCGACGACCGCCTGGGTGTCAGCGCCGGTGCCGTTCAAGAAGGCAGACGTCATCCATCAGCTGGCGTCGATCCCGGGGCTGCGCGAGGGCTCGTACCTCATCGCCAACAACCACGAGACCGGCGGATCCGCACTTCGGTGGCTTCGCGATGCCGTGCTCACCGACGGTGGCTACGACACGCTCACGGCGCAGGCCGCCGCCGCTGCGCCGGGCAGTGGAGGCGTCATCTTCTGCCCATGGCTCAACGGTGAGCGGTCGCCGGTGTCGGACGAGAACCTCCGGGCCAGCTTCCTCAACGTCTCTGTTGCCACGACCCGCGCGGATCTGATCCGGGCAGTGCTCGAAGGCGTGGCCTACAACGCACGATGGCTGCTGGAGGTCACCGAGAAGTTCGCCGGACGGCCCCTCGACGGACTGAGGCTGCTCGGCGGCGGGGCGACATCGGACCTGTGGTGCCAGATCCACGCGGACATCATCGGCCGTCGGATCCAACAGGTCGCCGATCCGGTCAACGTCAACCTGCGCGGCGCCGCATGGTTCGCCGCGCTCCATCTCGGACACCTGACACTCGACGAGATCGCGGCAAGGGCGCCGACGGCACGAACGTTCGAACCGTCGGCGCAGACGGCGCCGACGTACGCCAGGTCGTACTCAGAGTTCGTCAGACTGGCAAAGGCCCAGCGTCAGATGTACCGGCGCCTGAACGGACCTCGGGCACGCTGACATGGCCGCCCCCACGCCCGCACTGACGCGCACCCGGCTCGCGGTCGCCGCCGGGTTCTTCCTGCAGGGCCTCGTCTTTGCCGCGATCGTCACGCAGGTGCCGACGCTCAAGGACAAGATCGGTCTGAGCGATGGCGACGTCACCATCCTGCTTGTTCTGGTCGCGGTCGTCTCGGGCGTTGGCAGCGTGTTCGCGGGCATGATTGCCGAACGCCGCACCAGCTCCGTGGCACTTCGAACTGCGCTGATGACGATTGCGCTGGGCGCGCTGCTCGTCGGCCTGGCGCCGAACAAGCCTCTGCTCATCGCGGCGTTTGTGCTGTATGGGCTTGGCATCGGCGGTGTCGATGCCAGCATGAACATGCAGGGCGTGCGCGTCCAGGCCGCATACGGTCGAAGCGTCATGGCCAACTTCCACGGCGTCTGGAGCGTTGCCGGTATCGCGGGCGCGCTGTACGCCTCGGGTGTCACCAAGCTTGACCTTCCGCTCAGCGTGTCCCTGGCCGTTGTCGCAACCGTAACGTTCGCGATCGCGCTGCTGGCGAGTCGCTTCTTCGTCGAGGCGCGCGAGGTTGAGGTCGGTTCGCCGACAGAAGGGCCGACAGAAGGGCCGGCAGATAGCACTGGCGTTCCGTGGCGGCCGATCCTGCTGTTCGGCCTGGTAATCCTGGTGTTCTATGCCGCCGACACGGGCATCCTGACATGGAGCAGCGTCTATCTCCATGACGCCCTTGATGCGACAAAGTCGGTCGCGCCGTTGGCTTTTGCGGCGTACGAGGCCGGAGCCATCGTGTCCCGGTTCGGCGGCGACTTTCTGGTCCGTCGCCATGGTGCTGCCATCGTGGTCCGACTCGGAGCGTCGATCGGCGTTGTCGGACTCGTCGGTGTTGTTGCCGCGCCGGCGCCCCCACTTGCCATTGCCGGCTTCTTCGTGGCCGGCCTCGGCCTGGCGATCCTTGCCCCGCTCTCGTTTGGCGCAACAGCCGTCGCGGTGGGGCCGGCAGCAGTTGACGTGGCGATTGCCCGGCTCAATATTGCCAACTACCTCGGCGCGATTCTTGGCGGTGCACTCATCGGTGCGGCCGCATCCGCGCATCACCTGCGCTGGGCATTCGTCATACCGTTGGTGATTGTTCCCGTGGTGCTTCTGGTCGCAAAGCAATTCCGAGTGGCCGACCTCGTCGAGCCCACCGCGCAATAGCTGGCAAACGTCGCGGCGTCACGGCGGTGCGGGTCATGCCGCCGGCCACCCTGCCGAGCAACAGGCCTGGCCAGTTGACGGTTTCTCACTTTGTGGGGGTGGGCCTCTCCGTTTGAGAGCTGGGGCCTGCGGCCGGTCGCGGTTCGGAGCTTGGCAACCCGGTGGCGGGGGCCGACTTGGGCGCAGGGTCCACGACGAGCGCCGCGACCAGCTGGCGCAGCATCGCGCGCACGGTGGCCTCGGCGAGCTGATGCAACAGCAGCCGGTCGAGCTGCCTGCCGAAGGATCCGAGCGGCGGGTCGTAGCTGCCGGAGAATCCCAGTTGCGACTCGTGCGTTCCCATGGGGGCGATCTCGAGGTCAGCTTCCATCACCGGGAACAGCTCGGTGGATCCGGACGCGGACCACCGGAGCTGCACGACGAACGCCTCTCCACGGACCCTGGCGTTGCTGACGCTAACGCTGACGGCCTTGGACAGCCCAGGGACGGGCCCGAAGGGACCCACCCGGCTGAGCAGATCCTCGCCTTCGTCATAGGCGGCCGCGGCTGCGTCCTGCCATATGTTGGGGACCGTGCTCATCAGGCGGTCCCGAACCTGTGCGACCGGCATGGGGATATGGATGAAGTCGTAGACGAGCATCTGCCTAGGGTAGACGCGTCTCCTCGGGCTCGAGCCCCTCCCCGACAGCCGCTGCACGGTGTCCACGATCGACGCGCATCGCATTGAAGAGCGCCGCCATGGCTGCCACCCACGCCGCCCCGAGGACGTAGCCGCCAAGGACGTCCGACACGTAATGGACGCCGAGAGCGACCCGGGAGAAGCCGATCGCCAAGATCATGAGCACCGCGAACGTGGCGGCGACCTTGCGCCAGACTCCGTGCAGGATGGGCAGGAAGACGAGTAGCAGCACGGCATACCCGACGATTGCCGCCTGGGCGTGGCCGCTGGGAAAGCTCGACCCGGACGCTTGGGCAACCGGGTCGGTCAGGACCGGACGCAGTCGATGGACTGCAGCCTTGACAACGGTATTCAGCAAGGATGACCCGGCTGTCGTGGTCACCACGAACAGGGCCAGCCGGGGCAATCGACACCAGAGCAACCAGACCACGACAATCGCAAGGACGATCTGCCACGCCACGGCCGATCCGGAGTCGCTGATCAGCTGCATGGCACCGACGAACCCCGTGTGGGTTACTGCGAAGTCGTGCAGGCGGTCCCGTGCACCGTTGTCCGCCCTCAGCAGCGGCGCCCATTTGTCCTCCACCAGCAGCAGCGTCAGCGCACCCGGGATCGCCACCAGTGCCAGCGATATGGCGGCAAGGACGGCTCGCGCACCGAACTGGGTTGTGGACTTGGCCGTTGACGGGGGAGCCGCCTCCGGCGCGTTGGTCATGACGGTTATCTTGCCTCGTTCGCCGAGGCCGATCCACCGCTGTCAGGCGGCGGCTCTTGTTGCGCTTCACGGCGTATGTCCCGATGAGCATCGGTGGCTGCTTTGAGCTCGCTGTCGGGCGCCTCTTCCAGGGTGATCAGCGAGTTGTCAGCTTCCGGCGACGCGCGAAGGATCTCATCGAGCTTGCGCTGGGTGGCTTCCTGGGCACGGGCCTGCGTGTGCTGGATGACAAAGACCATGATCAGCGTCGTGGCCGCTGCAAGTGTCCAGAAAACGTTCTCCAGCCGGGCTGGGAAACCGAAGACTGCGCTGACGAGGACCCACACCACGACGGCCACGACTGCACCCAGCGCAAGCGTGGGCCTGGCGGCCCAGCGATCCAGAGCATGCAGGACTCGACTGCCGCGGTGTCGCCGTTCGGTCGTCTCGGAGGATTCGTGCCGCACCGGTTACCTCCGTTCTGTCGACGTCTTGAGGGTCATGCGTTTGGGTTTTGCTTCTCGCCATTGGCGAGCTGACCATCAGTCTCGGTGGCCTCGCCTCGCTGGCGGACCAGGCAGCCGACGGCGAGTCCGGCACAGACCAAGCCGTTGATGGCGCCCACGATGACGTCGCTGAGATGGTGCATGCCCCGGTACAACCGCGCGTAGGCGACGAGGATGGGGATGACCGAGCACGCCACGATCACGGTCCGGCGCAGCCAGGTTCGCTCGATTGTTGTGGCCATGATGGCCAGCGAGGTGTAGAGCGCGACGCTGGCGCCGACGTGACCGCTGGGGTAGCTGGACGTCGGTGGCGCCGGGTCCAGATGCGGAACGTCCGGGCGTGAGCGACCAATGACCGCAGAGACGGTGACGAAGATGGTCGCCTGCAGGCTGATGGCAATGGCCGGGATGACCGCGAACCACCAGCGTCGCGTGCGCCACCACAGCACTGCGACGACAACGGCACACACGCCGATGATGATCTCGGTGTTCCCGACGTGTGACCACAGCGCTGTGACCGAGTCCCATGTCCCGGTACGGGTGTCCTGAAGTGTCCGGTTCAAGTCGCTCTCGGAGCGGTCCCACCCCTTGAACGGCCCGGTAAGCAGCAGACCGAAGCCGGCGATGGCCAACCACAGGACTACGCCGGGAGCAAGCGCACCACGAAGCAGGCCTCGCACCGCGGTGCGGCGGTCCGGCCCGGTGGGGCGATCCAAGCCAGGGGGGACCAGCAGCATGTTCCTTCGTTCTCCTCGGGTGGGCCCGCTTCTTTCGGGCAGCTCGTCACCTGTGCGACCGGAGAATCCTAACCTCCGAATCGGACCGCCCCGGTAACATCGACACGTCGAGAGGAGCGCCCGATGGCGCAAGGACGAGATGTCGCCGGTGTCGCCAACCGGGTCGAGGGTCACGCCGCCCTGCAGATCGGCGCCCGGGTCGGCTACGCCGTCAGCGGTGTGCTGCACCTGCTGATCGCCTGGATCGCCTTACAGGTCGCATGGACTGCCAGCGGCAAGTCGGCGGACCAGTCCGGCGCGCTGCAGACCCTGGCAGGGAGCAGTCTGGGGCGGTTGACACTCTGGGTGGCTGTGCTGGGGTTCCTCGCCCTGGGGTTGTGGCAGCTGGCCAGTGCTCTGGCGGTGCGCACTGGCGGCGAGTCATCGAAATGGGCCATCAAGGCCAAGGGCATCGCCAAGGCGGTTGTCTATCTGGTGCTCGCGTGGACCAGCTTCAGCTTTGCCAAGGGACAACCCAGCAGCAGCAAAGCGCAAAGCGCCGACTTCACCGCAACCCTGTTGCAGCACACCGGTGGCCGGTTGCTCGTGGCCGTTATCGGGGTGGTCGTCATAGGGGTCGGCGCCTACCACGTGAGCAAGGGCTGGACCAAGAAGTTCCTCTTGGACCTGAGCGAGAACCCCGGTACCATCGCGACCCGCGCGGGGGTGTTCGGCTACATCGCCAAAGGGATCGCACTGGCAGTGGTTGGTGCCCTCTTCATCACCGCGGCGGCTCAGAACTCATCGAGCAAGGCCACCGGTCTCGACGGGGCGCTGCGCTCCTTGCGTCAGCAAGCGGTCGGGCCCTGGCTCCTGACCGCGGTCGCCCTCGGCATCGCGGCATACGGCGTCTACAGTTTTGCGCGCTCGAGGCATGCCCGCGTCTGAGCCCACGCCGTCCCGAAAAGGAGCCTCCTCCTAGCCTCGAGATTTCATGAGGCACCGTTTTGAGGCGGTGTCGGACAACTGAAAAGTGCCCCTGACCTGCGAGAATGTGGATTGTCAAGGTCCATAGTTCGCACGGTTGAGGAGCACCTTCCAGGTGAGTAACAGTACCGGGTTCTATCCGCGCATTCAGGTCGACACGACGAACTCTGGGGCGGTGGGTCAGGCCGGTGGGGTGCTGTTGACGGAGACGATCGCCGCGGCGGGTTTGGGGCCGGCGATGTCGGCGGCGTTGTCCAGTTGGCGCAAGCCGTTGGCGGTCCATGACCCGGCCAAGGTGGTCCTGGATCTGGCGGTCACGTTGGCCCTGGGTGGGGATTGTCTGGCCGACATCGCCCTGCTGCGTGGCGAACCGGGTCTGTATGGGCGGGTGGCCTCTGACGCGACGGTCTCGCGCACGATCGCAGCCTTGGCCGCGGATGCCCCAGCGGTGTTGGCCGCGATCGACACCGCCCGGGCCGCGGGCCGGGCGCGGGCGTGGAAGCTGGCCGGGGCACACGCTCCGAACCATGGCGCCAGCTCGCGGGCGCCGGTGATCGTGGACCTGGACGCGACGTTGGTGGGCTCACACTCGGAGAAGGAACTTGCTGCCCCGACCTACAAAAAGGGCTTCGGCTTTCACCCGTTATGGTCGTTCGTCGACCACGGCGCGGCGGGGACCGGCGAACCACTGTCGGTGCTGCTGCGCCCGGGCAACGCCGGGTCCAACACCGCGTCCGACCACATCGCGGTCATCAAGGCCGCCCTGGCCCAGCTGCCGTCCCATCGCCGGGGCAGACGTGCGGGCCGCAAGGTCCTGATCCGCACCGATGGCGCCGGATGCACCCACAAGGTCGCGGCCTGGATGACCGGCCAGCGCCTGTCCTACTCGGTCGGGTTCCCGTTGCCCCACAACACTTCTGAGCTGTTGGAGCTGATCCCGGCCGACGTGTGGACCCCGGCCTATGACGCCCATGACGAGGTCCGCGACGGCGCGTGGGTCGCCGAGCTGACCGGCCTGTTGGACCTGTCCGGGTGGCCGGAAGGGATGCGGGTCATCGTCCGTAAGGAACGACCCCACCCCGGCGCGCAGCTGCGGATCACCGACGTCGACGGACACAGAATCACCGCGTTCGCCACCAACACCAAGACCGGTGGGGTCGCCACCCAGTTACCCGACCTGGAGCTGCGCCACCGCCGCCGAGCCCGATGCGAGGACCGGATCAGGGTCTCGAAAGACACCGGCCTGATGAACCTGCCCCTTCAAGGCTTTGACCAGAACCGGATCTGGTGCGCCATCGTGGCGCTGGCCGTGGAGATCACCGCCTGGATGCAGATGCTCGCCCTGAACGGTCACCAAGCCAGGCGCTGGGAACCAAAACGGTTACGGCTACGCCTGTTCACCCTCCCAGCGACGATCGCACGCACCGGTCGGCAGGTCCGCCTCCACCTCGCGACCAAGGCCCCCTGGGGCGACCTCGTCAACGAAGGCGTCCGGCGGCTACGAGCCCTGGCCGTCCCCGGATAGGAAAGCCCCACCCGTCCCAACGACAACCGCGCGACCCCCGGCCACATGGAACCGGCGCCCACCCGAGACGACACTCGGGCCACCGTCACACCCCAATGACACAATCAACACCAGCCGGCGACCTCCAGCCGCCACGACGGGCATCACCCGAGGGATGAAAGATCGAGGCTAACGGTCCGAGCGCAGGCAAGAACTCCTCACCACAAATCTAATCCGAACCGGACAAAATGGCATCGTCATAAAAGATGAGTTGCACGAGAAGAGCCCCATCCAAAAAGACGAGGTCATCCGCCCGTGAGCTCCGCGACCACGGCCTCGAATACGCCGTGGTGAAGGTCAACGTCCGCTCGGGTCGTGACCGGTGACATCAGCGCCATGTTGTGGAACGGGGTCAGCATGATGCCGCGGTTCAACAGGTAGAGGTGGATGAGGTCCTCGAGCTCGCCGTCGGCGCTGGCTGCGGACTCGGTGCCGTTGCGGGGTGCGGGACTGGCAAAGCGGTATTCCGCGCGTGCGCCCAGCTGGCTCAACGACCACGGCAGCGAATGCCGATCAATCACAGACTGCACTCCGTCGGCAAAATACGTCGCCGTCCCAATCATCTGGCCGAAGGCGGCGTCAGTCAGGACGTTCTCCAGCGTTGCCCGGGTGGCGGCGATCGAGAGCGGGTTGCCGGCAAGCGTGCCGCCCACGCCACCCATGTCGATGAGATCCAGATCGGTGCGGGCCAGGGCGCGGTCGGCGAGCTCTGCGCTCAGCCCGTAGGCGCCCATCGGGATCCCGCCCGCTATCGACTTGCCGATGATCAGCATGTCGGGCTCGAGCCCCCAGGCCCTCGTCGCTCCACCCGGCCCCGCCGAGAAGGTGTGGGTCTCATCGTTGATCAGCAGCACGGCATACCGGCGGGTGAGCTCGCGAACGCCCTCGAGATAGCCGGGCTCTGGCAGGACGATCCCGATGTTGGTCAGCGCCGGTTCCATGAGCACCGCCGCCACGTCACCATGTGCGAGCTGACGTTCGAGACGCTCGAGGTCGTTGAACTCGGCGACCCGCGAGGTCTCGGTGACGTCGACCGGCTCGCCGACGTTGCCCGGCCGGCTCATGCCCTCACCGTCAGGGCCGACCACGATCAGCGACTCGTCGACGCTGCCGTGGTAGCAGTAGCTGTTGAACAGGATCTTGGGCTTGCCGGTCAGGGCCCTCGCGAGACGGATCGCCCATCGGTTGGCGTCGGTGGCGGTCAGCGAGAAGCTCCACCGCGCCAGCCCGAAACGCCGGGTGAGCTCGGCGCCCACCCATTCGGCGTCCTCGGTGGGCAGCATCGTGGTGATGCCCCCCTGGGCGGAGATGCGCTGCTGTATGGCGGCCACGGTCGCCTCGGGCGAGTGCCCCGCCATGGCGCCGGTGTCGCCGAGCGCAAAGTCGATGTACTCGAACCCGTCGATGTCCCAGACGCGATTGCCCTGTGCCCGATCGAGGTAGACCGGGAAGCTGCCGGCGTTCTTGTTCATCCAGGTCATCGGCACCCGGCCGAACAGGTGGTCGGCACGCTCGTAGGCCGCCGCCGACCGTGGGTGTCGGGCGACGAAGTCTGCCCTCTCGCGGGCGTACATCTCAGTCAGCTTGTCACGGTCGATCATGACGGGCACTCCTTGTGGATGATGTCGACGAGGCACCGGAAGCAGTGTCCTCCGGCGTCAACAATTCTCGGCTCTACCTAGCAAATCGCACAGATACCGCCTAGCGTCACGTGGGGTTGCATAGGTGATGGCAATCACACTAGGTCAGCCCTGGTCAAGAACCATCCCGGTCGAGAACCACCTAACTGAGGGGATCACCCCATGCGCTATCGCACATTCCTGGCGATGTCTGCAGCCGCCGCGCTATCCGTATCAATGATGGTTGCCTCTACCGGCCCGTCAGCGGCTGCGGACAACCCGAAGACGGCAGCCGCTGCCCAGCCGGCGCCGAACGGCTCGTTCGCGTACTCGGGCCAAGACGCCGCAGCCATCATGCTGCCGAAAGACGTGAAGCAGCTGAGCACCACGACCTTCGCGGACGGACGGACGTCGACTCGCTACCAGCAGGTTGTCGACAATGCCACCGTCTTCGGCGGCCAGATCACCGTCATCCAGGGCGCCTCTGGCCAGGCCGACGCTGTCATCGGGGCATACTTCCCGGGGCTGGTGCCCAAGAACTCCGCCACACTGTCCAAGGGCCAGGCCAAGTCGATCGCGACCGCGCAGATCGGCGCAGGCGGCGACTTCAGCAACGAGCTGCGGATCGACCCGCGCACCGGCCGCCTCTTCTACGAGGTGGAGAGCATCCGGGCGGCCGAGCGCCCGGTTCGCTGGGTCGACGCAGCCTCCGGCAACGTCACCAAGGCGTTCGACAAGATCGCGCATGGTGAGGGCATCGGGGTGAAGGGTGACACCAAGCAGATCAACACCACGCTGAACGCCACCAGCGGTCTGTACGAGCTGTTCAGCGGCGATCAGCGCCAGAAGACGTACGACGCCCAGAACAGGACCAACACCCCGATAGTCATGACCGACGCCAACGACATCTGGGACCTCAACAAGAGCACCACCAGCCCAGCCCAGGCGGCCGGCGTCGACGCGCACTACTACGCCAATGTCGTCGACGACTTCTACCAGTCCACATTCGGGCGCAACAGCATCGATGACGCAGGCATGCGCATCGTCTCCGTCGTCCACTACGGCAGCCGCTACTGCAACGCCTTCTGGAACGGTGCCTACATGACGTACGGCGACGGCGACGGCAAGACCTGCCTTCCGCTGTCCGGCGGGCTCGACGTCGTCGGTCATGAGCTGACCCACGGCGTCACCGAGCGCACCTCCAACCTGATCTACGAGAACGAGCCCGGAGCGCTCAACGAGGCGTTCAGCGACATGATGGGCAACACCATCGAGTTCTACGCGCAGGACAACGGTCTCGACCCCGCCGCCAAGCCGGACTGGCTGATCGGTGAAGACATCATGCTCGACGGCACCGCCAACCCGGGCTTCCGGAATATGGGCGACCCGGCCGAGGACGGCGACCCGAGCCACTACTCGCTGCGTTACACGGGTACGGCGGACGGCGGCGGCGTGCACACGAACAGCGGGATCGCCAACCACGCCTACTACCTGAGCGTCAACGGGGGCCGCAACGCCGGTTGTTCGCCGACCACCTACCGGGCGGCCACGCTCACGGCGGACTGCGGCGTCGTGGTTCCGGCACTCGGCCTGGCCACGACGGCGCAGATCTTCTACGCCGGGTTCACGTCGCTTCCGGAGTACGCGAACTTCTGTGATGCCCGCAACGCGACGCTGGCCACCGCCGGCGGAAAGAACACGAAGGCCATCGCCGCAACCTGGGACGCGGTCGGTGTCCACAGCGGTTGCACCCAGGGCACCCCGCCCCCGCCGCCGTGCGTGAGCAACGCGAACGCAAAGCTGCCGATCGAGTCGCCGCATCCCTACGGCAACAACGGCGACTGCACGTGGACCTACACGCACACGTCGGCGAACTTCAAGTTCCACTTCAGCCTGCTCGACACGGAGGCCGGGTACGACTACGTGTATGTCAAGGATGCGAGTGGCGCCGTCCTGGCGACGTACGACGGTTTGTACCGTCGTGGAGCCACCTCGCCGTGCATCACGACGACGAGCGGTTCCATCCAGCTCGTGAGCGACGCAGGGGTCACGGCCCAGGGTTTCACCGTCGATGCGATAGAACCTTGTTAGGGCACCACTGCTGATCCGATCAGATGCGAGGGTCCTGACCGGGTTCAACCCCGGTCAGGACCGGACCGTCAGGACTTCAGGTCGGTGAAGGTGGCTCCGTTGTCGCCCGACTGCAGCCCGGC
>JABBOX010000044.1 GCA_012927555.1 Phycicoccus sp.
TCCGACCGATGCAACCGTCGGATCTCAGCCCAGTCCTCCACGATGATCACTCCCTCACTCTCAGCGAGGGGGGTCAGAATTCGCCCGGCGCCAGGGGGTCATCTTTCACGCGGCATCGACAGTTCAGGCCGGAGGCGCCCCAACCTCCGCGTACCCGCAAGGCCCGCCATCACCAGGTGCGATCTACGCGCGACTGTTCCCCCGCGACGGGCGCTCCTCGAACGTCACCGGCGTTGTTCCCAACACCGAACGCGGCGGCCGTGGTGCACGCAAGCTCGGATCCGGGCCGGACCGTCACGGTGCGCGCCCAGTGTCCCCGCCCCACGGTGGCGTAGCGGCGAACGGGACGACGCGGACGGCGACCTTGAGCCGACCTGAACCGCGGGTATGGTAGGCCTCCCAACATCTGCAACCTCGCCGATCTGTGTTGTTGTCCGCGCACGTAGTGGCGTGCAGCTGACGCGTCTTGTGTGTTCGTGGGCTTGGGTCGAGTGGCGTTGGCGAGGATGGTGTCCGCGTCCTTGACCCAGCGGAAGGGTTCGCAGCGCTGGTTCCAGGCGTCGATGTAGGTGCCGGTCGCGACCTGGAGGTCGGTGACAGAGGTGAACGTGGCGCGGCGGATGGCTTGGCGGGTGATGATCCCGAAGAAGACCTCCACGAGATTCATCCACGATCCGGAGGTCGGGGTGAAGTGCATCGTGATCCGTCGGTTCCGTGCCAGCCATGCCTTGACCGCATAGGGGTGAGTTCTGTGCGGAGCTCCACGAAGCACCTCGCAGTCCCCCCGTCTGAGCCCGGATCCGCCGATGAGGTTGCGGCTGTGGGTGGGTCGTGGTACGCGGATGCCCTTCTGACCTGGGACGATAGGACTTGTCGAGGGTCCTGTTCGCGCCTGGAGAAGGGCATCCGGTAAGTGCGAGTCTGCCACGTGAAGTCCGCGCATTTCGATGATCCGAACCTGGTGTCGACGGCCGGTCTGGTGCCGGTGATGGCACTGGCGCAGCGGGCCGGGCTCGCGGGGCTGGTCGAGGCGCACGTGAGCGTGCCCGGGCCGGCCGGCGCGCACGCCCCGGCGAAGATCGCCGCTGTGGTGGCTGGGATGGTCGCCGGGGCGGACAGCTTCGAGGACCTGGCCGTGGTGCGCCACGGCGCGATGGACCGGTTGCTGCCCGGGGCGCCGGCCCCCACGACGTTGGGCACCCATCTGCGGGCCTACGCCTTCGGGCACGTGCGTCAGCTCGACGCGGTCGCGACCCGGGTCCTGGCCGCCCTGGCCCGGTCCACCCCGGTGGTGGCCGGGATCGAGCAGGTCGCCTGGATCGACGTGGACGACACCATCAAGGCGATGCACGGCTACGCCCAGCAAGGCGTGGCCTACGGCTACTCCAAGGTCAAGGGCCTCAACGCCCAGCTCGCGGTGCTCTCAACCCCGTTGGCCCCACCGGTCATCGCCGGGGTCCGGTTGCGCAAGGGCAACGTCGCTTCCGCGCACGGGGCGCCCAAGCTGATCGCCGACGCGGTGGCCACCGCCCGCCGGTGCGGTGCGGCCGGGCTGGTCACGGTGCGCGCGGACTCCGCCTACTACCAACGACCCGGGGGGGCCGCGGCCCCGGCGGCCGGGGCCCGGTTCTCGATCACCGCCCGGACCAACCCGCAGGTCACCAAGGCGATCGCGAGCATCAACCCCGACGCGTGGACGGCGATCAAGTACCCCAAGGCGATCTTCGACTCACTCGCCGGCGGGTGGGTCTGCGACGCCGCGGTCGCCGAGGTCGCGTTCACCGCGTTCACCTCCCGACCCAAAGCCGAACAGGTCAGCGCCCGGCTGATCGTGCGCCGCGTCAAGCGACTGAACCCCGCCGCGGGCGCCGGGCAGGGCGAGCTGTTCGACACCTTCCGTTACCACGCGATCTTCACCGACTCGGCCGAGACCATGCTGGACGCCGAGGCCCACCACCGTGACCACGCGATCGTCGAACAGGTCATCCCCGACCTGAAGAACGGCCCCCTGGCCCACCTGCCCTCGGGGAGGTTCACCGCCAACGCCGCCTGGACCACCCTGGCCACGATCGCGTTCAACCTCACCCGCGCCGCAGCCACCCTGGCCGGCGTCGCCCTGGCCAAGGCGACGACCGCGACCATCCGCCGGCACCTGATCCACGTCGCGGCCCGAGTGGCCTGCACCGCCCGACACCTGCACCTGCACCTACCCGCAACCTGGCCCTGGGCGGCAGCGTTCACCACACTGTTCGAAGCGACCTGCGGACCACCACCAGCGGCCTCGACCTGACCACCCCGCCGGCGACAGCCCCAGGAACAACCCCGCAGTGGAAACGCCGGGCACACCGGCGAACCCCTCGCGCCCTCACACCCGATCCGACACGAAACCCAGACCGCGGCCCCTCACGAAAGCACCCCGGCAGATCCGGGCTCAGCGCACCCCACCGCACCGAGTCCTGGCGCAGAGCGAGCAGCAGCAAAGCCGCACCGACGTACACCATGGGCCACCACGACGTGCGCGGGAACGCAGTCTCGGTGGCGAGGCCACCGGCCGCGCTCAGCACGAGGCTAGGAGCGGGAGATGTGAGGAGCCGCCCGATCGGCGCGAAGGTCCGGGTCGCTCGCTGCGTCGGTGGGCTGCCTCGCCACGTGGGTGCGGATGCGGGCTCGCCGCTCGTGCCGAGCCTGCCTGTCATCAGCCGAGCAGCCCCGCGGCGGCGGCGGCGAGCAACACGGCCACAGCTGTGACGAGGGTGACATGACGTCCGTGCACGGTCTTGCGTGGCAGTCCGCGCAGGGGGAAGAGCAGCTGGCGCACGACGACATAGGCGGAGAGCCCCGCGAAGAACACGACGCCGTCGACCGTTGGCGGGGCCAGTAGCACGATCATCGAGGTCGAACCCGCGAGGACTGCGGCAGAGGCTGATTCCATGAGCTGGACCGGGATGCGCCGCACGCCGATCTGGCGGTCCGAGGACCACAGCCCCCAGCGTGACGTCGTGGGTAGCCCTGTGCAGCAGCCGGCAAAGAAGCACCCCAGTCGACCGATGGCCTGGCCCAGCAGCAGTGCCGGGACGGTGATGTCCAGCAGCTCGCCCACCGGTACGTGCAGAAGCCCAGCCCCGGCGGCGAAGACAATGACCGCGCCGATGATGAAGCCCTGCAGGCTCGTCCCGGTGGAGATCAGCCCCTTCTTCTCCGACAGATGCGTCAGCCGGTAGTAGACCTTGGCGCCGACGAGACCGACCAGAGATGCGACGAGGGCGAGCACCAGCACCTGGGCCGCCGGAAGCCCGGTCGCCCGCGCCAGCGTCCATTGGAGGGCCGCACCAGCGAGCGCCCCCGCGCCGACGAACGCCGTCCAGGACCCCAACACGACGCCGGGGGCCCGCAGCGCAGCCACGGGGCCGTAGAGGGACTGACCGAGCGCCGCTGCCGACCCGAGTCGCCGCTGTGGCGTCGGACCGGTGCCAGGACTCGCCGGCAGGGCGGCAACCCCGACGGCATCGACCTTCCAACGGCCGGGAGCCACGCCAGTCACCCTGTGCGTGAGTGCGACCCGGCCCATCCCTGGCCTGACGTCGGGCACTTTGGCGACGACCTGGAAGCGGTCCTTGGGTCCCGGGACGCCTTTGACGTCGAGTCGTCGACCGGTGAAGCGGACGGCCACCCGGTAGCTGTCCCACGTCTCAGCCGTCTCAGCGGTGTCGAACCAGTAGGTCAGCGCGACGGCTTGCGGTTCCGCAGCGGCCACCGCGGCCGAGTCGAAGGTCACGAACTGCAACGGCCACCCGTCGCCGCGGCCGCCGCTCAACCTGGCAAGCAGCGGAACTGTCTGCTCAGTCTGGGTCGTGATTGCCATGACGCTTCTCCTTCCTGCGCCGAACAGTGCTGTCGGATCTGCCGCCGACATCCTCAGGGCGTGTGATGCGAGGCGTGGTCGACCGGAGTGACGTCTGGGCCCGCGCCTGCTGGCGAGCTGATGAGGGGGCCGATGACGAAGGCGGAGAGCAGGAACATCGCCGTGAAGAGGGTCAGAGCGATCGCGGGGGCCCACCAGCTGGAGAACCGTCGCCTCAGCTTGATGAGCATCGGTACCGACGCGAGGAGACCCAGGAAGCCGAACAGCGCCGTGCCTCCTGCGCCCGCGACCAGCGCGGTGCCCACAAGCGGCCCGATGTGGTGCAGGACATGCGGAGCCAGCCCGACGACACCGCCGACGGCGCCGGTGAAGACGGTCCATGCCGTGCGGCGCCGTGGCGGCACGTGGGCGTCGGGGTGGCCGTCGTCAGCGAACGAGGCGTCCGGGGCCGGGGTCGTCGTCGTGTCGTCAGTTCTCACATCTGAATGGTGGTCGCGCGGTCGTGCCGAACCGCTTGAGAATGGATGAAGATTCGGCGAAGCCGGTCAGGGCCAGCGGGCGACTCCTCGTGTCGGTCTCAGGCGTGCTGCGACGGCACCTGTCGCAGCGTGTACCCGACGCCGCGCCTGGTCTGGATCAGGGTCGTGGCCGACGCCGGGCCTTCGCAGTTGATGTCGAGCTTGCGCCGCAGGTACGAGATGTAGGTCTCCACGATGTTCACGTCGCGACCCCAGTCGCTCTGCCAGACATGGTTGAGGATCTGCGCCTTGGTCAGCACCTGTCCTGGGTTCAGCATGAGGTAACGGAGCAGGTTGAACTCGGTAGCCGTCAGCTCCACGGGCTGCCCCGAGCGAGTCACCCCGTGGTCGCGCTCGTCGAGCCGGATGTCGGCGTGCGTGAGCACGCTCGAGGCAGTCTGCGCACCCGCTTGCGTGCGACGCAGCACAGCGCGGATCCGGGCGATGACCTCGTCGACACGAAACGGCTTGGTGATGTAGTCGTCGGCGCCGATCGTCAGGCCGGTGATCTTGTCCCGGATGGCATCTCGTGACGTGAGGAACACCACCGGGGCGTGCACACCCCTCGCACGCAGTCGTTGGAACAGGGCGAAACCGTCGGTGTCGGGGAGCATCACATCGAGGACCACCAGGTCCGGATCGGCGTCTCGCGCGACTCTCAGGGCGCCCTCTCCGTCCGCCGCGACGTGCACGTCGAACCCGACCAGACGGAGGGAGCGCACCAGCTCGTGGACGTGGGGTTCGCTGTCGACGAGGAGTAGACGTGCGTGCGCGGTGTTCGCCGCGACGGTCTCGTCACGACTGGGCCTCGTGCCGGGCGTGTGTGGTCCCACGGTTCCCTCTGTCCTCGTGGGGGCAGGGTCGCCGGCCGAGACCCGGACGGAGGGACGGATCCCGTTCAGACCTGGCCCGCCTTCAGCAGGGCCAGGCGTGCCTCGATCTCGATGCTCGCGCTCGACGTCGTGAGCTCGTCGAACTGCGCATCAAGCGACGACGCAGCAACCTCGGCCTGGCCCGCGGCGTTGGCCTCCTCGCGGCGCACCGTCTCCTCGAAACGGGAGATCTCGCTCGTCGGGTCGAGGACGTTGATCGTGGACAGGGCCCCTTGTACGCGGGTCTGCGCCTCGGCGGTCTTGTGCCGGGCCACCAGGGCGTTGCGCCGTGTCTTGAGGTCGCCGAGCTTGTCCTTCATCGTGACCAGGCCGGCCTTGAGCCGCAGGACGACGTCGGACTGCGAGGCGATGAGTGGTTCGGCGTCTGCCGCTTCTCGTTCGGCGGTCAGCTGCTTGCCGATCGCCAGCTTGGCGAGGTTGTCGAACTTGTCTGCGTCCAGCGCATTGCCCGCGGTCCGCAGCTGCTCGGCTCTGGCCGAGGCTGCTGCCGCCTTCTGACCCCAGTCGGTGGCTGCGGCGAGGTCGGCGGCGTGGTCCTGCTCGGCCAGTCGGAGGTTGCCGATGGTCTGAGCCACGGCGTCCTCTGCGGCTGCGATGTTGTTCGTGTAGTCCCGGATGAGCTGGTCGATCATCTTGCCCGGGTCCTCGGCGCGATCGAGGAGCGCGTTGGTGTTCGCCTTCGCGAGCTGGGTGATGCGGCCGAGGACGGTCTGCTTGTCTGCCATGGTCGTTCCCTTTCGTCGGTGGATGAGCTGGACGTGATGTGTGGTTCAGTGGGGGAGCCGGGGGGTCAGCACCCGCCGCCGCCCCCGAAGCCTCCGCCGAACCCGCGACCGCCCCCGCGCAGGAGCTGGTCGATGAGAATCCCCCCGAGCACCATCCCGACGGGATTGCCGAGCGAGTCGACGGCGGGCCGGCCGGTGTCCTGGCGTTGCCGCTGCTCGAAGTCGGCGACATCCTGTTGCGCGAGCACCTGGGCTGAGTCCACGAGGTGGCCGCCCTGGGTGGCCTCGGCGAGAGCGCGATCGGGGTCCGTGGTGGCGAGCTCCTGGGCCTGCTCGGTGTGCCGCGCGGCCTCGGACAAGCGGGTGCGGGCCTCAGGACCGACAGCTCCGCGACGACTGTCGATGTAGGCGCCGACGGCATCGATCTGCGCGCTGGCGTGAGCGATCATCTCTTCGAGCCGCTTGCGGACGTGTTCGTCGTGCGCGGCGCGAGCTCGGAAGGGTGCCAGGCTCGCGCCGAACTCGGCCTGCGTTCGGGTCAGCGTGCGAAGCGTCCCGAGCGGGTCCCCGCCGGTGCGCTCCTGCTGGGCCCGGAGGAGCGCCGCGGTCACGGTGGCAGCCTGCGCGTTCACGACGGGATCCGAAGGCGCCAGCCGGGCAGCCTCGATCACGTCGCTGCTCAAGGAGGCGATGGTCTCCCCGAGCTGCCGACACGCTGCGGCGAGCGCGGATTCGGCATGGTCGACGGCGTCCAGCAGACTGACCGCCTGCGCGAGCGCAGCCTCACCGGACCGTGCAGCCGTGACAGCGACCTCGCGGTCTCCGGTCGCCAGCGCCGCCAAACCAGAGGCCACCGTCGCTGAGATCCCGGCAGTGAGGCGGGCGACCTGATCGGGGTTGCCGCTGACCGACGCGAGCGCCGTCGCGGGATAGGAGGCGGACAGATCGTCCAGAGCTGTGCGCGCCGCGGGGACTCGCTTCGAGATGTCTGCGGCACGCTGGGCGACCTCGTCCAGAAGCTCAGGTGCACGTGACTGGAGGTCACGGAGCGCGTCGAACTCCTGCGTGTGAGAGTCAAGGTCCTGACCGACCTGCGTGCAGGTCCGGATGATCTCGGCGGCCATCGCGCGCGCCTGCAGGTCGGTCTCAGGGAAGGCATCGTCGAGCTGTTGGCGGATCGTGAAGGCGCGCGCCACAGGTGTCTTGGCGGTGGCGAGCGCCGTCCGGAAGGTTGCCGTTGCCTCGAGCCCGAACTGCGCCTCGGCGAAGCCCAGCTCCTGCTCCGACGTCTTCACCGCGTCGTCGATCGCGACCAGAGCCGCGCTTGCCCGCGTGTTGAGCGACGCAGTCGTGAACGCGGCGAACGCGTCCGCATGGAGACCGGAGGCTCCTGCGGATGCCGCACCGCGACGCCGTCCGGCCGACTGCCGCAAGGACCACACGAGCGTGACCAGGACGGCCACGACCACGAACACCACGATGACCGTGACGAGGGGCACGCTCGTCGCACCGGTTCCTTTGGTCATTCTTGCTCGCACTCCTGGGCTTGGATCTCACGCGGCCAAGCCTCAACACTCGTCGACCGTCATGAGGATCGCCCGGAGGAACGACGAAGATCCGACTAAGCCTCGGGTCGGCCGCGGCGAGCAGAACCTGCCGCGCGTTGCTCGTCCGGGCGTGACCCGCCGAAGGAATCTGAGACTCGCCTGCATCTGCGGTGCGGAGCAGGTCCCGACGTCTAGGGGGCCTCGATGCGACCCGGTGCTTCAGAGCATCTTCATCGAAGGGCAAGCGAGTCTGTACGTGCGTCGGCCACGCTGAAGTGAAGGACGACCTGCAGCCCAAGGCGGCGGGGAGTCCACCAGGGAGAGGTGATGAGCACCATGTTGACAGTCAACATTGCCCCGATCGAACGGGTCGGTCGCGTCGTGGTCGGCCTGCTCGGAGTCGCCGGGGGAATTCTTCTGCTGGCCGGGGCCGGGTCGGCGGTCGCGGTCGTGCTTGAGGTGCTCCTCATTCTGGCCGGCCTCGATCTGGTCGTGACTGGGGCCACCGGGCACTGCCCGCTGTATAAGAAGTTGGGCCACGCGCCCGCCTCATTGAGGGCGGCGAAGTCATGAGCGAACGGCGGCCAGACATGGGCCAGAAGGACCGACTTCAGCCACCGTCCTCGCCTCAAAGGAAGGACGCGCCGCTGCATCAGCCCGATGGTCGCGAACCGGATTCGGACGAGGGCCTCGGGACGAGTCGCCGCGGACATGGCGGGCACCGGCTGATGATGATCGCGTGCTGCATCCCGATGCTGGTCATCGTGGGCATCCTCGTCGGAACGGGCGCGGCGGGATCTGGGGCCATCCTGTTCGCCCTGATCTGTCTCGGCGCGATGGCCTTGATGATGTTCGCGATGCCGGGTCGGCACAACCATTGACGCATCCCGCTCAGGGCCAGGCAATCGCGCTCTGTGACGTCGGCATTGTTCATGGTGACGCCCGTCTGTGCGGCCGGTGGCCGGAGCCCTGCACGAAGAGGGAATGACTGAAGAGGGGAATGAGGATGGTGGTGCGGCGTCGGTCGTGGGGAGGCATGCTCGCGCTCACGGTCGCCCTTGTGACAGTCATGGGTGGCCAGGCCAGGGGTGTGCGCAGGCGCTACGGGCGGTCGCCTCGGGGCGCGCCTGACATCGACGTGACCGTCGTGCCGACCGGAGGAGCTCTCCGTGGCCTTACCCCGGTGGAGATGACGGCTTTCGGGGATTCCGCGATGGCGGGGGTCGGGGTCGACGAGGTGGAAGATGCCTTGCCGGTGCAGCTCGCGCAGCGGGTGGCAGACGGCGCGGGTCGCCCGGTGCACGTCGTGTGCCATGCGCGCTCGGGTGCCCTGACGCGTGACGTGCTCGATCGTCAGCTGCCGTTGGCTTCGTGCGACACGGCCGTCTCGGTGCTCGTGGTGGGTACCAATGACGTCATCCACCTGACTCAGCCCGCGCTCCTTGCGCGTCACTCGGGTGAGCTCCTCGACGCCCTCGTGGGTCTGGGGGCCCCGGTGGTGATGTCGAGCCTGCCGGAGTTCCGCGCGATGCGAGCCCTGCCCCAACCCTTGCGGAGTGCGGTGCACGGCTACGGCAGGCTGATCAGCGCCGCGCAGAGGCGCGCTGCTGCACGGCGACTGTCCGTGCGCCTGGTCGACGTGAGCGCCGCCGTCGGTCGGGAGTTCGTCCACGACCCGAGCACGATGAGTGCCGACTCCTTTCATCCGTCGGCGACCGGCTACGGGCGGATCGCGGATGCTCTGACGCCGACCGTGCTCGCAGTCCTCCGCGCAGCTGAGCCGTCGAGCAGCGCTGTGGATGTCGGCATCGATCCGGGCGTCACCGGCCAGAGCAGAGCGGCCACAAGGTGTCTTCAGGAGAGCTTCATCGCATGTTCGCGAGATCGATCGCGTGCAGGTCGATCCTGGTTCTCAGGAGACGCCGGGTCGGGTGTCGTGCGTTGGAGACGATCATGGTCGTGACTGTGTTCCGCGCGCCGGGACCCGGACGAGCCTGAGGGTGGGTGGTCATCGTGGTCATCACAGATCGGGCCGGTCGCCGGACATCCGCGCGGCGCTCGGTCCAGGTCGGCGGACGACTGTTGATCGCGCGTCCGGTCCGGGCGCTTGCTGGTGCCTTGGGCATCGGGCTCGCCTCAATGATGATCCTCGCGCTCGACGGCCTCTGGACCGGTGTGAGGGAGCGGGTGACGACGTTCGAAGACCACTCCGGAGCGGTCTGGCGAGCAGGGCGGGCTTCAGGCCCGCCCAGCTCTCCGGCGGGGAGCAGCAGAGGGTCGCGGTGGCCCGGGCGCTGGCGAACGACCCCCGAGTGCTGCTCGCCGACGAGCCGACCGCCAACCTGGACGCAGCCCACGGCCGCGATCTGGCGAGGCTGCTGCGCGCCGTAGCCGACGAGGATGACCGTGCTGTCGTGATCGTCAGCCACGACACCAGGTTGCGCGAGGTCGCCGATAGGGTGCTGTGGCTGGAGGATGGGATGCTGCGTGAGATCGCCGCACTGGCTGTTGACCCGGTCTGCGGGATGAACGTCGAACGCACCGGACCGCACCTCGAATCCGATGGCGTGACCTATTGGTTCTGCTCGCAGGGTTGTCGCGGAGAATTCGCGGCGACTCTGTGAGGTGCGCCGCCGGTTAGGGCTGGTGATTTGGGACCTGAAACTCGAGTACCGCGCTGCGCTGCTGGTGAGCGCGCCCGTGTCGGCGCCGTACCAGCCGGGGCCATCTGCGACCCGCGGGCCGAGGCTTCAGCGAATCTTCATGGATGCTTCGTAGGACCTTAGTCCCGGTTGCGTAGGTTTCACGGAGCCCCACAGCGTCCACTCACGGCGTGTGCGGCGCACCCGATGCGTTCCGCCTGTTCTCTGGAGTCCGACGTGGTCTCGATGTCCCGACCGTCCCTGTTCCAGTCCGCCAAGGAGATCGATCGTCGCCGATTCCTGCAGCTCGGGGCGGCTGGCGGCGTGGTGGTGGGAGCCGGCGCCTTTGCCGGTGTGCGACTTCTCGGTTCGCCGCAACCCGTCGGCCCGGCCGACGCGATCGTTGCCGCGACCGAGGCGGCTCGGCACTCGACGGGGACCGTCGTTCGACGTGAGCTTCGGGCTGCTCCGGCCACGATCGACCTCGCGGGCAGGACGGTGCAGACGTGGGCGTTCGACGGCACATTTCCGGGCCCCGAGCTGCGGGTGCGAGCCGGGGACGAGCTACGGATCCGGCTGAGCAACGGTCTGCCGGCGCCGACCAGCGTCCACTGGCACGGGCTTGCCCTGCGCAACGACATGGATGGTGTCCCGGGGATCACCCAGGACGCGGTGGCAGCCGGCAGCACCTTCGACTACGCGTTCGTCGCTCCGCACCCAGGGACCTACTGGTACCACCCGCACGTCGGCGTCCAGCTGGACACCGGTCTCCAGGCTGCCCTCATCGTGGAGGATCCGAACGAGCCCGGACGGTACGACGAGGAGGTCGTCCTCGTGCTGGACGACTGGACAGACGGCTGGGGCGACTCACCGGACCAGGTCCTCGCCCGGATGAAGCGAGACGGCATGACGATGGCGGGCTCGTCGATGGCGGGCCAGGCGATGGACGGCATGTCGATGGGCGGGGCAGACGCGAGCTCGATGTCCATGGCGGACAGCATGCCGTCCGCAGATCGGCCACTCGGTGCGGACACCGGCGACGTCGCCTATCCGGTCCACCTCATCAACGGGCGACCCCCGCTCGATCCCTTTGTGATCAGCACCGCTCCGGCCCGGCGGATCCGGCTGCGGATCATCAACGCCGGCAGCGACACCGCGTACCGGTTCGCCATCGGAGGTCATCGCCTCACCGTGACCCACACCGACGGCTTCGCCGTGGACCCCCTCGACGTCGACACGCTGATCATTGGTATGGGCGAGCGCTACGACGTCATGATCACGGCCGGCGACGGAGCCTTCCCCGTCGTGGCGCTCCCGGAGGGCAAAGCCGCAGCACCAGCAGTGGCGGTGCTGCGAACCGCGTCCGGTCCTATACCGGCGCCAGACGCCCGGCCGGCGGAGCTCGACGGTCGCCTCCTGGCCTACGCCGACCTCACCCCGACCGCGGCAGCAGCGCTGGAGCCGCGAGCACCCGACCGCGAGCTCGAGCTCAACCTGCAGATGATCAACGGCGGGCGACAGTGGTTCATCAACGGCGCCGCCTTCGGGAATCACGAAGCGCTGCAGATCCGTGCCCACGAGCGCATCCGACTGGTCATGACCAACGCCTCGATGATGTTCCACCCCATGCACCTCCACGGGCACACGTTCGCGCTCGCGGGCACGAACGGTCGCCCGGGGATCCGCAAGGACACCGTCAACGTGCTGCCGATGGGCAAGCTCGCCGTCGACCTGCAGGCCGACAACCCTGGCCAATGGGCCTTGCACTGCCACAACGCCTACCACGCCGAGCTCGGGATGATGACGGTCCTGTCGTACGTCGCATGAGCCGAGGCGCCTCAGCGATGTGCTTGTTGGTGGCGACGTCGACGGTCCGGCCTGACCGCAGCGAACGTGCCTTCGTCTCGATGGGGTGCGGGCCCTGTCCGAGTCGTGCTGCTGAGGTCCGGTGTTGTGCGAGCTCGTTGTAGGGCAGGGACCTCACCTTCAGGTCGGCCACGCGGGCAAACGCCGGTCCGTTCAGCTGGGCGCGGACCTCTTCCTGCCTCGGGTCCGGCGCGACCAGGCAGAGCGCACTGACGCTTCCGGCTTCCGTGGACATGGCGAGATCGAGCATGCGGACGAAGCGGCAACACGTCGACGCCGTGTGCTCAACCTCGAATGCGATAGCCACTGTGTCGTCCGCGCGGTTCAGCGAGCACGTCCAAACACGTTGTCTTCGATTTCGGCCCCAGAGTCCGCCCGGCGTCAGGGCGTCATCTTTCACGCGGCATCGACAGGCTGCTGGGTCGAATGGCAACAGGGGGTCATCGACGACTGGCGTGCTCACACGGCTGTTGAGCCGTCTGGTTCTCGACTGGCTCCGGCGGAGGACGCCGTCACCTTCACTGAAGTCACATCGAATCCGAAGGGGTCCCTAGTCTGCGACTCCGAACATGGATTCGCGTGGGCCTCGGCGCGTGGCGAGCGTGTCCCGATCCTCCAAGAACGGCAGGTGTGCGCGTGCGAAGTCACCGACTGGTGGCGGTGACCTCCCTCGTCGTGTTCCTGTCTGGGCTGACGGGTGTTGCTTCCCCGGCGTTCGCAAGCGGCTACGACGACCAGCGGCGCGACGCCGAACGGCGGGCTGCTGGCGCCGACCAGCGGGCAGCAAGCGCGCGGGACTCGGTCGAGGGCTTGAGTTTCGAGATCGGTCAGGCCGTGCTCGCACTCGAGGCCACTCGGTCGCGCCTGCCCGCCGCGCAGACGGAGCTGGACATCGCCCGACAGGTGTTCGAGGGTTCGCAACGCGAGTCGGCTCTGATCACGAGCAGGCTCGACGACGCCCGGTCGCAGCAGGCGAGCATCGCCCGGGTGATCGCGGCCGACGAGGCGCGGGGTGAGAGGATCCGCGCCGCAGTCGGGCAGGTCGCTCGGCGGGCGTACAAGGGGCAGTCGGGGGCGACCAGCCTCAGCGTCGTGAAGGGGGCGACGAGCACCGAGGACTTCATCAACCAGTACGGCCTCGTGACGACCGCGCTGTGTACGCAGACAAAGACCCTGGACGCACTGCGGCAGGTGGAGGCGACCAACCGCAAGAGCAAGGCTCGCCTGTCCGCAGTGGAGAACAAGGTCACCGTGCTTCAGATCGAGGCGGACAAGAAGGTGGCCGAGGCCGAAGCAGCGCGCCAGGCGGCAGCAGCTCGCGAGACCGAGATCGGGAGTCTGATCGCCGACCAGAGCGCGCAACAGCAGACACTCGTCCAGATGAAGGGGCGGGCCGAGGCCGAGCAAGCCGCTGCGGAGGCCCAAAGCAGCGCGATCGCTGCGGAGCTCGCGGGCATCATCGCCCAGCAGCGAGCCGCGGCCGAAGCCGCGCGGGCTGCCGCGGCCGCCGCGGCAGCTGTAGCTGGCAAGAAGGCCCCACCTCCGCTCCAGCGGCCATCCGGAACGATCTCGGGAGCGTTGTTCGGCAACCCGACGGCGACCAACCCCATCTCCGTGACGAGCGAGTACGGCATGCGGCTGCAACCGGTCCTCGGCATCTGGCGGCTGCACGCAGGCATCGACCTACGCGCCCGCTGCGAGACGCCGATCTACGCGGGCCGAGTCGGGGCCGTTCTCAGCACAAGGGTGCTTGGTGGCGACGGGAACCGGATCACGATCGACCACGGGTTCATCGACGGAAACTCCGTCATGACCGCTTACAACCACCTGTCGGGGTACGCGGTCGTGCCAGGTCAGGTGGTGGTGCAGGGCCAGCTGATCGGATACGCGGGCGACACGGGCGGAGTCTCGACCGGATGCCACTTGGACTTCCAGGTCTACGTCAACGCGGCCACCGTCAACCCTCGGGCCTACCTCGGTCTCTGACCGCCGCGGAGTCGCCACGAAGCCACGACCACTTCTCTAGGAGACGGAGCCACTGTGATCACTACCCGCATACGCATGGCCGTCGCATGTGGCGCCGCTGCTCTCTTGGCGACCCTGACGGCCTGTACTGCTTCGCGACCTGAAACCACCGCTCCGGTCCCGACGGCGAGGACTTCGACCCCCGCGAGCATGCGCGATCTGCACAACGACGCCGACGTCGAGTTCGCCCAGAAGGTCATCGTCTACGGCAGGGCGCTCGCCTTCGCGCGTCTGCCCGCGCAACGGTCGAGCGACCCGAACACCCAGGGGCTCGCCGAGTCGATCGTCGCGGCGCACGCCGCGGAGATCGACGTGATGACGTCCTGGCTCGGAGCGTGGGGCGCGCAGGTTCCGGACGCGAGATCTGCGCCAGCGACAGATCGCGCCACCGCGATGCCAGGGGTGATTGCAGGCGAGCAGATGGCCGCCCTCGAAGGCGCCTCAGGCCCCAATGGCGTTAACTTACGCGGGCGGGAGTAGGGACCAGAAGGTGACCTTCGTTCTGGGTCGTCTGGCGGGGCGGTCGGCGGGTTTCTTGGTGGGGAATCGGCCGCCGGGGCGTTTTTGGGA
>JABBOX010000045.1 GCA_012927555.1 Phycicoccus sp.
TGCCTGCCGTGGATCATCACCGGTCTGCGCCATCCGACCAGGGGGGCGGTGCCGTCAGGGGCGACAGCCTTTGCGGTGGCGGCGGACTCGCCTGCCGGCGTGATCGGCTCGGTGCTGACGTTGGGTGGCGTCTGGGCGCCGGGTGCCCGTCTGGTCTCACGAACCACCTGGCCGACCTTGGGGGCCGAGATCGCGTTGGTGGTGGTGGCGATCTGCGCCTGGTGGATCGTCCGGCGTGATCCCCGGCTTCGCCGGCCAGCTGACCTGGCGCTCGCGGCATACGGACTGGTGGTTGTCGTCGTCCTTCTGGTGGCTGGCCCGGCGCTGCCGCTCTGGCGTTCCCTGCAACAGGTGCCGGGTGTGGCGATACTTCGCGACACCCATCGGTTCCTTGGATTCTCGGCGATGTCGCTGTCCCTGCTGTGCGGCTTTGGGGCTTTCCACTTGTGTTCATCGCTGGCTCATCGGCGTGGGCCTCGCAGATGGCTGCCCACGGCTGCCGGAGTCGTGGCGCTCGTCGGGATCGGGCTCCTGTCCGCTCCCGATCTCGCTGCCCGACTTGATGTAGAACTGCGCCCGGTGACTTTCCCTGCGGAGTGGGCCTACGTTGTTGCGGCCGTTAACGGCTCGGCGACCCACGGCGCGGTCCTGGTCTTGCCGTGGCAGCCCTTCCGGCAGACGTCGTGGGCCGGGCCTCGTCCTTTCCTGGACCCTCTGCCACGTGCCCTGGACGCCGATGTCGTCAGTGCCCGCGACTTGCTTGTGACACGGGAGGGCAGCGAGGTGAGAGTCGGCGGAGAGGACCCGCCGCGGGCTGAGCAATGGCGACGCGGCCAGGTCGACGGTGTCGAGCTGCGCAGGCGCGGAGTGGACTGGCTGGTCGAGTGGCTGGACAGTCCAGGGGCTCTGCCGACCGAGCACAAGGGGATGGAGCAGGTGCTCAACACGGTTCATTGGCGGGTTTGGCGAATCGGATAGACGCGTTTATGGCGATGACGTCGATTTGGGCGCGCAGATCGGCTACTATCCGGTAACCACCTTCCTGGAGGACCGAATGCCGCTGCCCCGCCCCTCTACCGCTGGCTTTGTCTTGCCCACGCTCGCGATCGCGATACTCAGCTTGGCGCTGGGAGGCGGCGCGGCCTTTGTCGCCGTCGAGTCGGTGGTCAGCAGTTACGGTGCCAACGACCAGGTCGCGATTCAGACCGGTCCGAAGGACGTGCTCGATCCCGCAAGTGTCATCACGTACGGCGGCTGACTTTCGCGCACAATCGTGGGCTGAGTCTCGCTTCCCTGTATCGCGTGAACTTCGCGTTATGAGCGTGGGCTGAGAATCGCGCCCGCGTCGGTGGCCGACATCGGCGCATCGTGCAGGGCAACGTGTTGCAGCAGGTCCTCCCAGCTCTTGATCGTCCCCTCCCATGTGAACTGCCGTGCGTGTTCACGAGCTTCGACGCCCAACGTGTCTCGCAAGACCTGATCTGACAACAGCCTCGAGACGGCCGCCACCATGGCATCCAGATCGTGGACGAGCAGACCCGTGCGCCCGTCCTCAATGGACTCCGACAGGCCGCCGGCGCCGTGGTAGGCAACCGTCGGGACCCCGTGACTGGCCGCCTCCACGACGTTGAGACCCCAGCCTTCCTTGATACTTGGGGCTATCGCCACCCACGACTGAGCGAGCTCGGTGTGTTTGTCCTGCTCGGAGATGAAGCCGAGCTGGGTGACGCTGTCGGAGACGTCGCAGGCTTCGGCATGCTCGCGCACCTTCGGAGCCCACCATCCATCGCCGATGATGCGAAGACGCAGACCCGGGTGCGACTCGCGCAGCCTGGCCAGTACATCAATGGCATGCTCGACCCTCTTGTGCGGCACGAGACGGCCGAGAACCACGATTGTGGGATGGGTGGACCTGCCCACGTTGGTGGACATCGGTTCGTCGGTCCCGTTGTGAATCACGGCGATATGGCTCGGCTCGACGCCAAGCTCGGCGAGCTCGTCCTTGGTGCGACCCGATACGGCTACGTACTGACGGCCTCGATAGACCTTGGGAGACAGCCAGGACTCGATGCCCCAGCCGATCTTGGCAGAGATCGGGTTGAACACGACTGGCCACTGTTCCTTGTGGACGTGATGTACGAGCGACACCACCGGTGTCCGTGTCGCCAGCGGTGCGAAGAAGGGCAACCCGTTCTGAACATCGACGACCACGTCGAACGGGCCCTCGGTGCGCTCCAGAAAGCGAACTCCACGCAGAGCCTGCAGGTACACCCCAACTCGGCCACCCCTGCGGCGCAGACGAACACCATCGACCATCTCGTCCCGTGGTGCCCTTCCGTGGTCGGCGCACATCAAGGTCACCTCGTGACCCCGCTGAACCAGGCCGGTCGCTACATTGACGGCATATCGCTCCGCGCCTCCGCCGTCAGGGTGCGTCAGATCGCGCCAGTTGAGAATGGCGATGCGCACGTGAGCTCCGTAATCGCTGGATGGTTGATTGTTACCGAAGGGTAGCCGGGTTAGGGTTCCGGCGTGAGTTATGCCCGGAACCTGGAGCACCGACCGGCATCCGTGGACCCACGACTCCCACCTATCGGATCCCTGCGTCGCTCCGTCGCGTTGTTCCGGGCTTTCCGGGTTGAGCAGACCGATCCCGACAGGTTCTACTCGTTGCTCGCGGCAGACTCGGTGCGCGAGGCGTCGCGCTGGTGTGACCTCAGAGGCGCCACAGTGCTGGACGTCGGTGGCGGGCCTGGATACTTCGCAGATGCCTTCCGTGCTGCAGGAGCGTCGTACGCGGGTGTTGATCCCGATGTCGGGGAGCTGACAGCGCGGGGAGAGGTGGGCACCAATACCGTCCGCGCGTCGGGACTGTGCCTGCCGTTTGCCGACGAGACCTTCGACCTGACCTATTCCAGCAATGTCCTGGAGCACGTCCCGGACCCTGAGGCCATGGCGCGAGAGATGTTGCGTGTCAGCAAGGCTGGCGGGACGGTCCTGATCTCATGGACTCCCTGGCTCTCGCCGTGGGGTGGCCACGAGACGGCACCGTGGCACTACCTGGGGGGTCGCTATGCGGCCAACCGATACGCCGCCCGTCACGGACATCGACCCAAGAACGACTTCGGGCGTTCGCTGTTCGGCTACTCGATCGGACGGATGCGGACGTGGGCCAGGACCGCGGAGTCGGCGGGAGATCTGCAGGTTGTGGCCATGCTGCCGCGCTATCACCCGTGGTGGGCCCGTTGGGTTATCCGGGTTCCTGGGCTGCGTGAGGTGGTCAGTTGGAACGCGGTGCTGGTCCTGGTCAAAGGATGATCGCGGAGCCCACCGGCCAAGCCGTCTGGCGAACCAGAGTCGTCGTCATGTGTATCGCATTGACAGCGTTGTGCTTTCACCAGTCGCCCGGACTCATCGTGCCTGACACGAAGCTGGACCTCACGGCGAACCCCGGTGCGTTTCTCCTGCGAGCCTTGCATCTGTGGGATCCGCACGGCGCCTTCGGCCAACTGCAGAACCAGGCCTATGGCTACCTGCTCCCGATGGGCCCGTTCCACTGGGCCCTGTCATCTGCGGGCATTCCTCTTTGGATCATCCAGCGACTGTGGTGGTCACTGATTCTGTGTGTCGCCTTTGTGGGTGTCTGGCGCCTCGTCCGCGCACTCGGCATCGGTGCTCCGTGGGCCCAGTTCGCGGCGGCACTTTTGTACGCCGTGAGCCCACGAATGCTCTCAGAGGTCTCCATCACCTCGATCGAGGTGTGGCCGATGGCCATGGCGCCATGGGTACTGCTCCCGCTCGTCATCCCGTCCCCTCGCTCGTGGCTTTGGCGGATCAGCCGCTCAGCACTGGCGTTTGCCCTGATCGGTGGCGTAAACGCCGTAGCCACCGGGGCCGCCCTCGTCCTGCCGACCTTGTGGTTCTTCACGCGGCTTCGGGATCGTCGGACCGTGCTCGCTGGTGTTGCCTGGCTCGGCCTTGTGATTGCAGTGTCGTTGTGGTGGTTCCTGCCCTTGCTGCAGCTGGGCAGATACAGTCCTCCCTTCTTGGACTGGATCGAGAACGCGGGGGTGACGACCGGGACGGCCAGCGTCTTCGAGTCGTTCCGTGGCACGTCGCCGTGGCTCGGCTTCCTGACGGGTCCAACGGGGCCGACCTGGCCGGCGGGTTGGCAGTTCGTGACGTTGCCTTTGCTCATATTCGGCACGACCATCGTCGCGAGCGCGGGCCTCGTGGGTCTTGCTTTGCGCTCCACCCCTCATCGGCGTTTCCTGACGATCGCTGCTGCCGTCGGGCTGTTGTTGCTCACCCTCGGGCATTCGGGAGCGGCGGGGTCACCGTTTGCTGGCCCGCTGCAGGTTCTGCTTGACGGACCGCTTGCAGGGTTGCGAAACACGCACAAGTTCGAGCTCGTATTGCGGCTGCCTCTGATGCTCGCAGCTGCACAGACGTTGACGGCTGGGGGCGAGCGGCTGAGCGCGATGAGACTGCCTCGCTCGTTGGCACCGGCCCTAGTGACCTGTCTCGTTGTTCTCGTGACTGCGCCTGCGATCGTGGGCGGAACGGCCCGACCGGAGGGCTACGTCGCCATCCCTGAGCACTGGTACGAGGCGGCTGCGTGGCTCGACCGCCAGAAAGCGCAGGGCACGGTGCTCGTTGTCCCCGCAGCTTCATTCGCGGACTTCGACTGGGGATCGACAAAGGACGACCCGTTGCAGGCCCTGATGCGGCGGCCCTTCGCGGTTAGGGACGGCGTGCCACTGGGATCGGCTGGCTCCACCAGGATGATGGACGAGATCGAGCGTCAGCTCGGCCAGGGTATGGGTGGGCCGCGTCTGCAGGCTTTGCTCGTTCGAGCCGGCGTTCGCTACGTCGTCGCGCGCAACGACCTCCGGCTGGATGCGCGGGGCGACCCCTCAATCGCCGTTCATCAGAGCCTGGCCGAGTCAGGGATCTCCCGGGTCGCTGAGTTCGGTCCCCCAACCGGGAGTCGGGTGGACGACCCGACATTGACGGTCGACGAGAGAACCCTCGTGCCGTACCCAAGCGTTGAGATCTTTGATGTGGGCGCGGCTCAGGACGTGAGCGTTGTTCCCCGTTCCCAGCTGGTCACTGCGACCGCTGGTCCGGAGGATGTTGGAGGGCTGGCCGAGCTGTACGGCGTAAACGGGGCCGCAGTCCTGGGTTCGGACGGCCGAGGCCACGAGGATCTGTTGGCCGAAGCACCAGACGTGCTCACCGACGGGCAGCGAAACCGTGAAGTCTTCTTCGGCCGGGCGACACACAACACCTCGGAGGTGCTGGCCATTGACGATCTTGGGCGGCAGCATCGACGGTCTCGCGACTACGTTTCGGATGCAGACGCGGGGGTGACGACCCTGAGCTGGGCCGGGGTGGTGAGTGTTCGGGCTTCGTCGTCCGCCTCAGATGCGAGCGCGACCCTGCATCTAGGAACGGCGTACTCGCCCGCCGCCGCAGTCGATGGCGATCCCGGTACTCGCTGGATCTCCGGTAACTTCGGGGAGGCCGCCGGGGAGTGGCTAGAGGTTCACTTCCCCCAACCGATCAACGTGCGAAACATCGACCTTGCGCTATCTACCCAGACATTTCTCGGTGCGCCGGCGCGATCGGTAGCTGTCACCACGGATCGTGGAACGTTTTCGTCCACCGTGGACGGCTCAGGAGTGACTCAGGAGGTCAGTGCGCCTGTTGGACCAACCAGCCGCCTCCGTGTGACGGTTACTTCCCTGACCCCAGGGCGGGTGAACGGGGTCTCGATCACCGAGCTCAGCATCCCCGGGGTCAACCCGGTCGCGAGTCTCAAGCTCCCCTCGTCCGGCTCGCGAGACGTCGATGCCATCGTCCTTAGGGAGCAGCTGCCCGGACGCTCAGCGTGCCTGCACGTGGGCGACCGGCCGCTTTGCAACAAGTCCGCGGCCCGGCCCAGCGAGGAGTCCACAGGTCTACGGCGCCAGTTCAGCCTCCCTGCGGCCCGGACATACATGTTCAGCGGCGAGGTCCTCCCTCGGGACGGCGAAGCCCTCGAGCAGCTACTAGCCAATCCGAACGCCATCTCGGCGTCGGCATCGTCGCGCGCCGTCGGTGCTCCCGAGGGGCGACCCGACGCGGCCGTGGACAATGACCTCTCGACAGGTTGGGTGGCGTCTGAGCTGGACCCGTCTCCCTGGCTCAACCTCACCTGGCCACAGGCTCGTCGCGTCGACGGGATTCAGCTGCAGAGCGACCCGTACCTGGCAGGTTCGCGCCCCACTAGAGCCAGAGTGCAATTCGACTCGGGCGAGGTCATCGTCGCCCCGGTGGATGCCAAGAGCTACGTGCGATTCGCGCCTCGGTCCACTCGTTCGCTCCGCATCGGGTTGGAGAGTCCCAAAGGCGTCATCAACATTGACTCGGCCACAGGGCTACGTGGGTTTCTTCCGGTCGGGGTCTCGGAGGTGCGAGTACTGGGCGCAGACGACCTACGCAAAAGCGTGAACCTGGCTCAACAAACAGGTGTTCCGTGTGGGTTCGGTCCCACACTCGTTGTTGACGGCAGATCGATCCCCACGCGGGTGGCCGGGACTCTGGCGGACGTCATGCGCCGGCGGCCCTTGCAATGGACGGCGTGTGGTCCTGACTCCACGGTCGACGCGACAGGCGCCACTCCAGCCGCGACCGGTGAGGTGGCCCTCGGAGCTGGGGCGCACAGTGTTGTCGCCGGCGCAACGGGTGAGTTCGAACCCCTGCGAATGTCCTTCACCACCTCGCGCCCAGCCAGCCCGACGCCAACTTCGCCGGTGACGGTGTCACTGCTTCGCACGGACCCTGCGTCCATGCGACTGACCATAGGGGAGCGGTCGGAGGAGTCGGTGTTGACGGTGGCGCAGAACTTCAACGAGGGTTGGGTGGCCCGTGACGGACACGGCGCCCTGCTTGTGTCGATAAGGCTGGACGGCTGGAAACAGGGGTGGGTTCTGCCACGTGGCGCTGCCACTGTGGTCACCGCTAGTTTCACTCCAGACAGCCCTTACCGCTGGGGGCTGCTCGTCGGCTTGTTGGCCCTTCTGTGTGCAGCCGCCACGGTGCCATGGTCACGGCGTCAACGCTCGGGAGGAGGAGCGACCGAGGTTGCGGGAGAGGCACGGATGCCGGCTGCGGTCGCCATCGGGTGTGGCGCGGTCGCGCTGACGTTCGTGTCTGGGTGGCCAGGCGTGGCTGCCAGCCTCGTCGCCGTCCTGCTGGCTCTCAACCAGGGCTGGGTGCTCCCAGGCGTCAGGAGATCCCGCGGTGCCCGCATCCATGCGATGTCCGCAGCGATGATCCCCGCGTTGATCCTGTTGCTGGGACTGGCCGCCGGGGTGCTGGCTGCGGGAGAGCCCTGGCGTCGAGGCTCGGCGGGTCTGCGCTCGACAACGGTTCAGTGCTTGACCTTGCTGGCTTTCAGCGTGGCGTATGTGGCCGCGTTTCGGGCGAAGCCGTCCTTCGCATCGTCCTTCGGCGGCGGGGAGACGTCAAAGCGGCGGTCGCGACGACCTCGGCGCATGATGGGCCGTTCAATCAGGCGGTAGCTCAGGGTGGCCAGTACGACGGAGGCGGACAAAGTCAGCCAGAACAGCGTTGCGAAGTGTCCGAGGAACACGACGTGTCCCGTCAAGCGCTCGACGACACCCAGCACAACCACGTGGTAGGCGAAGACGCCATACGAGATATCACCAAGGAAGTGACCGACGCGTCCGCCGAGCGCCCGCACCACCCTCGGTTCGCCGGAGTCGCTCAAGGCGGCAACTGCCGGAAAGACGATCATCACAGCCAGAAGCACGTAGAGCAGGTTCTTGGCCGCCGCCTGACCTGGCGAGACGGCGGACAGATCGTACGGGCCCGCCAGAGGGGAGGTCGCGAGGGCAAACACCGCCACGGCGCCGGCCCATATGGTCCCGGGCTTGTCGGCCAACTGCCCAAGGAACCCAGGTTGGAGGATCCCTTGCGATCGGGCCACCTGCCATATCGCCAGCGCCATCCCGGCCCCGAACCATCCGAGGTAGCCAGGGAGCCAAAGGCTGCTGGAAGGGTGACCACTGGCATGCACGGCTGCGACCCAGACAGACCCCGCGACAACGAAGACTCCAAGGACTATCAACTGCCCCCGCACGTCCCCGCGGTTTGCGAAGCCTCGGCGGCTGAAGAGCCAGGCGAGGAGAGGCAGCAACACATAGAACGCGCCTTCGGTTGCCAGACTCCACATCTGCGTCAGGCCGAGAAGTTGGTGCTCCTCGAAGTAGATGTGGATCAGTGCCGCGTGCCTCAGGTATAGACCCAGGCCCACCCGTCGGTCGTGAGGAAGCAGAAGCGCTGCCATTGCCGTGGCGATCCACAGGGCTGGCAGGATGCGCAGCGCCCGGTGCCAAAAGTAGTCGCGAACGGCAGGACGTGATCTCGCTTGCACCATTGCGACCAGGTGGGGGCGGTAGAGCAGGAATCCCGAGATGACGAAGAAGACGGCGACGCCCGAGTCAAGTCGCGAGAGCAGTCCCCTGAAGGGCCCCTGCAACGCGTCACCACTCTCGAACCCGACATGTGTGCAGAGGACACCGAGGGCGCCGATCGCGCGGAGTCCATCTAGCGCTCCGAACCGACGTCGGAGACTGGCGCCGTCGGGAAGCAGCGTGTTTCGGGTTTCTGGCAGAATCACTTCAGAAGTCACTTCTTGGGCGCCGGATGGCCGACCTGTACGTCCCCCACGCAGACGTTCGCTTCCGGGTTTAGCCCCTCGACACGCACCTCGCTTCCGCCGCCAACCATCGGGAGATACACCTCGCCTAGCCCCTTGTGCAGCTGGACTTGTTGCCGGGCCTTGCCAAGCACGATCGTCGCTTGAGTGTCCAAGCCCGCCAGGTATCCCACGCGCACCGTCCATGTCCATGGGTAGGCAGACTCGGTTAAGGGCACGGCGATCTGATCCGTCCTGGAGGTCCATCCGCACACACCGGGAAATCGCTCTGGCGACTCCATTCCGGCTACGTTCATCCGGACGAAGTGGCCCTCCTTGGTCAGGTAGTACGGGTTCGTATAACTCTTGAGCGCGTACATCTCGTGTCGGCGTTTGACAGTCGCGACTGGTGCCAAGAACCTGCTGATCAGGTTGTAATTCCCGAACATGGGTCCCAAGACGTTGACAGGGAGCGGCTCGTCGTACACCTGAGCGCTGGCAGGAAGTGCGGCCAAGGACTCGCGGGCAGTGAGCGCAAATGCCCTGTATGGGTTGGCCGTGGCGAGTGTCGCGAATCCGTTGAGTGAGTGAAATGCCAGAGCGACGACCATCAGGCCAGCGACGGAGCCGACACCTGCACGGACAGCTCGAGGCAGACGGGTGGAGACGGATTGAGCGACGGGAAGCCAGGCATTTGTTTCATCGCGCAGTGGTAGTAGGCACATACCTACCACCACCGTGAGAGGAAGAACCGCATCCGTGAGGTAGCGCGTGGACAGCCCGATCCACGAGTCGTAGTAATGCAACCGGCCGACACCGACGACCACGAAGGAACAAAGCAAGTAGACCGCCAGTGAAGTCCATGCACGCCCGATCCGGTGTCGCAGCATGAGCGTTCCGCCGACCACGGCCAGGGCCAGGGTCCAGCAGATCCATTCGAACGCCCGGGGGGAGTTCACCATCGCGCTCGTCGCCCACGCCCATGGCCCGCCGAAGGCTCCTGGGACGAAGGTTCGCAGGACGCTGATGTTGGCGAAGTCCAAGAACTGGCCCCAAGGCGGCAGCGAGATCAACGCCGTTCCGTCGTGGGGTCCGGATCTGGCCACGTACAGGATGACGTAGGCGAGTGCGGTGGCAAGATATGCAGCCCAGATAAGCCAGGTGCGCCGGATCAAGGCAAGCAGCGGCCGTTTGCGGATGACTGTATTTGGGGACAGCGCAAGAGTGAGCACTACGACGAACGGGAAGTAGATCAGGATCTTCTCGAAGCTGGCCATGCCGAACAGCACCCACAGCGTCGCCATGACCACATCGCGGCGCCCGCCCAACCTGAGGTATCGGACGTGATGATGCAGCGCGCCGGCGAGGGCAGCCATGAGAGGCAGAGCGGCGAGCGCAGCCGCAAGCCAAGTGAACGCCGGAGCGGTCAAGGGGGAGAGGCAGTACAGGGCGAATGGCGCAAGGACCAGCAGCCGTCGTCCGAAGAGCTCCGTGAGCAGCCGCCAGACCAGAACCGCCACGACGAGCTCACCAAGGATCAACAGGAGCGCCGCAGCGCCCCAGTTCCACGGCGCCACGTGGGCTAGGAGCCACATCACGGCAAGTGCGAAGGGGGAGAAGTGGCCGGTGCCTATCTCGGTGAGGTATCCCCATCCATGATTCTCGATGGCCTTTGTGGTCAGGGCGAAGTCATCGGAGTTGAAGAAGCTGTCCTTGATGATGCTGAACCGGACACTGAGCGTGATCACCAGAACCAGCAATAGGCCGGTCCGCACGGGATCGCGGGCTAGCCAATGGTTACTTGTTGTGTCTGGCGCCGTGACAGCCTCTGTCGGATCGGTCTGCGTCGTTGACCGGCCGCCCGTGCGTGACACCGAACTCGCCAAAACAATCCCTTCGCTGGAGCCACAGCGTCTCTGCATTCTGACGCAGCCCATAGGGCTGTCAACCTCCGATGGGCCGAGGTTACCTGCAGCGTGGTTCAACACGTGCCAACTCGTAGGCGGGAACTGCCCCCATTGTCCGCTACTCGCTGGTAGTGTCCGCCCAGACTGTTTCACATAAGGAGCCGAGATGCGTCGAGTCGTTGGTTATATCTGTATCTTCTTGGGCGCACTGGTGCTGATGGTGGGTGTCCTTGCGAAGCCGGTGCTGTACAGCAGCCTCGCCAAGGTCCCGTTGGACCAGAAGTCCACCACGGTCTCCGTTGGTGAGCACATGTCGGCACTGCAGGCTTCCGCGGAAGGCATCAAGGTGCTCTCCGACGCCACCCTGCAGAGCACGCGCACCGTGGAGGGTATTCCGGGCAAGGCCAAGGGCAACAGCGTGTTCTGGCAGACCGAGGTCGTCTCAACAGCGGTTGGCGGCAACGACCTGAGCTACAGCCAGGAAGGCGTGTCTTTCGACCGGGTGACCGGGCAGGCCACGAACTGCTGCGGAGACTTCAAGTCCGCGGTAACCCTCGAGAATCCGGCCGCCCCCAACGAAACGGTGACGCACGCGGGGCTGTACTTCAAGTTCCCGTTCGACACCCAGAAGATCACGTACCAGTGGTGGGACGGAGATCTGGGGCGCACCGAGCCGATGAAGTACGTGCGCACTCAGCAGATCGATGGCGTGGAGACCTACGTTTTCCAGCAGAAGTCCGGTCCGGAGAGTTATGGCAAGAAGCCGGGGCTGCCGGGCTCGCTGTTCAACACGACCGATCCTGTCGATGCTGATGCGATCTATGAGAACACCCGCACGCTCTACATCGAGCCCAACACGGGCGTCGTCATCAATGGCGTCGAGGAGCTGAACAAGCGGCTCGAGGCACCCGGTTTCACCGCTGTCCCGATCACCCAGGGCACGATCGGCTACAACGCCGCGACGATCAAGAAGAACGCTGAGGACTGGGGCTCCAAGGGCCAGCTTCTCGGCCTTGTTCACGGTCCGCTGACCCTGATCGGCGTCCTGCTCGGCCTGATCCTGTTGGGTGCAGGGGCGTTCTTGTCGCTGAGTGGCTTGAGCCGAAGGACGCTGGCCACCGCTGGCCCGAAAGCCGTGAGCTTCGCCAAACAGAGCTAGCGAATGAGGTCAAAGGTGGGTGTGCCCGGTGCGCATCCACCTTTGATTCTGATCACCCTTTCTCGCACACGAAGATGGTTGTCCCAGGGATCAGCGCGCCACGCAGGGGACTCCAGCCGCCCCAGACCTGCTGGTTCTCGTCCGGCCACTCCGGCTCGACCAGATCGACGAGCCGAAGCCCTGCTGCGGTGAGCTCACGCACCCGATCGCCCAGGGTGCGGTGATGCTCGACGTATGTCGTCACGCCCGACTCCTCCTCTACATACGGGGTCCGGTCGAAGTACGAGTTGGTCACGGTCAGCCCCGGATAGCCGGGATCATCGGGCAGCGTCCAGCGCATCGGGTGGGTCGTGGAGAAGACGAACCTCCCGCCGGCGCGCAGCACGCGGGCCGCCTCGGCCATGACCGCGGCAGAGTCCGCGACGAACGGCACCGCGCCGTATGACGTGAAGACCGTGTCGAACGAGCCGTCACCGAACGGGAGGCTGGCTGCGTCGCACTGCACCAGCGGCACCGTCAAACCGGCCTCGACCGTGAAGCGCTGGTTGAGGTTGAGACCGTGACGCAGCATGCCGCCCGAGATGTCGGTGGCGACCACCCGCGCACCCCGTCGTGCGGCATACCGGCTGCACTGGGCCGCGCCGGCACCGATCTCGAGCAGCTGCTTGCCGTCGAGCTCGCCCAGGAGACCAGCTTTTGCCTCGCGAAGACCCTCGGGCCCCCATACGAAGTCGTCGTCGCCCAGGAACGCCCCATGCTCGGCGTAGTAGTCGTCCGCCTCGACGTCCCACCACGCACGATTGGCCCGCGCCGTCTCCATCCGATCGGATCCACGGCGACCGGCGTGCTCGCGCCCCTGGTCAGCTTGATTCCCGCCCGTTTGATTCCCGCCAGTTTGCCCTTCGTCAGCCTGATTCACGCTCACATCCTGCCTGACCCCCGTTTTGACCTGATTGAGCGGCTGTCGGTAAGGTTGACGCGTCTGCTAAGTGCGTCCTGTGGTGACCGGTCCCGGTTGCCCGCAGAAGCGTGCCAGCAGCAACTCGTTTCAATCTCTTCACATCACTCTTTGCACACTTCAGTGTCCTTCTTGCACTGTCCACCCGGGCGCACGGCATACCAACGTGTCGTGGCCCTTCAACTCAATCTGTCCACAATCGGAGTTCCTACTACATGACTGCTACCACGGCCGTAAAGGCCAGCCCTCAGATCGCGATCAACGACATCGGATCTGAGGAAGAGCTTCTCGCCGCGATCGACGCGACGATCAAGCACTTCAACGACGGCGACATCGTCGAAGGAATCATCGTCAAGGTTGACCGCGACGAGGTTCTGCTCGACATCGGCTACAAGACCGAGGGTGTCATTCCCTCCCGCGAGCTCTCCATCAAGCACGACGTCGACCCCTCTGAGGTCGTTTCCGTGGGCGATGCAGTCGAGGCTCTTGTCCTTCAGAAAGAGGACAAAGAAGGTCGCTTGATCCTGTCCAAGAAGCGTGCGCAGTACGAGCGCGCCTGGGGCACCATCGAGAAGATCAAGGAAGAGGACGGCGTCGTCACCGGTACCGTCATCGAGGTCGTCAAGGGTGGACTCATCCTGGACATCGGCCTGCGTGGCTTCCTTCCCGCTTCGCTCGTCGAGATGCGCCGCGTCCGCGACCTCCAGCCGTACGTCGGCAAGGAGATCGAGGCCAAGATCATCGAGCTGGACAAGAACCGCAACAACGTGGTCCTGTCCCGCCGTGCATGGCTCGAGCAGACCCAGTCCGAGGTGCGCACCACGTTCCTCAAGGAGCTCCAGAAGGGCCAGGTCCGCTCCGGTGTCGTCAGCAGCATCGTCAACTTCGGTGCGTTCGTCGACCTTGGCGGCGTTGACGGTCTCGTCCACGTCTCCGAGCTGTCCTGGAAGCACATCGACCACCCGTCGGAGGTCGTCGAGGTTGGCCAGGAGGTCACCGTCGAGGTGCTCGACGTTGACATGGACCGCGAGCGCGTCTCGCTGTCCCTGAAGGCCACCCAGGAAGACCCGTGGCAGCACTTCGCCCGCACCCACGCGATCGGTCAGGTCGTTCCGGGCAAGGTCACCAAGCTCGTCCCGTTCGGCGCGTTCGTTCGCGTCGACGACGGCATCGAGGGCCTGGTCCACATCTCCGAGCTGGCCGAGCGCCACGTGGAGCTGCCGGAGCAGGTCGTCAACGTCGGAGACGACATCTTCGTCAAGGTCATCGACATCGACCTCGAGCGTCGCCGCATCTCGCTGTCGCTCAAGCAGGCCAACGATGCCGCCAGTGCGGTCGCCGAGTTCGACCCGACCATGTACGGCATGGCTGCCGAGTACGACGAAGCCGGCAACTACAAGTACCCCGAGGGCTTCGACCCCGAGACCCAGGAATGGGTCGAGGGCAACGAGGAGCAGCGCGAAAAGTGGGAGAAGCAGTACGCCCAGGCGCACGCTCGTTGGGAAGCACACAAGACTCAGGTCGAAGAGGCTGTCAAGGCTGACGCCGAGGCTGCCGCCAACCCGGAGACGCCCACCACGTATTCCTCAAGTGGCGCATCGTCCTCCGAGTCGACCGGATCCGCTTCCACCGGTTCGTCGTCCTCGTCCTCCTCGGCTCCGGCCGAGGGCACGCTGGCTTCGGATGAGGCCCTCGCCGCTCTGCGCGAGAAGCTCACCGGCGCCTGATCGCCATCGTGTATCGCGTCGACGTCACCCGACGTCGCGGAGATACGAATACGGCGTGATACGAAGACCCGGACCGTCTGGTCCGGGTCTTCGTGCGTTTCCGGGTCAAAGCGCGCTGCGGAAC
>JABBOX010000232.1 GCA_012927555.1 Phycicoccus sp.
GGTGGTTCCCATCTTGCGCATCAGATTCGTCACGTGGACGCTGACCGTCTTGTCGCTGATGAAGAGATCACGGGCGATTTCAGGGTTCGTCCGCCCTGCCACCAGATGGCTCAGCACCTCGCGTTCCCGGGAGGTCAGCGTCGCGAGTGCTGCTGGCCGGTCAGACTCCTTCTGCGGCGGCGGGTCAACCGGCTGGTCGAGCCTGATCCGGGCGATCCTCGCCAACAGCTCGGTCTCCTCGACCAGGGGTGCTGCCCCTAGCTCCAGGGCAATGGTGTGAGCCTGACGGAGCGGTTCGGCGAGGGCGCTCCGCGAAGCACCGTCGGACAGGAGTGCCTGCGCTTGGCGCCACTGAGCCGTCGCTTCGAACCACCGGAAACTGATCGCCTGACAGTACGAGGCGGCACGCTCCCAGGCGAGGGCTTGCCCGGCCGAACCGCGGCAACGGGTGGTCTCGGCGACGACCATGGCCCGGTAGGCAGACCAGATCGGGTCAGCATCCACCGACAGCTCCGGACGGGGCAGCGGGGTCTTCGATACCATGGCCAAGAGCTCGTCCAGCTGGCGGATCGCCTCCTGCTCCGCCTCGGCGTCGCGAAGGTCGCGAGCCCGCTCGGCCACGTCAGCCGCCGCCCGCGCACCCCAGAGCATCAGCTCATCAGTGGCTCGTTCGACCCCGTCGTTCAGTTGATCCGCCAGGACCGGACGAATCAGCTCGAGAGCTTGTTCCGAGTCGCCACGAACCAACAGCAGCTCCAGCTGAAACACGTGGCCAAAGAGCCCCTCAAACTCGATGGGGACCAGCTCGAGTGCCCGGTCCAAGTGCTGCTGCGCGATGGGCTCCTGCCCACGCCGCGCTGCCAAACGCGCTGCCATATACCGCACCTTGGCCCCGGGAATGCCGCTACGCCGGGCCGCCAAAGCCTCACGCAGGAGGTCATCGCACTCTGCCCAGCGACCCAGTTCGATGAGAACATCGGCAGCCATCCCCGCGAGGAAGCAACCCCACTGAGCCGACCCCAACGACAAGAGCTCCTTGGCGTCAGCCTGCCCCCGCTGCGCGGCCTCAGCGATCCTCCCAAGGTGCCACATAGCGTTGGCCCGCCAGATAGCGGCGAGATTCATAGAGGCCAGATGACCAGACCTTCGCGCCAGCTCATAGGACATCTCGGCATCCCTGAGGGACTCGAGCCACCTGTGCTCATCCCCAAGGCAGTGGGCGCGGCAAGCCAGCGCCCACGCCGTGGCAGCCTCGGACCCCCTGCGCTGCGCCACTTCGACGGCCTCTTGGATCTGACCCCAGATGTGCGGAGGCAGCTGTGGGGTGTGCACATCCCAGAGTTGCGCTTCAGAAAGACACACCAGGGCAAAGGACCGCTCGGAACTGTCGGGGAACGGCTCGGTGAGCTGGACCGCCTCGAAAAGCTCCGGGCGGACCTGAGAGTTCGATGGGTCAAGTTCCCACGCGATATCGCCCCTCTGGGCCAAGAGGGTGCTGGCCAGCAGCGGCTGGTTCTGGCGGTCCACGAGCGAGATTGCCTGGTCGAGGGTCTCGGTGTTCTCCAGGGCGCCGGCCAGCTCGCTCACCCGGCTGGTTCGCAGCAGCAAGGCGATCCGATCCTCGGTCGATCCATGCGCCTCCTCGCCAGCACGCTCCCACAGTGCACACGCCCTCGTCAGATGGGCCGCCTCCACCGAGGACGCGTGAAGGTCGTGGGCGAAGTCGGCCGCCTGGAGGGAGAACTCGAAAGCCTGGTCAAAGTGCCCCGCACCTTCGTGATGGACGGCAAGGTCGGCCGACAGACCTGCGGCAAGGTCAGGCCTGCTCGCAACGCTGGCCGCCAGCGCGTCAGCGTAGGCAGCGTGCACCGGCATCAGCTCGTGGCCCGTCAACGTCGCCAGGAGAACCTCGGCCAGCAACGGGTGGCGGAACCAGTAGGTCTGGTCCCCCACCACCTGCACGACTCCGGCATCGACGGCCTCCCGCACCAGAACCGGTATGTCCTGCGCCGGTAACGCTGACTCGGCAACCGCAGACAGGATCTCGAACGGGGTGGGACGACCCCCGACCGCCAGCACCTGCGTCACCACCCGCGCCGGTTCCGAAAGTGAATGCCAGCGGGCCAACAGCGCCTCACGCAAAGCTTGGGGAGGCTCACTCGGAACACTCCGCGCGTCCGGCTGCAGATCACGCACCAGCAACTCAGTGAGGTAGGCGTTGCCGCCCGACCTCGCCAAGACGTCAGCAACGAGCTCCTCGGTCGTGGGTCGACCAAGGAACTGAACGATCTGTTCGCTCGTCTCATCCGCGTCGAGCCTCGCGAGCATGAGCTCCGAGACGCCAGGGAGACGACGCATGTCAGCCAGCCAGCCGTGCAACGGATGCCCCACCGGGCGGTCCTCCTCCCGGATCGTGACCACCAGCGCCAGATTCTGTCGCCGGAAACCGGCAATCAGATAGGCCAAGACGTCCAGCGACGAGACGTCAGCCCACTGCAGGTCATCGACGACGATGATCGTGGGCTGCCTGTCAACGATCCGCTGAACAACCCGGTCCACGACCGGCAACAACCGGCTCGCATGCACGTCAGAGGGGCGCATCCCCATGGACGGCAACAGGATCGACAGCTCCTCACAACCCTCGAACACGGCCGTCCGAATCGCCGGCTCAACGTGGTGCGCCCAGCTGTCCAGGGCCTGGACCACACCCGCGAACGGCACCGACGCGGCGCCGAAGTGGACGCAGGTGCCCCACAACACCTCATGGCCGAGCGTTCGGAAATGCTCCGTCACCTGACGGACCAGCCTGGTCTTGCCCACCCCGGCCTCGCCATGGACCATAACGGCGGCCGGGATCCCCTCGGCGGAGGCCGACAAAGTCCCGCTGAGAAGGCGCTGTTCTGCCACCCGTCCGGCCAACCGGCCGTTCGCGCCAGGCGCGGAGCTCGAGGCGTTGCCCATCATCAGAGTGTCCCGCGAGCGGCAACCCATGTCACCCGAGATATGCGGGTTCGAGCCGCGGAACTAAGGAGAGCCTAACCAAAGATAAGGGGTGTCTCCCGATGTGGGAGGCATCCCCCAGGGGCGAGATTCGAGTTGTCCGTTCCACCCAGTTGGCTTCAAGGAGAAATCGACATGGCACGCATGGCAACACGAATCGCCTCAGGGCTGGCAGCAGCAGGAATCGCGACGATCATGTCCGTGGCACCTGCGCAGGCCAGGGTTGTTGACCCCCCCGGTGGCAGCTGCATCGGATCCGGCTGCACCTACACGCCACCTGGCTCCGGAGACCCCGGCGGGACACCCTGGCTGAAGATCGCACTCGGCGCAGCCGGCGGGGTCGCGCTGGTTGGCGCCGGGGCCGCAACCGCCGGCTCCCGCAACCGCCGTCAGCCCCACCAGGCACAACCTGCATAACGCCACATCAGGAGCGATTCATCGCGCGGCCGCGTTCTCCAACGCGCGGCCGCGCGGTCGCACGGCCGTACGGTGTCGCCCACAGCGATGTCGCCTTCGGCGGTCCAGCAAGCCGCTCGTGCCGTTCGGGTCAGCGGGGCAGTTGCAATGAGATCGCCATCGCCTCGAGAGCCAGCAGCGGCTGGACGTTGGCATCGATGCGCTCGCGGGCGGTGCCGATGGCGTCCATACAGCCCAGCAGCCGTTCCGGTGACAGGACGCCAGCGAGATGGTGAACCTGATCGATCATGTCCTGGTTGACCAGCCCGATGGACGCGCCGGTGTGCACCACCAGGGCGTCGCGATAGATCGAGAGCAGGTCGATCAGCGACCGGTCGATGACGTCGCGGACGAATCGGGTCGCCCTCGTCTTTTGATCCTTCTCCAGCGCCGCGACCTGTGAGCGCACCTGCGGTGGCTGGGTGCGCGCGCTGGGGTCGGCACCCAACGTCTCCATCAGCCGGGCCTTCTCGTCGGCGTCGCGTTCCGTCGATGACGCGGCCGCCTCCTCCTTGGCGATGCCCTCCAGATCGGCGGCGGCACCGATCGCATCGCCGACACCGCGGATGTTCCCCGCCAGTGCGATGACGTCACGCCGCCTGATCCTGGCGCCCTCGTCACGGGCCAGCCGCCGGGCAAGCCCCACGTGGCACTGGGACGCCCGGGCAGCGAACGTGGCCATTGCCGGATCGATGCCGTCGCGTCGAACCAGCAACGCCGCCACCGCCTCGACCGGAGGCGTCCGAAGGCGCACATGCCGGCAGCGCGAACGGATGGTGATGATCACGTCCTCGAGCGAGGGGGCACACAAGATCCAGACGGTCCGCTCGACCGGCTCCTCGAGCGCCTTGAGCAGCGCGTCGGCGGCCCGCTCATGCAGTCGGTCGGCATCCTCCAGCACGATCACCCGCCAGCGACCGACGGACGGACGCCGAGCGGCCAGCTGGACCAGATCGCGAATCGGATCAACCTTGAGCGTCAGACCCTCGGTCGCGATGACATCAACATCGGCGTGCGTGCCCTCGAGCGCGGTGCGGCACTCATGGCAGGTGCCACAGCCGCCATCCGGACACTGCAACGCGGCCGCAAACGCTTTGGCCGCAACGGATCTGCCCGATCCGGGGGGGCCCGTGAGCAGCCATGCGTGAGTCATGGCGTTCGGGTCCGTGATCGCTCGCTGAAGCACGGCGACGGCAGGCTCCTGACCGACGACGTCGTCCCAGACCGTCACAGCATCACCCCGGGCAACGTAGACACACGGTCTCGCACCAGTTGGCCGATCTGCTCAGCCGGCAGCTCACCGTCGACGACGAGGTAACGATCCGGGTCGGCACGGGCGAGGGTGAGAAAGTGTTCGCGCACCGCACTGTGGAACGTGTTGGCCTCGGACTCGAGACGGTCGTGAACCCCTCTCCGGCGGGCCCGACCAACCTCAGCCGGCAGGTCGATCAGAACGGTGAGCGCTGGCAACAACCCACCGGTCGCCCACATGTTGAGCTCACGCACCTCGTCGATCCCGAGGTCACGGGCGGCGCCCTGGTAGGCGATCGAGGAGTCCATGTAGCGGTCGGTGATCACCACCTCACCGCGCCCTAACGCCGGCCGGATCAGGGTCTCGACGTGGTGAGCGCGGTCGGCAGAGAAGAGCAGGGCCTCAGCGCGTGGTGCCACGTGCCCGCCATGCAGCACGAGCTGGCGAACGGTGCGACCGAACTCAGTGCCGCCAGGCTCTCGCGTGACCACCACCGTGTGGCCAAGCCCTTCGAGCCACGCGCATAGCAGCCGGCCCTGGGTCGACTTGCCCGATCCGTCACCGCCCTCGAGGGCGATGAACAGGCCGAGCGGGGACGACGAAGGCTCTGGCGGGTTCACGCGCCTGAGCCTATGGCAGGCCGCCCACAGCAGCGCCTCAGGACTGCTGGCCTGCCGCGCGGTCCGCGTTGGCATGGATCGCGTCGCGAACGTATTGCGCCATCCCCGGCTTGATGTCCTCGTAGGTCTTGCTGAACCGCGGGTCCGCGACGTACATGTCACCGAGGTTGCGGTGGCCCTCCGGGGTGAGGTCATAGAACTGGTTCTGGATGTGCATCCGGTGCGCCTCCGCCGCGTCCATGGCTCGCTCACTGGTCGCGGGCGCGCCATCGGTCATCGCAGACGCGAACGCAGCGTTGGTGGCATCCATCTCGGCCTTGACCTCGGCCCAGTCGTCCTTGGTGTACTTCGAGGTCCGCCTCTGCGACTGCTTCCAGGCCTCGGTCTCACCCCACCACTGCTCGGCCTCGTCGGCATACTCCTCGGAGAAGCCGTCGCCGAACAGCTCCTTCTGCTCTTCCTTGGTCAGCTTGATGCCTGACATCTCCTTCTTCGACGCGAAACCGAGCCGGCGACAGACCGCCACGTGTTGAAGGCGCGTGAGGGTCAAGGCCATTACTCACAACGGTATCCCCGCCGGGTCACCTCCCGGCTGAAGCGCGAACGAGTGGTTCAGCCGCGGTTCGATAGCTACTCCTGAGCGGCTTGACAAGCATTGGCTGCGGACCTTCACGGAACCTTCACGGCATGCGCGAGGAAACGGACATTTCGCCTATACAGGATGGACGAGCCGATCGCACCAGGCATCGGCAGGGGCCGCAGAGGTCGTCATCATCGCGGCCACGACAGAGAGGAACGCAGCGCATGCTTCCTACCGGATTGGGACTCGGGATTGCCCTCGGGTTCACGATGCAACGCGGGCGGTTCTGTGTGACCGGCGCATTCCGCGATCTTTGGCTGGCGCGCAAGACGCGTTGGCTTACGGCCTTCCTCATTGTGGTCGCGGTACAAAGTGCGGGATTGTGGTCGCGGTACAAAGTGCGGGCGTCTTTGCGCTCGACGCGCTCGGGGTCATTACCCTCGCGCCGAAGCACTTCCCATGGCTCGCCACGATCATCGGCGCCTTCGTCTTCGGCTTTGCGATCGTCCTGGCCGGCGGCTGCGCCACGGGCACCATCTTTCGCGCAGGCGAAGGCCTGGTCGGCAGCTGGTTCGCCCTGGTCTTCTACGCGCTCTTCGCCGCGATCTCCAAGAGTGGCCCGCTCGCTCCTGCGACTCACGCACTGCGCAGCGTCACGATGGACGCATCCACCGTCTACGGAGTGCTCGGGGTGTCCCCTTGGCTCCTGGTGGCTGTTCTCGCTGCGGGAGTTGGTCTGGCTGTCCGATACCACCTTCGCGAGGACGCCAAGCTGCCGAAGCTCGTGGCCCTGCCAGCACGCAAGACTGGTCTCGCACACCTGTTCTTCGAGAAGCCGTGGGGCGCCTTCAGCAGCGCGCTCGTCATCGCTGTGATCGCGATCGCCGCCTGGCCGCTCAGTTGGGTGACCGGCCGCAAGTCAGGGCTCGGCATCACGACTCCCGTCGCGAACCTCTCCACCTATCTCGTCGGCGGAGACACGGGAGTCGTCGACTGGGGCGTGTTCCTCGTGATCGGCATCTTGGTCGGGGCGACCATCGCGGCAAAGGGCAGCGGAGAGTTCCGCGTTCGGATGCCGGATGCCGTCACCACGGTCCGCAGCATCATCGGTGGTTCGCTCATGGGCATCGGCGCCACCCTTGCCGGCGGCTGCACGATCGGCCAGGCCATGGTCAACTCGGCAACCTTCGGACTTTCGGGTTGGACGTCGCTCATCTTCATGATCCTGGGCACCGGGGCTGCCACCCGAATCTTCATCATGGGATCCGCGCAGCGCAAGGCCTCCCCGGCCACGGCTTCTGCCTACGCCTCAGCCAACCACTAGAAGGAGAAGGAACCATGACGCTGCACGTCCTCGAAACCGATGGACAGGTCTGTCCGTTTCCCCTCGTTGAGGCCAAGGAGGCCATGTCGGGCCTCGATCTCGGCGACGAGCTCACGATCAACTTCGACTGCACACAGGCGACGACCGCCATCCCCCGCTGGGCTGCGGAGCAGGGCTACCCAGTGACCCACTTTGACCGCGCCGGCGATGCCCAGTGGACCATCACTGTGCGGAAGGCATAGCAAACCGCATACATCAGGAGTCCTCTGGCGCCGACCTCTTTGCCGTGGCCTTGTTGACCGCATGCTTGCGAGTCACTGAGCCGCGGCGGGTAGGCCGCCGCTCTTGACGCGTTCCGAATGCCTGTCGGTGGATGGTGCGAGATTGGTACCATGACGACCATGGCGATGAACGTACGGCTGACCGAGGAAGCCGAGCGTGTGCTCACGGCTCTGTCCGAGGAGGACGGGGTCAGCAAGAACGAAGAGATCAACCGAGCCATTCTCGATCGAGGGGCTCGACTATCTCGCGAGAAGGACGTTCGCGCCCTGGCGCGTGAAGCCATCGCTAGCTATGGACCCCTGCTCGACCGCCTTGCGCAGTGACGAGCTCGCGATGACGAACCAGGTCGTGACGAACCCTGGCATGAACCACCTGCCATGACGCAATGCCTGACGACGGACGACCTGCTCGTTCTCGCCGAAGAGCTCGGTGGGCTGCAGGTGCGCGATTTCGGCTTGCTCGACTCAGCCGCCCACCGACCGCAGGCGAAGGCGTTCGGCGACGATGCGTACCCGGATCTTGACACCAAAGCGGCTGTCCTGCTCGAGTCGATCGTCCGCAACCACCCACTCGTCGACGGCAACAAGCGCCTCTCGTGGGTGGCCGTCGTGGTCTTCTACGGCCTCAACGGGCGGGTCCTGCGCGCGCCTGAGGATCCGGCATACGACCTGGTCATCGGGGTCGCTGAGGGTCGACTCAACTATGCGGAGGTGGCCGCGCAGCTCGCCAGCTGGGCGGCTCCTCGGACCTAGTGTGTGGGCAGCTCAGGCCTTCTTGCTCGTAGCCTTCTTTGCAGCGGCCTTCTTGGCAGCGGTTTTCTTGGTCGCCGACTTCTTGGCCGTGCTCTTCTTGGCGGCGCGTTTGCGAGTCACCGGGCCGCGAGCACGTTTCTCCGCCAACAGCTCGGCGCCACGCTCGGGCGTGATGGTCTCGGGCTGGTCATCCTTGCGCAAGGTCGCGTTGGTCTCGCCGTCGGTGACATAGGCGCCGAACCGGCCCTCCTTGACCACCATCGGCTTGCCTGACGCCGGGTCGTCGCCCAGCTCCTTGAGCGGAGCCGCGGCGGCCCGACCGCGCTGCTTGGGCTGGGCATAGATCGCCAGCGCTTCCTCGAGCGTGATGGTGAACAGCTGCGACTCGGTCTGGATGGAGCGCGAGTCGGTGCCCTTCTTCAGGTAGGGACCGTAGCGACCGTTCTGGGCGGTGATCTCCTCGCCGTCAGCAGGGTCCTTGCCAAGGCTCCGCGGCAGGGTGAGCAGCTTCAGCGCCGCCTCGATGTCGAGGGAGGCGAGGTCCATGTCCGCGAACAGGCTGGCGGTGCGCGGCTTGACCTTGGACTTGCCCTTGAGCGCAGCGACCTCCTCCGGAAGCACCTCGGTGACATAGGGGCCGTAACGACCGGCCTTGGCCACGATGTCGCGCCCGGTCTCAGGGTCCTGCCCCAGGATCCGGCCGTCGTCGGCAGCCGCGTCGAGCAGCTCCCGGGCCTTGGCCGGCGACATCTCGTCGGGGGCGATGTCGTCGTTGATCGTGGCGCGGCGGGACTCACCGGTGGCGTCTTCGGCAGCCTCGCCGGTGCCAAGGTCGACCCCGGCCGGGGTGATCTCCTCGACGTAAGGGCCGTAACGACCGACCCTCACGACGATTCCCTCGCCGATCGGGATGGTGGAGATCTCGCGGGCGTCAATCTCGCCGAGGTCCGCCACGAGGTGGCGCAGGCCTTCGAGCGAGCTGGCGTCGTCGCCGAAGTAGAAGCGCGTGAGCCACCCGACCCGCTGCTCCTCGCCGTTGGCAATCCGGTCGAGGCCCTCCTCCATGGAGGCGGTGAAGTCGTAGTCGACCAGGTTGCCGAAGTGCTCCTCGAGCAACCGGGTCACGGCGAACGCCAGCCAGGTGGGGATCAGCGCGGAGCCGCGACTGTTGACGTAACCGCGATCCTGGATCGTGCCCATGATCGTCGCGTAGGTCGACGGACGGCCAATCCCCTTCTCCTCCATGGACTTCACCAGCGTTGCTTCCGTATAGCGGGCCGGAGGCGTCGTCTCGTGCCCGTCCGCCGCCGCCCGGAGCACATTGAGGGAGACCCCGACAGAGAGCTTCGGCAGTCGACGCTCCTCGTCGGCAGCCTGCGCGCGCGCAGTCGCATCGTCGTCACGGCCCTCTTCGTAGGCCGCCAGGAAGCCGCGGAACGTGATGACCGTGCCGCTGGCACTGAACTCAACAACGCGGGAACCCTCAGGGAGGGCAATGGTGGCGCCGAGCTTGACGGTGGCAGTGGATCCGCGGGCGTCAGCCATCTGCGAGGCAACCGTGCGCTTCCAGATCAGCTCGTAGAGGCCGAACTCCTCGCCACGCAGCTCGCCGGCCACCTGCGCGGGGGTGCGGAACCGGTCACCTGCCGGGCGGATCGCCTCGTGGGCCTCCTGGGCGTTCTTGACCTTCTTCTCATAGCGGCGAGGGGAGCCGGGGACGTACTCCGCGCCATACATGTCTCGAGCCTGGCCGCGGGCCGCGGTCAGGGCGGCCTCCGACAGGGTGGTCGAGTCGGTTCGCATGTAGGTGATGTAGCCGTTCTCGTACAGACGCTGGGCCACTCGCATGGCGTTCTTGCTCGAGAGGTGCAGCTTGCGGCTTGCCTCCTGCTGCAGCGTCGATGTCGTGAAGGGCGCGTAGGGACGGCGGGTGTAGGGCTTCTCGGCAACGTCCGTGACCTTGACGTCACTGTTGTCCATGACTGCGTTGGCGATGAGGTTGGCTGTGCCCTCGTCGAGCCGAATCACGCTGTCGCCCTTGAGCATTCCGTCGTCACCGAAGTCCCGACCGGTGGCCACGCGCTTGCCGTCGACCAGACTCAGCCGGGCTGAGAAGCTTTGTGCCGCAGCGGCATCCGGAGCGAAGTCGCCCTCGACGTCCCAGTAGGACGCGCGACGGAAAGCCATCCGCTCACGCTCGCGCTCGACCACGATCCGCGTTGCGACGGACTGCACACGGCCAGCCGACAGGCCTTGACGCACCTTGCGCCACAGCACCGGCGAGACCTCGTACCCAAAGAGGCGGTCGAGGATACGGCGGGTCTCCTGGGCGTCCACCAGCCTGGTGTCGAGCTCACGAGTTTCGTTGACAGCGCGGACGATGGCCTCTTTGGTGATCTCGTGGAACACCATCCGACGCACCGGCACCTTGGGCTTGAGCACCTCGAGCAAGTGCCATGCGATGGCCTCGCCCTCGCGGTCCTCATCAGTGGCCAGCAGGAGCTCGTCGGCATCCTTGAGCAGTCGCTTGAGCTCGGCCACCTTCTTGCGCTTGCCCGGGTCGACGACGTAGTAGGCCTCGAAACCGTTGTCCACGTCGACCGCGAACCGGCCGTAGGGACCCTTCTTCATGTCCGCAGGCAGCTCGCTGGGGTTGGGCAGATCCCGAATATGTCCAACGCTGGCGTCGACGTCGTACCCCTTGCCGAGGAACTCGGCGATCTTCTTGGCCTTTGCGGGTGACTCGACGATGACGAGCTTGCGTCCGGAGCTTGGTGCCACGTTTCATCCTCAACTTCCCATCACCACGTGCAGCGGATTCGTCGCTGCTCCGACATGGCAATGCGGATAGACGGTAACGCCTCCTGTCAAGTTCGCCCGAACCCGCGACAGCGGATGCGATCTGAATCACGTCAAACCGGGACAGTCGCCCGACAATGTAGTTGAATGTTGAACTTGTTTGTCGTACTGTCGAGCCATGACCTCGAGCGCCGACTCTCCAGCCAGCACCAGCCGGATGCCAGTCCTGTACCTCAGCCACGGCGCTCCCCCGCTCGCGGACGACAGACGGTGGACCGCAGAGCTCGCAGCCTGGTCAGCCGGCCTGCCCCGCCCGACCAACATCTTGATGGTCTCGGCCCACTGGGAGGAAGCCCCTCTCGCTCTGTCGGCGACCACCACAGTCCCCCTCATTTACGACTTCTGGGGCTTCCCTCAGCGCTACTACGAGGTGACGTATGACGCGCCGGGCGCCCCCGCGCTCGCGGCTGACGTCGCCAAGCTGTTGCGCACGCCAGAGGTCCCCGTGCAGCACGACCCGGTTCGCGGCCTCGACCACGGCGCCTATGTGCCCCTCGTCGAGATGTTCCCAGAGGCCGACATCCCGGTCCTGCAGATTTCGATGCCGACCCTCGACCCCCAGAAGCTGTTCGAGATCGGCCGCAAGATCGCCCCTCTGCGGGACCAGGGGACCCTGATCGTCGGATCAGGCTTCACCACCCACAACTTGCGCTGGTTCAACCCCTCGGCCAGTGCCGACGCCCATGCGCCCACCGCTTCCACGGAGTTCGACGCCTGGGCTCGCGAGGCCATGGCATCGGCCGACGTCGACTCGATCCTCGACTTCCTGCGCAAGGCGCCCGGCGCGCGCGAGGCCCACCCACGCACCGAGCACTTCGCCCCGCTGTTCGTCTCTCTCGGCGCTGCCTACGAGTCCGGTGACCTCACGAGCCGCAGCGTCATCGACGGTTTCTGGTACGGCCTGTCCAAGCGGTCCTGGCAGTTCAACTGACTGTGCTCACTTCAGGCCGGTTTGCTCAGTTGAGGCCGGTTTTCTCGCCCGATTTGTCGCCTGGCAGCGGCCTCAACTGAGCAAAGGTGCCAGGGAGTTGGGATCACACGCGCGTTGGCCCCGTGACACAGTGCGGGTCATGGACATCAAGACGCTGACCGACGAGGTCGAGCACATTTCGCGCGTATACGCCTCGCGTTTTGAGATCAACCGCGACGACACGTGGTTCCTGCTCAAACTGCAGGAAGAGGTCGGCGAGCTGACCCAGGCCCACCTGATGCGCACCGGTCAGGCCCGCACCAAGGGCATGACCGCCCAAGAGATCGACGAGGCGTTCCGCTCCGAAGCGGCTGACGTCCTTGCCCACACGCTGCTGCTGGCCCAGCACCACGGGATCGACCTCGAGGCCGAGATCGAACGCAAATGGCTGGTATGGCGCGACGCCTCACCCCGCCCATCGGACGTCCTGCCCCACGAGCAGTAGACAGGGCAGGTTGACAGCAGGGCCGGCACGCTGACAGAGGGCCGTTGGGCGCACGGATCGGACGTCGCTTGGCTGGTTTCCATCACCCGTGGCGCCACATCGACCGCCAAGGGTGATGGAAACCCGCCAGCGGGCAGAAGGCATACGGAAGCTGGCGAAAAGGCCGGTGGCCGGCCACCTCCGAGGAGATGACCGGCCACCAGGGCGCTGTCCCGGCGGGTATGCCGGGTGTTTCAGTCTGCTGTCGCTGTTTCAGTCTGCGGTCACACCGACGCAGGCGCGGGTGATTCCGCCGGCTCGGAGTCGTCGTCGCCGTCGCCGTCGCCGTCGCCGTCAACGTCAACACCGATCCCGATCTCGCGACTACGGCTGACAATTACTGCGCCGACGACGATCGCCAGGGCGACCAGGGCAATGCCCAGGCGGATCGCCTTGTTGGCTCCGTCGCCTACCGTGAGGGTGACGATCGCAGGCGCGATCAGCAACGACACGAGGTTCATGACCTTGATCAACGGGTTGATGGCCGGGCCGGCAGTGTCCTTGAACGGGTCACCGACGGTGTCACCGATGATGGTGGCCTCGTGGGCAGCAGAGCCCTTGCCGCCGTGCGCGCCATCCTCGACGATCTTCTTGGCGTTGTCCCACGAGCCGCCTGCGTTGGCCAGGAAGACCGCCATCAGGGCACCGGTGCCGATTGCGCCGGCCAGGAACCCGGCGAGCGGGCCGATACCCAGGCCGAAGCCCACCACGACGGGCATGAGTGCGGCCAGCAGACCAGGCGTCGCGAGCTCACGCAGCGAGTCCTTGGTGCAGATGTCGACGACTTTGGCGTAATCGGGCTTCTCGGTGTAGTCCATGATCCCGGGGTGCTCGCGGAACTGGCGCCGCACCTCGTAGACGATGGCCCCGGCCGCGCGGGTCACCGCATTGATGGCCAGGCCGGAGAACAGGAAGACGACCGAGGACCCGATCAGGAGGCCCACGAGCGTGCTCGGCGTAACGATCTCCAGGTTGAACATCGACTGGACGTATTGACTCGGCGTCTCCTTGAGCCCTGCGGCGACGATCTTCCTGACCTCGGTCTGCCACGCGTCGGTGTACGACCCGAACAGCGCGGTCGCCGCCAGCACTGCCGTGGCGATCGCGATGCCCTTGGTGATGGCCTTGGTGGTGTTGCCGACCGCGTCGAGCTCGGTCAGGACCTGGACTCCGTCGCCGTGGACGTCGCCAGACATCTCGGCGATGCCCTGGGCGTTGTCAGAGACCGGGCCGAAGGTGTCCATCGCGACGATGACGCCGACCGTGGTCAGCAGACCACAACCAGCCAGCGCGATCAGGAACAAGGACAGGACAACGGATCCGCCACCGATGAGGAAGGCGAGGTAGACCGCCGAGGCGATGATGACCGTGGTGTAGACCGCGGACTCGAGGCCGACGCCGATACCAGACAGGACGACCGTGGCCGCGCCCGTCAACGAGGTGCGCGCAACGTCCATGGTGGGGCGCTTGTCCGTGCCGGTGAAGTGGCCGGTCAGCATGAGGATGACTCCGGCGAGCGCGATACCGATGAAGACCGCAAGCGTTGCCGCGATCTGCGGGGTCAGCGTCAGGAACAAGAGCTTGGCAGGCTCGATGGGTGGCTGGGCAATCGCGTTGCCGTCCAGGTCCTTGATCGCCTGGGAGACGCCAACGAGGTCGGAGAACTTGGCCGGGAGGTAGACAAAGGCAGCAACTGCCGCGAGCACTGCCGAGACCGCCGCCGAGATGTAGAAGCCACGGTTGATGGCCTTGAGGCCGTTCTCGCCCGCGCGGGGCTTGGTGATGTAGACACCGAGGATGGCGGTCAGTGCGCCGATGGCCGGGACGATCAGGGGGAACACGAGACCCTGTTCGCCGAAGGCGGCCTTGCCCAGGATGAGCGCGGCGACCAGCGTCACGGCATACGACTCGAAGAGGTCCGCGGCCATTCCGGCGCAGTCGCCGACGTTGTCGCCGACGTTGTCCGCGATCGTCGCCGCGTTGCGCGGGTCGTCCTCGGGGATGCCGACCTCAACCTTGCCGACCAGGTCGGCGCCGACGTCAGCAGCCTTGGTGAAGATTCCGCCGCCAACACGCATGAACATGGCCAGCAGTGCTGCGCCGAAGCCGAAGCCCTCGAGAACCTTGGGGGCATCGCCCTTGTAGATGAGCACGACCGAGGCGGCGCCCAGCAGGCCGAGGCCCACGGTCATCATGCCGACGGTGCCGCCGGTGCGGAAGGCGATGCGCATGCCCTCGTCGCGGCCGGAGTTGTTGGCGGCCGAGGCGACGCGCACGTTGGCCTTGACCGCGAGACTCATCCCGAAGTACCCGACCGCAGCGGAGAAGATCGCGCCGAGCACGAAGAATCCAGAACGACCGAAGCGGATCCCCGCGGTGTCGGCTGGCAGGGCCATCAGCAGGAAGAAGACGATGACCACGAAGACGGACAGCGTCTTGAACTGCCGCGCCAGGTAGGCGTGGGCACCTTCCTCGACTGCTAGGCCGATCTCTTGCATCTTGGCGGTGCCCGGATCGGCGGCAAGAACCTGCTGGCGGAAGATGACGCCCATGAACAACGCCACGATGGCGATCACGGCGACGACAATCACCAACTTGAGGTTCGTGCCCGCCAAGGTCAGCGGTATTTCGCCGGCGGCATGGATTAGGCCTGGCATTCAATCCTCCTGAGGACATGGGAAATCGCAGGGCATGGGAAATCGAACTCGACACGTTGCGACCGACGGAATCACACGGCAGGTAGCCAACTGGCCCCCTCGTGACGCACCTCACACCCGCCGGGGCAGGTGTGGTTGGCCGACATTCTAGAGCATCAAGATCTGGGGTGTCCCCCGGGCTCAGACGGTGGCCGCCAGAGCGTCGTCAACGGACCCGAAGATATGGAACACCTTGTCGAGCCCGGTGATCGAGAAGACCTTCAGGATGCGCTCACTCGAGCACACCAGCCGGAGCGTGCCGTTCGTGACCCTCACGAGCTTGAGGCGCCCGACGAGGACACCAAGACCGGTCGAGTCCATGAACGAGACGTTCTCAAGATCGATCACCAGATGGTGACGGCCCGCCGAGATGTGCTCATCAAGTCGCTCGCGCAGCACTGGCGCGGTGTAGACGTCGATCTCGCCACCAACGTGAACGACCGTCACGTCATCGCGGACGTCGCTGGAGATCGACAGGTCCACCTGGTGCTCCTCATCATTCCGTGGGCCGAGATCGGCTGCACGAGCACCACACTAAACCGAGCGGGCATCGACGGCATAGCGTTTGGACGATGCACAGCGAGCCTCCCCCCGCAACCGGAAGGGTCTTCGACCCTGCGGAGGTGTTGTCACGCCTGTCCAGTGGGTCGCACAGGGAACGGCTGGTGCACGTCCACGAGGTGCCCGCTCGCCAGGAACAGGTCGTCCCCTGGCCCGATTGGGTTGCCCCGGCTGTCTATTCAGCCTTCAGCACGTCCGGGATAACACAACTGTGGTCTCATCAGCGCGAGGCCGCAGACCTGGCCCATGATGGGTCGCACGTCGTCATCTCGACAGGCACTGCGTCTGGCAAGAGCATCGGCTTTCTCCTGCCCGTGCTCTCCGCCCTCGTCGATGGTGCCGTTGCCCCCTCCGGCCGGGGAGCGACCGCGCTCTATCTGAGCCCGACCAAAGCTCTTGCGGCCGACCAGATGGCTCGCCTCACGGCCCTGGCCATCCCCGGCCTTCGAGCCGCAACCTACGACGGCGACACCCCGACGGACGAACGCCGCTGGATCCGCGACCACAGCCAGTACGTCCTGACCAACCCCGACCTCATACATCACTCGTTGCTTCCCGGCCACCAGCGATGGGCTCCGTTCCTTCGTGCGCTGAACTACGTCGTGATCGACGAATGTCATGTCTACCGAGGGGTGTTCGGATCGCATCTGGCGGCATTGATGCGCCGACTTCGGCGAGTGGCAGCGCTCTATGGAGCCTCCCCCACCTTCATCCTCGCCAGCGCCACGGTGGCTGATCCTGAGACCCAGGCCAGTGCCCTGATCGGTATGCCGGTCCGGCCCGTCACTCTCGACGGCTCGCCACGGGAGTCGATGACGTTTGGTCTGTGGGAGCCAGGCCTCGTCATCGGTACTAGCGGTGGCGGTTCTGACGGCGGCAGCGGCGGCGATGGCAGCGGCGAGACGGTCGAGGCGCCACATCGGCGCAGCGCCGTTGCCGAGACCGCTGACCTGCTGGCCGACCTCGTGGCCGCCGGGGTACAGACCGTGGCGTTCGCCCGGTCCCGGGCCGGGGTCGAGACGGTTGCCGCCAGCGCTCGTCGGTCACTCAGCCACGTGGACGCCGCCCTGGGACCCACCGTCGCGGCCTACCGCGGCGGATACCTCCCGGAAGAACGGCGTGAGCTGGAGCAACAGCTTCGCTCTGGTGCTCTGCGCGGCCTGGCGGCGACGAATGCGCTGGAGCTGGGCATCGACGTGAGCGGACTGGACGCGGTCCTGCTTGCGGGCTGGCCGGGGACCCGGGCTTCTTTGTGGCAACAGGCGGGCCGGGCTGGACGCACAGGGTCTCGCTCACTGGCGATCTTGGTCGCCGGCGACGACCCGTTGGACACGTATCTGGTCCACCATCCGGCAGCATTGTTCGACCAGCCGGTGGAGGCCGCGGTCCTCGACCCGCACAACCCCTACGTCCTCGCGCCTCATCTGGCCGCCGCCGCCGCCGAGCTTCCCCTCACCGAGGCCGACGCGCAGGTCTTCGGACCGACCATGATCGGTCTACTCGAGATCCTTGTGGCCCGAAACGTGCTGCGGCGACGGCGGGGAGGGTGGTTCTGGACGCGATCCGAACGGGCCACTGACCATGTGCCGCTGCGTGGGACGGGCGAGACCGTGAGCATCGTCGAGCGGTCGACGGGACGCGTGCTCGGCACGGTCGATGGGGCGGCCGCCCACTCCGGCGTCCACACCGGGGCCGTCTACGTGCACCAGGGCCAGACGTACGTGGTCGCCCACTTTGACGTTGAGGACTCGCTCGCGGCCGTCGTGGCCGGCGATCCCGGATGGTCCACGCACGCGCGGTCCCTGAGCGGGTTCGACATCAGCAGTGTCGAGCAGTCGCAGGACTGGGGGCCGGTCGAACTGTGTTTCGGCAGCGTCGACGTGCGCTCACAGGTGACTTCCTTCCTGCGGATCCGGCCCGGCGGGGAGGTCCTGGGCGAACACCTCCTCGACCTGCCGGAGCGCACGCTGCACACCAAGGCGGTGTGGTGGACCATGACCGAGGAGATGTTGGACGAGGCGGGAATCGCCGAGCCTGACATCCCGGGGGCGGCTCACGCTGCCGAACACGCTGCCATCGGCATGTTGCCCCTGGTGGCCACGTCGGATCGCTGGGACATCGGCGGCGTCTCGACGGCGCTTCACCCCGACACTGGCCGTCCGACGATCCTGGTCTACGACGGGCATCCGGGTGGGGCGGGGTTCGCCGAACGAGGGTTCCGTGCCGCCACCATCTGGCTCACGGCGACGCGGGACGCGATCCTGGCGTGCGAGTGCTCGGGCGGGTGCCCGTCGTGCGTGCAGTCGCCGAAATGCGGCAATGGTAACGAGCCCTTGGACAAGGTGGGCGCTGTCGCGTTGTTGACGGCCGTTCTCGCGGGTTCGCCTGGGGCGTAGCCAGGACGGTCAGACCTCTCGAACCGGGAGAGTTAACCGGGCCTGCGTAGGATTGGCGCCGGTGACCACGAGGTCACCAAGAGCTGATGAGTCCTGGAGGCTTCACCCATGATCGTGCTCGGTCTTCTGCTGATCTTGGCCGCTGTGGGCGCCACCGTGTTTGCTGTGACGGCCCCGTCGGCCGCCGCTCAGACGATCGAGGTGTCCGCCCTCGGCTTCACGATCTCGGCCTCGCCTCTGGCCATGTTCATTGCCGGCGCCCTGTCCGTCATCCTGATCGGCCTCGGCTTTGCCCTGATCAACCGTGGCGCGCGTCGCAAGGCAAGCTCGCGCAAAGAGCTCCGTGAGCTGCGCAAGGGACAAGCCGATGCGGCAGCAAGCCCGGCCGCAGAGGCAGGCCAGCACTCGAGCCGCCATCGTCTTCAGAAGGACGGCGCCACGGGGAGCGACACGGACACCAAGAACGAGACCGGCACCCACACCAGCAGCGAGAGCGGCACCGAGTCCTCGGACTGAAACGCGTGGGGAGCCGGCCCGATGTTCACCTACCGCTCGAGTCAGGGCCGGCTCGTGACCTGGCTGTGGCGACGCCCACGCCCTTGATGCCTGCGTTGACGACAACACTGAGCCGCACGTCCGTTGCGGCTGTGATGCACTGCTGCAACTTGGCGTGATTGACCGAAGCAACCTCAGCCCCAGCCGCACAGGCCGCCCCGGCTGGTTCGCCCCGCATCAGCATGCCCGAGACGGCGAGCGCTGCAAGGTCCGCTGCGGCTCGGGCGCGATGACTTGCCAGAACCGCGCTGGCCAGAACGAGCCCTGAGATCGTCAGAAGCAGCACTGCTCCGATGACGCCGAGCATGACTACGGTGACCGATCCACGATCGGTCCGGTGGCGTCCAATGCCCGGGGCGGGTGCCGGAACCGGCAGCTCTGTGACCGCAGCACCCCGCATCACCACATTGCTGTTCGTCACCACTGCCCTCCGCGTCACCCCTGCCCATCTGACGGTTCGAGGACTGCGGTCGCGGTCGAGCTCGCACGAAGCAACGTGGGGAGCAGAGTCGCAGCCACGTGAGGTCGCGAGACGACCGAGACCCGGACGAGGTCGCCCGTTGCGCTCATGGAGACCTCGGCGCCCGAAGGGGCCGCACGACTGGCAACCAGGATCACTGCCTGGGCTGTGTCGCCCCGAGATGCGGCGCGGGCCCCGGCCCGGGCCGCATCGACACATCGGATCTGATCCCAAGCCAGCCCCAACGCTCCCAACGACAGGGCCAGCACCAGGACGACTGCTGGTAGCACGACGGCGAACTCGGCCGTGGCCATGCCGCGCTCTCTGGTTCCCCGTGACCGGCTCGCGAAGTGACGCCAGCGGCCGCGATGGGCTCCACGCAGAGGCCGACGACCGGGCGGACGACGCAGCCTCTGCATCAGGCGGCGATCGAGAGTGCCGAAGTGATCAGCTCGGTCAGGGCGTCCCTGATCGAGCCAGAGCGCACGACCGCCATCAGCACTGCCGCGAAAGCGCAGGCCGCGAGCGTTCCCTGTTAGTCGCCCACTCGTCCATCGCAAGCGCTATCCCGACCTACCGCGGGATGACCGCCAGCAGTCCCTTGCCGGCCTTTGGGGGGTATGAGCGAATGGCAGAGGCGACTCCCACAAATTGGCGAGGTGCGGGTTCGGGTGATGTTTCGGGATCACGCGGATCCCAAAGTCCTCACCAAGCTGATCGAAGCCCTGTTGCCCTCCGAGCAGCGGATTCAGTCACCGAAGGTAGACATCAAGGCCTCGTGAGCCGGCAGGTCAGGATCGTTACCTACGCGAGGGTCTCGACAGCCGAGCAGGTCGAGAAGGGCACATCGTTGTCGGACCAGAGGCGCCGGCTGGCCGCAGCTGTTACGTCCCGAGCCGCAGAGCTGGTTGAACACTTTGACGATGCTGGTGTTTCAGGCGTACTTGATTCCCGACCGGGCCTTGACAGGCTGCTGGCGAGAGTCGAGGCCGGAGGTGTGGATGCCGTCATGGCCACCAAGATCGATCGGATCTCTCGGTCGGCGGTTGGCCTCCTCAATCTTGTAGAGAAGCTGCGTGAACACGGGTGTCATGTCGTACTGATTGACGAAGGCCTCGACACCTCCACTCCCGCCGGCGATCTGACTTCTGGCGTGTTGGGCGTCATTGGGGGGTGGGAGCGGCGCCGCATATCGGAACGCACACAACAGGGCCGCCGCGCCGCTGCCCAGAATGAAGGACGATTTGTTTCCTCAACGCCACCGTTCGGATATCGAGTCGTATCAGCGCCAGCCAGGCGAGGCAAACTCTTGGTCAGAGACGACGCGCAGGCGGAGACCATTCGGACCATCTTCCAACGACTGATCGTGGACGGCTCGAAGGCAAATACCGTTGTCGCAGAACTGAATTCGGCGGGAATGGCGCCAGCCCGTGCGTCTGCCTGGTCCGCTACCTCTCTGCGTCGCTGGGCTCTCCGGCAGCCGCCTCTGCGAGCGGCCTCCGGAATCTGGATCTTCGACGGCATCTCCGTCTCGATCCCAGCGATCCTCACCCAGGCGGAGTCGGCGCAATGGTTCGCATGGCAACAAGGCCGCAGGGGGCCGCAACAGCAGTCCCGGGGCCCTTACCTCTTGTCGGGCGTTCTCCGGATGCCGTGCGGCCGCGGGGCCATGGGGCGAACCGCTGGAACCCAGCGTCCTACCTACTCATGTCGCGACCACTACCTGCCGATCGCAGATCCAAGCCGGCACGGGGCCTGCTTGAACGTCCCGGTCGACGTTGTCGACGGTGCCGTCATCGAACACGTGAGACAGGTACTTGCGGCGCCGGAGGTGCTGCAACAAGCTGCCGAGCGCTACCTGTTGGGTCCAACCCAACCGGAAGGTGGGTCGGTTGCACTCGAAGCCCAACTACTGGACCTTGACGGACAAATCACCGCCGACTCGGCCGCACTGCGAGCCGAAGGTCTGAGTGGTCGCGCACTCGGCGCCGCTCTGGTGCCTCTCCATCGTCAACAGCAGGACATAGTCCGAGAGCTCCGCTCGCTTCACCGTCGTGCCGCCACAGCTGCGCACGTTCGCAATGACGTCCAACTCGCCCGGTTCGTCGCTACAGCCCGACAGGCATTGAGCGAAGACACTGTCAGCACGTGGCGCCCCTTGCTGAGCATCCTCCACGCAATCGTCACTATTGACGGCTACACCGCATGCACGCATTGTCACGGGACCGGATTTCTGGGCCTTGGCTCAGGCGATGGTCGGCGTTGGCCGCTTCGTTGTCCCACATGTCTTAAGGGTCAGACCCCCGATCTCACCGTCGAGCTGGACAACGTCACGGCGTTCGTTATCGCCGACCGGATTGTCAAGGTGACGGGCCCCAAATGACGCCATCTTGCGACCCTTGCGTTGGGGGCGCCAAGGGCCGGTGTCGCTTTCTCACCGAACGGCAGCCGTGAGGTTGACCCCGAGGGGCCCCCGGGGTGCAGTTGGCAACTGGAGATTGCGATCTAGGCTGGCGGCGGACATCCCTTTGGTTGGCTGCGGGGGCCGCGGCGCGGCTGGCGGTGATCAGGGCGCGGCGCCCCATGGGGCTTGGATGAGGATGATCCGGTTGGCCAAGGCGCGGGGTTGAGATCCACGGTGGGTCGAGACTGGACACGCCCGCTAGCCCGGCGTCGCGGGTCGCACGCTCCTGTGGGGCGCGCGCTGGTCCGGTGAGGGCCCCCCGTTCCTGACATCTCGCGGGCAGCAGGTGTGACCAGTCCACCCCCAGATGCTGGGCCAGCGCTGAAGCGATGGTGTCGGCGTGCGCCGGGGCAGCCGTGGCCACGCGATGGCCCGGCTGCTCAGCTTCGCCCGCGGCGCGATCAGTTCGGGGCCCCTCGCAGAGCGTCCCCCGCTCACAGGCCCTCTCCGGGCACCGCCGGACTCGCGCGCGCCACCGGATCACACTCATTCGGCAGCCGAAGCACGGCGGGTCGATAGCTCATGCGGCCGGCATCGTGGGCGACCGCTCAATTCGATTGATTCCCAACATGTTTCGCGCACGACTCTCAGCACGGGGCGCATGAGAGCGCTTGCGCGGCGGCCGCCATGGCAATTGCTGTGTCGCCGTCTATGAGCCAGCCGATGCCGACGAAGACCCTGCTTCTGACAATGAGCGTGATCTCTTCGTCGCCGAAGTCACAAGTACTGGGCTGCGCCAGTGGCGACGGAGAGGAAAGTTGGGTCCTTGCACACGAAGCGCAGGCAAGGCAGCAGGCATCGCGCGCGCTTCGCTCGAGACCGCCCAATGAGGATCACCGTCCCATCCGAGTCGGCCCGGGGGCGAGAGCGAGCGCCCTTCGAGCAAGGGCGGCCACTCGCTCCACCAAACCATCGCTATCAAGATTGTGGAGCTCCTGGGTGACGACGGCGAGAGTGTGGGCCGCCTGCTCGAGTGCGGCCGCGACGTCGATTCCGGGCAGGGCTGCGGTGGGCGCTGCGCTTTGACCGAGCGCGTGGAGGATGTCGCGCTGGGCGAGATATGCCTCGGTGCCTATGCGGTGCAAATCCCACCTTGCCGGTGATGGGATGTCGTTTGTCCACGCGGCCTCGGCGACGGAGTTGAGCAAGTTTGCCGTCTCCCTCAACAGTCGACTGCTCTGTGTTTCGGGGCTGATCATCGCCATTTCACCTTCCGTCTCTTCGGCCGAGCAGCTTGTACTGCTCGTCCTTGCCATCGCCAAGGAGCGGGCAGGCTCTCTTGGCGGTCATTGAGGTGTGACGTAGCGCTATGGCCGGGCAACCCGGGGTGAAACCTGAGCCATGGGCGTGAGGGCCTCGTGTCGGCGGCTGCGAGGTGCGGTCGCTTCCTGCCCGGATCCGGTGGGTCTGTCTTGGGTGGCTCGGTCGAGACAGGAGGCAGCTGACATGGCGTTGCTGGCGGTCTGCACGAGGGTGTCGGTGGCATCAACGAGTCCGGCGCGGACCGGTTCGGGGATGGTCACGGTGCGGTTGGCGTAGACATCGCCGGGGGTAACCCAAACAACGTCTTCGCCGCGGTGACCGCGCTCGGTAGCGCGGTCGATGTCGGCGTTGGCCCGGTGGGACATCGCGCGGGCCGGGCCGGTGAGGTTGGCGTCCTGGGCGGCGACGTCGCGGATCACGCAGGCGACGTCGACGGCGGCGGACAGGGCCTGTTGGAGGTGCTGGGCGGCTTCGCCCAGGTCGACGCGGCCGGCCATGACATCTGGCCGAGCCCAGGTGGTCTTGTCGTGGGCGACCTCGCGGACAGCGGCGCGCAGCTCGCCTGCTGCGTGGACCAGGTCCAGGTCGGTGCGGTCGGCGGGGCTGGTCATCTCGGCCCACCGGTCGGCGACGTGGGTCCAGGCCTCCTGCGTGGCGTCGAGGCTGGGGGCAAGGCGGTGCTGGTAGGCGTGCGTGTCGACGTGGCCGGTGCGGGCGCCGGCGTGCAGGATCGCGCCTGCGGCGGTGGCGATGCCAGCCTGGGTCCGTGCGGTCAGCAGCAGGTTGGGAGCGGTGGGGGTGGCGGCCAGCGTGCGGTGGGCTTGGATGTCCCAGCCGATGAGGGCCTGCTGGAGCCGTTCACTGCCGTAGGGTCCGCGCACATGTTCGCCCTGGGCGGCACGGGCGAACCGGTTACCGACGTAGGCGCCCGCGAGCTGCTCGAACGCGGCCAGCCTGCTGATGGCGTCCTGCCCTCGGGGCACGCCGCGGCTCTCCCTACTGGATTTCCCGCGAGTGGACAGTTCCACGTCGGCCACGTGCTCTCGTGCCGCGACACCGACGCCGTGGGCGCCGACGTAGAGGGTGTGCATGATCCGCATGCGGGCGGCGTCAAGGTCTGCGCGGACCGCAGTGTCCGTCGGTCGGATGTGGCCACCTCGGCGGCCGATGAGGTCAGCTGCTCGGGTGAGCGTCTCGGCGACGTGGAGCAGCCGCTCGTCGGCGGGGCCGTCGCCAGGCCAGCCCCGCCGGACCTGGGTGCGGTGCATCCCCAAGCTCATCGCCTCGAGTCGCGCCATGGTGACACCGTCGATAGGGCCTGTGCCTCCATGGACGGGCTGCGGGAGGGAAGCCCAGAGTTCGGAGGCGGACTGGACGACCTCGCCCCAGGTGCGCAGCATCGCCGGCGCGTCCTGCCCGGTGACGTCCATGAGGACCTGGCGGGTGCTGAAGTCGGCATCCAGCAGCAGCTCGCCGACGCTGCGCTCGTCCTGGGCGTTCACGGCGTCGCCTCACGCACGAGGTCGCAGATGGCCACGACCAGCGGCGAGATCCCGGCCGTCTGGTCCAGGACTGGGATGCTTCGGGTCAGTTCCTCGGCGGCGCGCAGCAGTTGCGCGACGTCGTCCTGCGCCGGGGGGTGCCCCTTCAGGTCGGCGTCGGCCGGCAGCATGGCCACCGCTTGGCATGAAGCGGTGTGGATCCCAAGGCCCAGCAGATGCAGATGCGACCGGGGCCCGTCGGCCTCGGCCTGCGCCCACGCGCGGACCGCTGCGTGGCGCAGCAGCCGCGCGACCGCGGCCAGGGTGTCACTCGCGTCCTGGTCGATCGTGTCGTTCGCCATCACAGGTCCAGCTCCTTGTCTCGTGCGGGTCGTTCCTGCCCATCCAGCCATCCGCGCCGGTCTTGGTGCCGGCCTCGGTCGGCGGCTGTGGATAACTCGCCGCCGTGTCAGAGGTTGGGGCCAGACTTGACCTCGAAGCCCCTAAGGTCGGGTCCGGCCGCTGGCGGCCACCAGCCGCCCTAATCGAGACAATCGCACTAGTGGCTTCACTGAAGGAGGTGGAGGGCGATGGCACGTTCACCGGGTATGGCGCAGGCGCTGGCCCGGTCGCCGGGTCTGCTCATTAGCACCGTGCTGACGTGCATGGTCGGTGCCCTGCTCCCGCCGTTGCCGGGCTTGACGCTCTTCGTCGGCGGCCTGGCACTGACGGCCGTGCTGTGCGCGGGCGGCCTGGAGCGGCCGGCGGTCCGGCTGCTGGGCGGTGCTCGGGTCTTGAGCGAGGAGGAGGCTGCGGAGCTGGCGCCGGCGATCGCACTGCTGTGCCAGAAGGGCCTCGGCCCGCCAGCGGTCGAGCTCTACGCGCGCGACGGCGAGGTGGGGATCAGCGCCGGCGCAGCAGGGCGGCGCAGCGTCGTGGTGTCTGCCGGGCTCCTGCAGGCCGCCCAGATGGGGCAGCTGCCGGCCGACCAGGCGGCCGGCGTGATCGCCGCGGCGGTCGGATGGATTCGCCTGGGCCAGACCAGATTCGACGTCGCAGTCGAGCTCTGGACGATTCCGTGGCATCTGGTGCGCGCGGTTGCCCTGGCGATCGCAAAGACGGTCGGCTGGCTCCCGCTGACCCAATTCGCCTGGCAGATCCGGTTCGTAGTGGCCGCGGTCGCGGTGGCGCAGTCCGTCGCCGACGGCCGGATCGCGGCAGGAGCGGTGGTGGCCGCCTTCATCGCCCTGACGTACCTGGCCCCACGTTGGCAGAGCCAGTGGGACATGCGCTCACAAGACGACTCCGACCGATTCGTGACCGACCACGAGCTCGGGGACCCGCTCGCCCGGTTCCTTCGCCGGTGCCCGCCCGAGCCGCGGACACTCCAGCGCATCCACCGCCTGACCGGTCCCCTCGCCCGCCCGTCTCTTGCTCTGGTGGTCAGCGAACCGTGAGCCTGGTGCGCTCACCTTCCCCCAGAATGGGGTCATGGCCTATCCGTCTCGGCCCGTCCTTGAGGTGCTGCCACAGTTCCGCGGCACCGCGTTGGTGCGCCAGAATACGGATCAGAGGCGGCGGCTGATCGAGTTCGTGGCTCTCGAGTACCAGCGCGGCCGGTCGTTGAGGGAGCTGGCTGAGCTGACAGGGCGGACCCAGGCTGCGGTGCGGCGGGCTCTCGACCAGGCGGGCGTGGCCCGTCGAGGCCGAGGGGCGCAGCCCATCAGATATTCGTGAGGCAACCGGTTGCGCGGCGCAGCCTCTAGATCGGTTAGGCGATCCGTCGGCACGACCGCGTCTGACCAGCCGTGAGGAGGCTCAGCGCATGGGCTCGAACCAGGACTTCAATCCTTCTGGCCGGTAACTGCCTGCCAGATTGCGTTCGGCCCCCGGGTGCTTCACGCGCCGACCGATGATGAGCGCAACTCGTGCAGCCACCCTTCCTCAAGCAACAGGTCGTCACGACGACCACGGGCCGGCGGCTCATGCTCACCGGCACGGCCTCCCGCCACCGTGTGGTATCAAGAGCACCTGATCAACCACACCGCCCTGCACCGGTCGCCATTTCCAGTGCCGCCGCGGCCAGGGCCAGCCCTCCCGGAATGGCGGCGGGTGAATCACAAGACGACTTCGGCAGACTCAGGTTGGAGGATCTTGTCGAGCAGCGCGGCCACCTGCGACTCGATGTCTGTCACGTCCTGCCCCAGGTCGATACGGTGAATCACGAGGCTCACCTGAGTCCCGGTGATGTCGAACGGCTCCGGACGGGGCTCTCCCGCCGCGTAGATGAGATGCCCCCTCGACAGGCCCAGCCGCCCGCAGTAGGTCACGAGTTGGTAGGCGTCGTCGTTGGAGATCTTGCCCCGGTCGCCGAGCAGCTTGTACTTGGTGTCCGCGACCGCGATCGGGTCGCCGTCAAGGTCGTTGAAGACGAGGTCAGGCTTGATCGACAAAAGGCCGCCAAGTCCGTCCAGGTCGAAGGTCTTCTGTGAGACCAGGTCTGGGTACCTCTCCCAGAGCAGCCGGGCCACGAGCTTCTCGAACAGCCATGCCAGGTTGATGACGAAACCGTGGGTCTGTGTCGGGCCGGCCGCATGTTCGACGCTGGTGTGTGCGATCACCAGGTCGGCCAGGTGCAGCAGCCGATGAAGGCGGACGTTGAGCCGGGTGGGCGTCCACCCGGCAAGAGGAGCCCCGCGCGGGCCCACCCACACCTCGGAGAGCAGCCGGTCGAGGCGCATCAAGCCGACGCGAGCTCGCAGCGGCACCTCGGACAGCTCCAGTAGACGCTGGGAAGCGGCGCGGATGCGACGGTTCTCGTCGGTGTCCAGCGTCCACTCATCGAAGGTCACCTCGAGGGGTGAGAGCACGCCGTGCCGGCGCAGGTACTGGTCCCGCAAACGCAGCCGACCACGCAGTACGGGAAGGGTCTGGTCCTCGGTGCGGTATCCACGCAGCGGACCGCCGGCCATCGCACGGTCGACCTCAAGCGCGAACAGCACCGCCAGCACGGCCGACAGATCCGCGTCGTGTCCGAGCTCGACTGTGCTTGGGTCGATCGTCAACCCCGCCACCCCGTACGCCCGGGCCAGCAGCGTCAGGACCTTGACCACCCCAACCTTGGGAGTGACCCGTACGACGAAGTCGCCGATCCGAACGACGCCCACGGTGTACGCCGCGGTGACGCGCCATCCATCGCCCTCCGGCTGAGCCGTGACAAGCTTGCTCCGGTTTAGCTCTGCGGCCTGGGCCAGCGTCAGCGCGACGGGGTAGACGCTTTGCCCCTCGTCGAGGGCATCTAGCTCACTCCGAGACACCGGCGTCACCCGGCGCAGCGATCAGGTCGAACTCCATGCACCACTTCTGGAACGGATACCAGCCGTCCACCTTGTCGTGGTCGCCATAGTGATGCTCAAGCAGCATGGGGCGAAGTTCCCTCCGCCACAGCCGCCCGAGGGCGTCGGGTTCGTTCAGCCCGGCGCGCATGAAGTACGACGGCCCGAAGGCCAGAGCTACTTCCAGTCCACGATCGTCCATCTCCCTGTTGATGCGGTCCCGCAGCTGGGCCAGACCCGCGGGTTGCCCATTGGCATCACTCCAAGCCTTCAGTACCCCGGTCAGCGACGGTTCGGCGGTGTCCATGGACAGGAACACGAAGCGCCGGCGTAGCGCGGCGTCCAGCAGCGCGATGGACCGGTCGGCCGTGTTCATCGTTCCGATGATGAACAGGTTCTCGGGCAGGCTGAACCGCTCGCCGGCGCTGTAGAGGAGCTCGATCTCGTTCTTTCGGTACTCCAGGAGGAAGTACAGCTCCCCGAACACCTTTGCAATGTTGGCTCTGTTGATCTCGTCGATGACCAGTACGAACGGCTTGCTGGGCGCGTTCCTGGCCTCGTCTGCGAGGCGCTTCAGTGGCCCGGGCACGACGGTCAACGCTACGCCGGATCCACTGTCGATGGCGGTCGGCCGGAAGCCCTCGACGAAGTCCTCGTAGGAGTAGGTGGGGTGGAACTGCACGAGTGCGGACTGGCTCTCGACCACCCCGCAGGCCTCCAGCAGTTTCAGGACCAGGTAGGTCTTGCCGGTTCCCGGCGGGCCTTCCAGCACGACCTGTTTGCGCTCGTTGAGGCTGATCAACAGCTCGTGCAACCAGACCGCGTCGCCGTGGAACAGCTCTGTGGCGAGCTTCCGTTCGTCGCAGGACAGGACTGCCGGAGGAACCGGGACGACGAGGACCTCTGTCTCTGCCTGGATCAACCTGTCCACGTTGACGGCCTTGACATCCTCACCGTCGTAGATTTCCCCGTCGACCTCCTGGAGTGGCTCCAGCGCAGCAAGGATGTCGGTGAGGTCGACGACGTCCTCGCCCTTGAACCGCACCCTCGGGCGCACATCCGGCGGAAGGTCCTTCACGGCCGGAGCGGCATCCGCCACCCAGGCGACGGGACGAGTCAGAAGCGTCAATCCGCCGATGTGTTCGAGGACCGCCGGCTCGTCCTTCAACCGGCCCAGGCGTAGTTCGTCACCATCGACGGTGACAACCAGGTCATCGGGCTGCATGCCCAAGACGAAGGCGAGCACGTCGCGCCTTTTCGCCTCCCGCTTGACCACCTGCAGATCGGCGTAACGGTCGTCGACCATGCTGCTGAGCGCGTCCTGCGTTAGGTGGGCTGGCAGTTGCGTGAACCGACCGACGGTCAAAGTGACCCGGCCTTGCTGTACCCAGAGGGGCACGCGGTTTTGCTGGTCAAGCTCGCCACGTACCAGCCACGCCCGCGCGGACCCGGGGTCCTGGCTCCATTGTTGAAGGAGCGGCGCGGCGTCGTATCGGACCGCCTTGCCGCCCTGCTCTTGCTGCAGAGCGACCGTGATCGCCTTCAGGTCCTTTTCAACATCTGAGGTCGTCGCCGGCGCCGTGTTCTGGAACGCCTCGACGACCCGCTCACGATCCGCCCTACGCAGCAGCGTGGTGAACGAGCCTGGATGGGCGAGGACGCACATAAGGGACGCCACCCGGTCATCAACGCCGTCGGCCCCGGAGACCAGGTCCCGGAACAGCCAGGGGTCTTCCCACGCCTGGGCCCGTTGCTCGGCCGGTTGCGCCCACCAGTGCTGCAGCATTGTTGCGAACCAGCGCAGCAACGACGGAGGGTCGGCGATGAGCGCCCTCCCGCCGTGGACGAAACCCTGTTCAAGGTCCGCCGAGAGCAACCATGGCAGCCCAGGGGGTTCCTCCCCCAACATCAACGGGCTGCGCACCCTGCTCCGCTTGGTGGAGCCGTTCATGTCGCTGAACGGTCCGACCAGCAGCACGAAGGCCTCTGCAGCGAGAAGCCGGGCAGGCTGGTTGTCAAGACCAGGCAGCGTCCCGGGCGTGGGTTGCGGGGCGGTGGCCAGGTAGTCGACGAGGTGCGTCGTCGACTCGGCGTTCCAGACGGAGGTGCCGGGCAGGAATGCCGAGTCACCCGAGCGCCAGGCTTGGAGCACAGGCGCCACGGCCCGTATTGCATGAGCCGCCCCGGAGCCGGCGTGCAACACCTCGTGAGCGGGGTCGAGCGTGAGGTCAGCAAGCTGCTCTTTGCGAGCGGCGTCCCACGTCCAGTACGCCGCCACACCCTCGTCGTACATCTTCATCGGATCCGGGTAGGTGGCCAGGGCAGCCCGCCCCTCCTTCGTGAGCCGGTACCCACCCTCTGACGTGATGTGCACCCAGCCGGCGTGCTCGTACGTGGTCGTCAGGTTCCAACCGAGGTTCGTCCAGGCGCGCACCGCGCCGCTTGACGTGGTGGAAGCGTCATAGTCGTTGAGCGGCACCCGTTGCGCGGTGAGCTCCTGCAGTTCCGCAGTTAGTGGCACGTCGTGCTCAGAGAGCACCTCCAGGGCGGCGCGAAGGCGCGCGCGGTACCGGGCGGTCCATTCCGCGTCTTGCACCGGGCCGGGAGTGACGCTTGCATCCATCGTGGTGTCGACGCTCACGGCGTCCTCTCCTCATGGCGGGGACCTTGGCCTGGCGGCGGGTCCAGCGGGCTGACGAACGGGACGCCGGTGGCCGCGGCAGTTGTCATGGCGTCGTAGGCAGCGAGGACGAGGCGCTTGCTGCGGAAGTCACCGTCGCGGTCTCGCTCCTCGTACTGCTTGAGCAGCCGGAAGCCATCAAACGCAAAAACAACGTCCGCGCGGGTAAACCCGTAGAGGTGGAAGAAAGCTCCATCAAGTTCGGCGCGTATTTCCGCGCGACGTGCGTCGTCCCAGATGTAGGGGCGTCCATCTGCCGTGAAATCCTTCGCCAAGCTACCCATGACATTGGATGTGGCGCACAACTCGACGACTCGATCCGTCACCCAGGACCGGAGGGATCGACCAGGCATCCAGGCCGGAACGTTCGAATCGAAGAACTGCGGTGACGGCACCGGAAGTTGTTTCACCACAAAGAAATTCAGGTGCGCGGACGTGATCTTCTGCCGACTCACGTAGTCGCAAGCGAGACTGTTCCAAGATGCGATGAGCAGCGGCGCGTCGTGCCAATCGGTCGGCAGCGCGAGCGGATAACTATTCGCGGCTCCGACCTTTGGGATAGCTGATGCGATCATCGTTCGCTCGCTCGTCGCGTTGCTGACATCTCGCCAGCCAACCAGCCAGTCACGGTCCCAGCGACCGTCTAGAGCCTCCTCCACCAATGACATCCGCACCCAGTACCGGGGAACTACTTCAACCGCAGCGTCAGCGTGCGCCTGTGCCGAGACTCGAGGTAGGTTCCCCTCCGCGACGTTGCCAGCATTGGCCTCGCGATATGTCGTGTACCGATGGTCATAGATGTGGGTGAAACGCGCCTCGAACACCGCGACGTGCTCTTTGCCATCGAGTGATCGCGCGAGTGGCTGGTCGTCGCCGGCGGCGTTTCCCCAAGCCGGAGCTTCGACGAAGTGCCTTGCGTCGTTGGTCATATCTAGCATCCTCAGGAACGACAAGCCATACGGGTTCAGCCCCTCTCGTTCATTTACGAGAACTGAATGTGCGGCGTAGGCGCGGAGAGTCAGTTGAGCCGCTTCAGGGGTCGTGAAGGTGGGACAGGTCCCAGTATTCGGATTCACACGAAGCAGATCAGCAGCAGCCAGGCGGGACTTCTTGGCGGGGAGGTCCTTGATGTGCCGGACGCTGAAGGCCGTCTCAAACCACCTCGTCGAGCGGGAGCTTCCGTGTACGGCGACAACGGCAAAGTGCAACTGGTCGGGAACGCCGTCAAAGATGCGCGCACCATTCGTGAAATCGAAGAGGGCGGCCAACCGTCCTGTCTCGACGAGAGACCGGAAGAAGGCTGATGTTGTGTCTGACGTAGCAAGGCTTGTGGGTACGACGAAGCCCGCTACCCCAGTTGGCGCGATGTGCGTTGACATCAGGTCCGCGAACAACGCGAAGGTGTTCACGTCACCGCGCGCGCTTAGTGGGAATCGCCCGGACGACCGAACGAACGCCGCCTGCTCCTCTGCGTATCGCGCGACAGTCTGATACTCAGCGAAGAGGACCGGCTCAGTCACAGCAAGCGCTTGGACTGCGCGTGCACGCGAAGCGGCGTTGGCGATTGCTGCGACATGTGGCGCACGACTCTCGAACCACTCACGCTCAACCAACTTGATGCGACCCCACGGCGGGTTGCCAAGGATCACGCTGAAGCCTCCGGTCCAACCGGTGGCGGTGTTGGCGGGTCCGTGGTCCGGAACGTGGAAGACCTCGGGGAACTCCAGGTGCCAGTGGAAGAGCCGGTATCGGTTTGCCAGTGTGTCGATGTGATCGAGGATGGGGAGCAGTTGGAGGTCTGTCGTTCCCGCCGTGATCTGTTCAAGCAGTGCCTGCGTGATGGGTTCCTCGTTCGGCGTTTTGGGGCCAAGGAAAGCTGCGCACCAAGCGTCGGCCACCCGGCGACGGCGGACGGCATGCTCGCTAGCTACCGATGTGGCGTAGCGTTGGGCAGCCCAAGCTACGTCGGCGAGAGTCTGTGCTGACGCAGCGCGGGCGCCGATCTCCTCGGCAGCAAGCCGCTGCTCGGCGTTGCCCATCTCCAGCCCGCCTTCGTCGAACAGGGACGTCTGTCCAGAGCGCTGCATCTCGTTGAGCCGCTTCCAGGCGGTGGCGACCTTCCTGTCGTCACCGGTGAGGGCGACGTAGGCCTCATCGGGGATGCCGGCGTGCAGCAACGCAGGGGTCGTGCCGAGCAGCGAGTTGCCGACCTTGATGTGGTGGTCCAAAAAAGACAGCGGCCGACCAGGGCTCATAGCCTCGAGCCAGAGACTGACCTTGGCAAGGTCGGCGGCCATCGGGCCGATGTCCACGCCATAGATGCAACGGGCCACGACGTCGTGCATGGCGTCCTGCGCGTCGGTAGGCGTGGGGTCGATCTCCCCGCTTCGGACGGTCGCGAGCCGCGCGGCGATTCGGCGGGCCGCCGCGACCATGAAGTGCCCGCTGCCGATCGCCGGATCGCAAACGGTGAGAGCCAAGAGAGCCTGCTCAGGATCCGACTCCTTCTCAGCGTCGTCCAGGACGGGGTCAAGGGCGGTGTCCAGGACCAGCTCGACGAGGTCGCTGGGGGTGTAGTAGCTCCCCGAGGTCTTTCGGTCGTTCCCAGCGAGGTTCTCGAGGGTGAACGTATGCCGGATGGGGTCACGCCGAGGGACCAGCTCGAGAAGTGACTCGTAAATCGAGCCCAACTCGTCCGCTCCGAGGTTGCGGAAATCGACGAGTCGGCGCGGCTGGGTTGCACGATCGACAGCGACCGGATGGCGGCCAGCAGTGGCTGGTTGCCGAGTTTGGCGCTGGTCAGGACGTCGGCCTCGGTGGTGCTGAATAGGCCGCCGAGGCCGGGAAGTCCGAGGCGGGGTTCACCGTCTGCTCGGCCGAGCGCAGTCATGACAAGGCTGACGGCGTCCCACAGGTCGTGGTGGGCGCTGCCCTGTCGCCGCAGCGCGAGGTGACGCAGTCGGGTGGAGGAGAAGTGGTCGCGGTAGCGCTGGCGAACGTCCGCGGTCGCTACAGGGCCGTGCAGGGCGTCGCGGTCCTCGGCGACGGACCAGAACAGCAGCCGGTAGACCGTCCGCAAGAGGCTGGCGTGGAGTTCATCGACGCTGATTTTGTCCGCGTCGAGGTCGTCGCGCAGACCGGCGTTGGCGGGGTGTTGCAGGAAGCCGGTGCCGAGGATTTCGAGCGCCTGTTGGACGCCGTCGCGCAGCAGGTTGAGGGCGCGGACTCCTTGGCTGACGGCGGTGGTGCGCCACTGCTCGAGCCAGCAATCTGACGGCTGCCCGTCCTCGGGGACCTCGACGCGGGACTGGTGGGTGAGCAGGTAGAGCGTCGCGAACTCGGCGAACAGTTCGCCGTCGAACATGGCCTCAAGGTCGAACTCGACGTATGCCTGTCCGGTGAGGGTGGTGGAGTCGCGCAGCAGCCGCAGGGCCCGGCCGTTGGACAGCAGCGCCCACAGGTGTTGGTCGGTGCGGTTGAGCAGTTCCTGCAGCATGGCGTGGGGGGCTCGGTGCGCGGCGCCGGGCACGCCTGGGCTTCGTTTGTCGAGTGGGACACCCCAGCCGAGCAGGTGGATCGGGGTGGCGCCCCACAGGTGGCTGACGGGGTACTGCCGGTCTTCGACGGTGATTCCGCCCGGGCCAGTCGCGCTCACCCGGCCGTAGCCGAGATCGGACAGCAGCACGGTGAGCCAGCGCTCACGGGTGACGCCGACGGCAGGGTCGTTGTCGGGCAACCTGGCAAGGTCGTCCCGGAATCGGCGGTAGACGCCGAGCAGATGTGTCCAGACCCGGGCGGAGGCTTCGCGGGGGTTCTCGCCGCCCAGGTGGTAGTCGGCGGGTTTGAGCCCGTCGAGACTGCCGGCGAGCACTGCGGAAAGGACGTCGGTGGGGAGCAGGCCGCCGGCGACGTGGACGGAGGTGAGGGAGCCGGTCATTCTCCGGCTCCGGTCGGGAGCAGGATCTGCATGCTGAGCAGGTCAACTGGGCGCTGTGCGGTGACGGTCAGCCCTCGGCGTACGGCGCCTGCACCGGTGCGGACCCTTCGGTGGGCGCCGAGCAGCCGGTCGGCGTGTTCGTCAGCGACGTACTCCAGGTGGGGCATGAGCTGTGGGAGGCCCTCGATGACGCGCTGGGCGGCAAGGCGGGCGGCTTCCTCAGGGATGTTGCCGCTGGGGTCGGCCGCAAGCAGTGCTTCGGCCTGTTGGTCTGGCAGCCACACGGCGTTGCCTGGGGCGCCTTCGAATGCGAGGACTCGGGCGTCTTCGGCGACCCGTTGCTGGGTGCCGTCGCCCACGGGGAGGGCGAGCTGGAAGCGGAAGCGGACGAGCAGCAAGGTGGTGCGGGTGGTGACGGCGTCGGTGCGCATCACGCCGGCGCGTCGGGCGGGTCGTTCTTTTACGGGGACGGCCGCGGCAAGGGCGCTCTCCAGGACGTAGCGGGCGATGGCCTGCACTGCCGGGTCGGTGCGGGCGATCACTGCCTGGCCGCGCGGGGCCGGAGGTTGGGTGCAGAAAAGCGCGGGGTCACGTAGCCCGACGGGCAGGCTGTGCCTCAGACCGAGAGGCAGCGTTGCGAGCACGGCGCTGAACCCGTCCTCGAGGGTGGTGACGGTGGAGCCCAGCGCGCGTAGGGTGCTGGTGAGGAAGTGCTGCAGATCGGCGTGGGCGCCGAGGGCGGCTCGGATCTCCTCGACTTCGGCGACGACGTCCTCGGGCTTGATGGCGTGCTGGGCGAAGCGGGTTCGGGAGGTCTTTTCCTTGGCCGCGGCGGACTGCCAGGCCGTGTCGAGGGCAATGGTGCGCTCGTCGAGTCCGAGGTCGAGGGTGAGCGCTTGTACGTCACGGCCGCGCAGCAGCAGGCCTTCGGCGAGGGCCTCAATGAGTGCTTGGCCGTCGCCGGGGATGGGCACTGCGACGCCGGTCGCTTTGGCGATGGCGCGGTGTTTGCGGATGAGGACGTCCAGCACGATGCCGTCAATGCCGTTGTCTTCGCCGTAGAGGGTGACGGCGCGCACGATGTCGTGGCGCTGCCCAAAACGGTCCACCCTTCCTTCACGTTGTTCGTGTCTCGTGGGATTCCAGGCGAGGTCGTAGTGCAGAACGGCAGAGAACGCCTCTTGCAGGTTGACGCCTTCGGACAGGCAGTCCGTGGCGACCAGCACGTGGCGTCCCTCGTGGTCGGTGAGTTCCCCGATGCGGCGCTCTCGTTCGGCCGGGGGCAGGAGCCCGGTGACGGTGTCGACGTTGATCGGCTCGCCGCGCTTGCCCGAGAGGGTTGCGGTGAGGTGCTCCCCTACGTAGTTGGCGGTGTCGATGAAGCGGCAGAACACGATCGGCGTGTAGCCGTCTTCGAGGAGCTTCTTGACCTGGATGGTGAGCAGGCCAAGCTTGCGGTCCTGGTCGGGGCCTTCGAGTTCGGCGGCACGCCGGGCGAACGTGAGCAGTCGGCGGCGCAGAGCTCCGCCCTCGGTCCCGTCTGGCGCCTCTGGGTCGTGCAGGAGCGCCCCGGGGGTCATGTCGATGCCTTCGAGCATCTCGTCGTCGGAGTTGTCGAGCACTCCGGCGCGGCCGAGGGCATCAACCTCGGCGATGTCGGTGAGGTCGGCGTTGGCGGCCCGTGTGCGCAGCGTTGCGGCGGCTGCGCGGGGGCTGGAGGCGAGCGCGCGCAACAGCGCCAGGGCGGACCACCAGCGCACCCGGCCACGGGATCCGGTGACACCGTCACGGACCTGTTCACGGGCGTAGGTCAGGACGTCCTCGAACAGGTCTCGGTAGGCCGTGCTGAGTTTGTAGGGCACGTCGAGGGTCTGCCGGTCGCTGGGGAAGGGCGTGTCCTCGTCGATGTAGTGGCGGATGTCGGCCCGGCGGCGTTGCACGAAGTGGCGGGCCAGCATGGCCCGGCCGCTGTCACTGCCGAGGTCGGCATGCTCAAAGTCGGGGTTGCACAGCGCGATGAGGTTGACGAACGCGGCGTCATCACCGGAGTGCGGGGTTGCGGTGGCCAGGACGAGGTGCCGGGTCGGGTCGGCGGCGAGCGAGCGCAGCAGCTCGTAGCGCTGATGGCGGGACCGCTGACCAACGCCTCCCCCGGCGACCGAGTTGTGAGCCTCGTCCACGATGACAAGCTCGGGGCAACGGAGCAGGAACTCATGCCGGCGCCGGTCGGACTTGATGAAGTCGCTGGAGACGACAACGTGGGGGTGACGCTCAAACAGCGACTCGTTGAACATCAGCCCGCGCTCGAGCCGCTTGACGGTGCTGGTGAGCACGAGGGTCGCGTCGATACCGAACTTGTCGCGGAGCTCTCGCTGCCACTGCTCGGCCAGCGCCGGCGAGCACAGCACGGCAAGGCGTTTGACCGTGCCTTGGGCGAGCAGTTCGGAGGCGATGAGCGCAGCTTCGATCGTCTTGCCGATGCCGACATCGTCAGCGATGAGCAGCCGAACGGTGTCCTGGCGAAGCGCCATCATGAGCGGGACGTACTGGTAGTTGCGGGGGCTGACGCTGATCCCGGCCAGGGACCGGAATGGACCGGCGGAGGACTGGAAGCCCACCCTCAGCGCAGTGCGCAACAGATCCGTCGACGCGGCGTCGCCGAGGTCGTCCGCGGACGGCGCCGGGAAGGTGGCAGGTTCGACACCTTCGTCGGGAAAGACGCCGACGACGTCGTCGGAGCTTCCGCCGAGCGGTTGCAGGAGCAGAAACTCAGGCGTGGTGCCGGGCAGGACAACCCACTCACGCCCTCGGGCCTTCACTAGACCGCCGACGACCGTGTCCAGAATCGTGTCGGTCAACGCGAGGTCCTTCCGGGTCCGAACAGCCAGCCGTGCCGGTCGGCCATAGCCTGCCAGTCCTCGTCGTGGTGGACGCGAACCACGGCCCAGCCAAGGTTTTCGAGACGCTCGGCGGCACGGTCATCGCGCAGTTTCTGGGTGGCGTCGTCATGGTGCGGTCCGTCGACGAACAGGGCTACGGGGTTGCCGGGGAGGTCGTAGACGAGGTCGGGCCGGGCTTGGGCCGGGCTGACGGTGCGCTGGGCGTCGTCGGGCAGCCGGTACCCATGCTCGCTGAGCCAGTCGACGAACTTGCGTTCGAGGCCGGAGTCGGACAGCGCGTTGAGCCAGGTCCGCTGCTCGGCGCGGACCTTGCCGCCGGCACCACTTTGTACGACTGAGGTCATCAGCTGCCGGAGCAGGGGGACGATGGTGTGCCGGTCGATGGCGCGGTGCTCGTACTGGTTGCTGTAGGACAGAAGGCAGTCGTAGCAGCCCTTTTCGCACCGTTCCTGCGCGCCGGGGGCGTTGCCTAGGTCCTCGCCAGTGTCCGGGTCGTAGTGGATGAGCTCGAGTGCGGTGCGCGCGACTTGAGCCAGCGCCGTCGGCTCGTCGACGAGTCGGCTCAGGACGCCGGCCCCGCCTTCGGCCGATTCGGTGAGCAGCATCCTGCCGCGGTGGTCGAGGTCGGGCAGGGCTTTGCCGTCGAGTTCGGAGTCCTCGAGCTGGAAGGTCGCCTCGGCGGCACGCTCCAAAGCCGCACGAAGGGTCACCGTGACCTCATCAGGGGCGGCGTCGCACAGCCGCAGGATGAGCATGTTGCGACGGTCTTCGACGTACGGGGTGACCTTCTCCTTGACGGCGACGTCGTCAGAGGCGGTGAGGGCGTCGGTATCCACGGTGGCGTCGGCGGCTTTCTTGTCCGACAGCCAGTTGCCTTCGTGCAGGTCGAGCCAGTACCCGCGGTCGTGGAGGTCCTTGCGGCGGCGGCGACCGACATTGGAGATGCGCATGACCGCGGCATCGGCATGGACAAGTTCCAGGACAGGTCGGCCGTCGACAACCGCTTCCGCCTTGGTGAAGCCGGCGCGATCACCTCGGTCGGCGAAGCGGAACGACACCTCGAGCTCGTAGCCGGACTTACGGCGTTCTTCCTCATCACTACTGATCCGTTCGCGGCGTCGGGTGAAGACCGTGTGCAGCCGCAGGAGCCCGTACTGGGTTACTCCCAGCGGAACCCCGCAGTGCTCGCACGTGTCGGTACCCACCACGACGGGGTGGTGGTAGCCACAGCTGTCGCAGCGTTTCGCGGTCTCGGTGACCGCGCCGCTGCCGGTGGAGTCACCGGGGTCGCGGGGCAGTTGGACCCGGACCACCTCATAGCGGGCGCCCTCGTGGTAGATCAGCGAACCGGGACCGAACTCGCTGATCGCCACGAACCGAGGTCGCTGCAGGAAGTCGCCGTCGACCTTGGCGCCGCGCCGTGCCGGGATGTAGGCGGCGAGCGGCAGACGGGGGAAGGAGTAGCCGGGCAGGAACCCCTCACTGGCCAGGTAACGGTAGGAGTAGAAGTCGGTGGCCCCGGCCTCGCGGTCGTCGTTGCGCAGCAAGATGAGCTGGTTGCGGGCGTCGGCGCGGCGGCGCTCGGCGAGCTGGCGGTCCCACCTGCCGGCCTTGGTGTTGATGGCGAGCTTGTTCTGCTCGTTGTACTCGTCCAGGGCTGCCCGGAACAGGTGACGCCAGCGCTCGAAGGACTCGTCAAGTAGGCGGGCGGCGGTCTGGACCTGCTCGTGGACCCAGGTGTCGCTCCACCAGATCGGCTCCTTTCCGCTGGCCTGCCAGGTGCGGCGCAGGTCGGCCAGGACGCGTTCGGCGGTGCGTTGTGCCTTCAGGGTGACGTCAGGGTCGGTGAAGGCACGCCAGAGGTTCGGGAGCAGCCGCAGGCTGGGTGTGTCGCCGTCGGCTTCGAGCAGGTCGGTGATGGACGAGCTCATCGACTGTTCGGTCTCGGCGAGCCAGATCGCGTGGACGTGGGACCGGACGAGGTCCTCGTTGGTCAGGTCCAGGCGGGGGGCGACGACCGAGCCGGCGACCATGTCGCGGGAGCGCCGGAACCAGTAGCTGTCGTGGGCGTTGCCTGCCGAGCAGTAGGTCAGGACCAGGGCGGGCTGGCCGCTGCGGCCGGCTCGGCCAGACCGCTGGGCGTAGTTCGCGGGGGTCGGGGGGACGTTGCGCAGGCCGACGGCGTTGAGGTCGGAGATGTCGACGCCGAGCTCCATGGTCGGTGAGCAGTACAGCAGCGGCAGGTCACCACCGCGGAAGCTTTCCTCGCGCTCGAGACGGAGTTGCTGCGGGACTTGGGCGGTGTGCTCGCTGGCGTGCATGCCAGCGAAGCTGCCAGCCAGGTCGCGGTACAGGTCGCGGAAGAACGGGTTGACCCTGGCGGTGGCTTCACCTTGGAAGGCGCGGCGAAGCGGGTCGGGGGCTCCGAACTCACCGTCGCCGACTTGCCAGAGCAGCGCCGCTGCCCGGAGCCGGTACTCGGGGCCGTCCGGGCTTTGGGTCGCCACGAGCAGCCCAGCCTCAGTGAGTACCCGGAAGAGGTCCTCGATGACACGGGTCGCATCGTCGGTCTTCAGCACCCCGGGCAGGCCGGCGGCATCGGTCCTGAGGTAGCGACCGAAGGCACCCCGGCCGCTGACGGCGAGCATGCTGCGCCGGCCTCCGGACCTCGCCGGTCGCGGCGCGGCCATCCCGACGTCAACCATGCGTTCGTCCTGGTTCATCGACCAGGGGTCCACAAGCTGCTGTCGGGACTGCTTGCTCAGCCGTTCGAAACCCTCGTCGGTCAGGCAGTCGGCGTCGATCGCGCGGACGCGCCGGAACTCGTCCAGCAGGATGCGGCACAGCTCCGCGCGCTGCTCGGCCGAGGCTTGGTCGAGCAGGTAGGTCCTCTTCCAGAAGTCCTCTCCGGCGGCGAGCTCGTTCAGGTCTCGATAGCCGACCTTCAGCAGGCCGGTCTGTTCAAGGTTGGGCATCGTCACGCGCCAGCCACGCTGCAGGTCGACATAGAGCTGGTATTCGACAACGGCCCTCAGTGCCCGCTGTGCTTCGGCCCGGGCCCCGCTGAGCAGCGTCTTGGAGCTGGCGGCAAAGTCCGAGAAGTCAAGACCCAACGCTTCGGTCACCGCACCCGCGATGGTCTCGTGGGACAGACCAGCATCGCCGGCCTTGGCCAGGGCCGCGAACAGCGCACCGCGCAGCTGGCTGACCTGGACGAAGTCGTTGAAGTGTCCTGCCTGCAGGCTCGCGTCCTGTCTGTTGTCCACGAACGTGAGCAGCTTGCGAGCGTTGGGGCTGAGGTCTTCTGCCGGGACGGCGCGCAAGTTGCGGACGATCGACGCGCTCACGAGCGTGACCGCGCTCGAGCGGCCCTCGGCGTCAAGGGTGGCCAGTTTGCCGAAGTCCTGGCCTCGGACCTGCTCGTAGGACACCCCGCATCGCATGCAGAAGGCGAACGGTGTCGAGACGAACCAGGCGGGCAAGCCAGCGCCGGTCTCGTCCAAGGTGCCGTCCGCTAGGACGAAGACCTTGTTCGGCAGGTACTTCTTCTTGCTGTCGAGAACTTCAGTCTGGTCGGTGTCGGGGTCGGTGACGATCCAGGAGTCGGGAAGGCGGCCGCTGGCGAGCGGGTCGGCTGGCCACGGCAGGTCGGCCGAGACATAGAGGTAGCCGTTGATGTTGTCGCCGCCGCTGGCGTCGATGTCGCGCCGCGACACGAAGACGCTCTGGTCACCCTTGGTGATCTTGGCAACGACGAGGTACTCCTGGCCGCACTCTCGGCAGAAGCCCAGCGGCAGCAGGGCCTTGTCGGGGTGGTCTGGGACGGCGACCTGGTAGGTGCCGGTGATGTGGCGGGTGGACTCCGGCTCCAACGAGACGTAGATGGTGTCGCCCTTGGACAGGAACTGGTGGAGCCGGAAGGCGAAGACAGGGCGGCCCGTGTCGGGGTGTTTGACCCGGGAGCCCTCCTCCAGGACGTACCGCAGCGCCCGCTCGCATTCTTCAACGTCGAGACCGGTCAGCGATGCCAAGGACTTGGCTGCTTCGGGCACCTTCGTGGGGGTCCGGCGGATCAGCCGGCCGCTGCTCGGCTCGACGTCGAGCCCGAACGTCGTCTCGACCCAGATGGCCAGCGGGTCGGACCTGAAGACGTCGTGCGCCCTGACCTGCCGCGCGCCCGAGGCCGCCGAGACCGCCTGGGTGAGCTCACCATCGGTGGGGGTGCGGTCACCGGTAGCCCGGCTCAAGGTCTCGCCGATGACGCGCTCGGGGGTGACCTCGGAGCCGAACAGGCGGGTGGCGACGTCCGCCACGACTACGCCGCGCGCTTCCAGTGTTCCGGCGCTGGCCATGGTGGCGCTGGTGCCGACGATCTGCAGGTCGTCGGCGGCGCACTGGTCGCGCAGTCTCCGGACCAGCATGGCAACGTCCGCGCCTTGCCTGCCGCGGTAGGTGTGCAGCTCGTCGAGCACCAGAAAGCGCAAGCCTTGGGCTGCGCGTACCAGGTGCTTGCGCTCGTCCGGGCGGGTCAGGACCAGCTCGAGCATGACGTAGTTGGTGAGCAAGATGTCCGGCGGTTCGGCGAGGATCCTCCGGCGTTCATCCGAGCTTTCCTGGCCGGTGTAGCGGGCGAAGGTGACCGGTTCGCCGCCCTGGGGGTAGCCGAAGCTCAGGAATTTCTCGAGCTCCTTGACCTGGGAGTTGGCCAACGCGTTCATCGGGTAAACGTCGATCGCCTTGACCCCCGGCTGGCGTTGCCCCCCGTGCTGCTGCCGGTCCCGCAGGACGGCGTCAACGATGGGCACGATGTAGGCCAAGGACTTGCCGGACCCGGTCCCGGTGGTGAGCACGTAGCTCTTGCCGGTCCGGGCGACTTCGATGGCCTCGCGCTGGTGCTGGTGCAGCACGATGGGCTCGAGGCCTGCGTCCTGCGGACCGCTTTTGCGCCGGAAGATGCGCTCGCACTCAGGGACCAGTAGCCCTTGCTGAACCAGTTCAGGGACCGACCCGCCCGAGGCAAAGGAAGGGTTGAGGCTCAGCCAAGGGTCAGGCCACTGGACCCCGTCCGCGAACTGTTTGTCCACGAATGCTGAGATGAGCTCATCTCGTACGGAGACGAACCCGGAGGTGAACGCGCGGTAGTCCTCGATGACCTGCTCGTGGACCTTGAAGACGTCCATTGCATCCTGTCTCTTGTGCGGCCTTGCCAACCTAGTAGTCCCGACACGCCAGAGTCGGGATTTGGCCGGATTTGCCCTAGCCCCGGTCATTCATGGGATCCCTGGTTCGGGTCGTTGAGCTCGTCGGACTGGTGATGGTGACGAAACCGGTTGGTGGGTATGACGACGGCCCGGGTGGCGCTTCCGGGTGGCGGTTCTCCGTGGGTCCTTGGTCGGTCGGGTGGGACTGATTTTGGTGGCTCAGCCGGGTGCCGGTATTGCGGCGACCTTCGCGAATACGCTGGCGATCGCTGCGGCCCAAGGCCAGTTCGAGGGGATCCGCAGCCGCCGTCTTCGCCCGCCGGTGGTGAGTTTGGCGGGGACGTGCAGGAGCCGGTAGCGCAGCGCTTTGGGTTCGCACTTGGCCAGCTGCGGTGTCAGTGCCAGCAGCCGCAGCCAGGCGATGAGGTCGGCGCTGATCGCGACGAGCTGGGCCCAAGCGGTGTTGATCGCGAAGTCGCGGGAGGGAAACCGTCCCAGGCCGGAGTCCTTCGCGTTGCGGATCCGGTCCTCGACCCGGGCGTGGGCGCGGTGGCGGGCCTCCAGGAACGCCAACTGCCCGACCGCGGTGTTGGTCGCTACGACTTGGTAGCGCCACCCGTCGGCCTCTTCGAACAGGGATAGTTGCGCGCCGGGGTGGGGTCGTTCCCGGCGCACGATCAGGCGCATCCCGGCCGGCCACCCGGTCAGGTCCAACAGGTTGGTGATCTCGGCGACGTCCCCGCCCTCGCGCACCTCGCCGTCGGCGTTGGTGGCCGGCGTCCACACCTTCTTGGGCACCTTGGCGATGGCATCACGGACCTTGGCGTTGGTGGCGTATCCGACCGAATACTCAACGGTGCGACCGCGTTTGGCCCCTTGGGCGGTGAGCCAGTCCAACAATCCATGGGAGGAGCCGGCGCCGTCGGCACGGATCAGCAGGTGCTTGCGGTGGGCGCCGGGGACCTGGGCGATGGCACGGGTCAGGACCTCGATGTGGTCAGTGACGGTGTTGGAGCCGGCGTTACCGGCACGCATGAGCACGGCGAGCATCTCCTGGGTGTTATCGCACCAGACCGCCAGCGGGTGGTAGCCGAAACCGCCCTTGAACGTCGGTGCAGCCTGACTTTTCTCGCTGTGCGCGGTGACCAGGGTCGCGTCCACATCCAGGACCACGACCCCACCCAGGTCGGTGTCGGCGACCTCGGAGGCGGGCAGCGTGGGCAGCTGGGCCCACACGTGCCGGCGGACCCTGGCCCGGGCCACCTCGATCCGCTTCAACGCCGCCGGAGTCAGCTCATCCAAGGCCCGCCACACCGTCGGCGCCGACGCCACCGGCCCCAGCACCTGGCCCTGGTGGCGCAGCACGTTGATGTCACCGATCGCCTCACCACCATCGGCCAGCATCACCGCGACGTCGACCAGCACCTGGCCCCGGTCATGAACCGGGACAAACGACCGCCGCCTGGTGGCCTTGCCCAGCTCCTTGGTCAACCCGGTCCGGTCGGCCAACAACCGCACCGCGATGCTCCCGGCATGGGCCACCACACCTGTTCCATCAGCAGACACGGACAACCCGGACGACCACGTCGTATGCTTCACCTGCGAAGTGCCTCTCTCGTTGGGTCATTTGAACTCTCGCAAGTCCAAGTTTCCCTTACGCGGCAGGCACTTTCGCGTGTCCAGGCCCAGTGTCAGGTCACAACCCGTGAACGATCCGGGCTAGCAGTCCAGAAATCAGTCCCTTGGGCTTAATGATGCGGGCCCGATCTTCAACAGCGATGGCGAGCTGACGCCCCACGGCTGACTCCTCGGCCTTCGCCATGTCGAGGAACTCCTGCAGCCGCCGGCGCGCATCCCGTCTATGGGAGCCCAGCCCGAGTAATGCTGACTCTGGCATCCCCACGAGGCTAGGGACGTTGAATCCGTACAAAGAGGTCCGCACCTTCCGGGCGGCGCTCCGTCGGGCCTGGCTGATGAACTCATAGGCCGCGAGCCAGACGGATTCATTTCCCACCGGGAGGTGTCTGCCGCGTTTGAACCCCCTCCATCGCTCCTGCTCCTCTTGCTCCGGAACCAGGTCACGTAGGTGGGAAAGAGCCGTCGTCATCTCTGCAGCAATTTGCTTGATGGCAGGCTCGACCTCGCTGTCAGCAAAACCGTCGAGGTCTGTTAGCTCTCGGAGAATGGTCATCGCCACGTGGGCTCGCGGGTTCTCAGATTGGTCTTCGTTGTAGCTTCGGATGAGCGCTTCATAGACAACTTCGTCATCAAGCGCGTAGTCAAGGTCATGGTCAAGGAGCTGCCTCGCGGCAACCTGGGCATCGCCGGTCGCATGCTCAAGTCGTGTCTCTAGCTCCGCCACTCGGCGATCGGCACCCTCCTGCGCGCTGTCCAGTGTGACGAAACGCGCGACAAGAAGGCCGCCGACTATAGCGACGATGGCAGCGCCGACCACAGCACAAGTTGTGAGGAGCGTGCCCGAATCAATCACACAAGCGAGGTTAGCCTCGATGGGCTGGCTCCAAGTGGCGCCGCCACGTGGCCTTGGCCAAGCGCCTTCTCGAGCGCCGCGGGGGAGGGAGGAGTCCTTGTCCCCAGTTGCGAGGCTCGCCCGAGTCAGCGTTGGCCTCTATGGGATCAAGGCGCGCCTCCGGCGCGCTGGCTGCCTGCGGACGGCGCTGGCGTGCTGTCCTCCGACAGCTTTCCAATGTCGCTGGCGAATTGAGCCGTCTCGCCGCGACCGTGAGAGACCACGATAGGTTGCCAGCATGCCTGAAGACGATGCAGTCGATGTCACGGACAGTCAGCTACTTAGTGATGATGAGCTTGCTGAACTCGAGGAGGCAGATCCAAAAGCGCATCAGGTCGTTTACGCCGGCCAAGACTTCGATGTCGAAGGGCTAGTCCGTCGACTCGACCGACGGGACATCCTTATCCCGCGGTTTGGTCATGCTGACGAGGACATCGTCACTCCCGGGTTCCAGCGCAGCTTCGTCTGGAAGCGACCGCAGATGGATCGGTTCATCGAGTCGATGCTTTTGGGCTACCCCATACCCGGGATTCTCCTCGTCCGCCAACAAGACAAGCGATACCTCGTCCTCGACGGTCAACAGCGTCTCAGGACGCTCCAGCATTTCTACAGCGGCATCCACGGAGATCGAGTCTTTGATCTAAAGAATGTGTCGGAAGAGTTCCGTGGCCTCTCCTACTCAACCCTAACGCCCGCGCAAAAGCGCGCCCTAGACAACACCTACCTCCAGGCCACGATCCTCGACACGGACGGATCAGCGGAGTCGTTGGACGCGATCTATCAGATCTTCGAGCGCCTTAACTCCGGTGGAACTCAACTCACTCCCCATGAGATCCGGGTGGCGCTGTTTGCCGGTGGATTGATCGACCTCCTTCACGAACTGAATACACACCCTGCGTGGCGAAGCCTCTACGGAGCACCATCCCCGCGGCTTCGGGATCAAGAACTGGTGCTCCGTATCTTGGCGCTCTATTGTATGCATGACATTTATACAAGGCCCCTTAAGGGCTTCCTCAATCACTTCGCGAACGTCCATCGTGACGCCAGCGATGAACAAGTCAAGAAGGCGGCGGAACTGTTCAAGAGGTCCTCAGATCTACTCGCGAAAGCTGTAGGCCGAGACGCCCTTAGGCGCCGATCGAAACAGATCAATGCCGCACAAACCGATGCGATGTTCGTAGGTCTGATGACTGCCCTCGAGACTCGCGATCTCGTTGACCGGCAGGTCTTAGCTGCCTTTCAGAACCTCCAGAGCTCCATGGCTTTCGACAAAGCGACGATCACAGGAACCTCTGACGAGGAAGTTGTGAATGCGCGCATTGAGGCGTCCGTGACGGCATTCAGCGCCGCGTGATGGCTTGGGCGGGAGCATGGCCACCTCAACAGGTTCAAGTCAGTAGAAAGCGACTCCTCGCGCTCAAGACGGACTTGGAACGTCTGGACGATGAAATCTCTGACAACGTTCGCAATGCCCTAGCGAGATTCCTCGCGGTTCGCGCCTGCGGACACATTGAGTTCCTCTTCGACGAGTGCCTTGCCACGTATGTTGAAAGTCATTCTCACCCGAACGTCGCTGCATACGTTCGAAGCGGACTCTTCACCGGCAGAAATCCCTGGCCAAACGACCTCGCCAGACGCATGTCACGGATCAATATCCTGTGGAGTCAGGAACTCGATGAACTGTTTGACGAGAATGATGAATTGCTACGCCGCGAGGTCAGCTTCCTCGTCGACCGCCGTAACAAGATCGCCCATGGCCAGAATGAGGGGATGCAAATTCGCAAGTCTCTGGATCTAGCGGACCACGCGCTGAGTATTGGCGACTGGATCTCCGAACGTCTGGATCCTCGGCACTAACCATCACGGGCCCGACCATCACGCGGACGACCCGATTCGCCCCACCCGTCGCGGCGCGCAATCCGAGCAAACCCGCTGTGGTCGATCTGGGGTGATGACAGGGGCTCACAGGATCTGGGGACGAGGGGAAGGGGTCCGCGCCGCCACCGTGCGCACAGCCCCCAGGTGAAAAGCTTGCTACGGCACAGGGCCCATGACGGACTCGGTACCTGGAGCGCGTGATTGCTCGCCCCTAGAGATGCCGGACTACAACCAGCATGGCCTATGCGGCTGGACCGGCCACGATGGTGGGGCTTGCCGGGCTCCTAGGTGCTGGAGCCCTTGCGAGAACTGGGGGAGCTCAGCAGGCCCCCAGCCTGTGGACAACTTGTCAAGGGATTCCCTAGTCGCAAGGAACGTAAGCATGTACGATTAGATCGTCTAGATACCACTAGATACCACTAGACAAGCACGAGGACCCAGCAAGATCGAGCAAAGATCCAGAAGAGCCACTCAGACTCAGAAGGAACTCAGATCCCGCCGGACTAGTAGCAGGAGCAAGCCATGAGTACTGCGACAGCCACAATGACCCAAGAAACGTACCTTCCGGAGCACGACTCCGAGACTTTCGCGGTCGTTCACAACTTCCTCGCCGCCAACGAAGCAAAAAGGGGCGAACGGCCCGCGCCGCGATACTTTTTGGCTGGGGCTGAGGCGGGCGACCAAGTCGAGCTCCCTGCTGAGGTCTACAACGTTGTGTACCAGGTGGTCGAGGCGATGACGGCCGGACTCGCAGTCACGGTCGCGCCCCAATCGCAGAAGCTCACAACTCAGCAGGCCGCTGACCTGCTGGGCATCAGCCGGCCGACCCTGATCAAGATGCTGGATGCGCAACGCATCCCCTACGACAGAATCGGGTCACACCGCCGCATCCTTCTCAGGGACGTGCTTGCGTTCAGGAACCAGCGACGTGAGGAGCAGTACGCGGCGCTTGAAGAGACAGCGGTCGACATTGACGACGAGGGTGACTTGGAGGCGACGCTGTCCGCCCTACGCAACGCTCGTCGCGTGGCCGCCGAGCGACGGCGTCCTCAGCGCAAAATCTGACAAGATGCGCATGTGTTCACAGCCCTCCTCGATACCTGCGTGCTGTGGCCCAGCACGCAGCGAGACTTCCTGCTCTCCTTAGCCATCGAGGGCATGTACCGCCCGATCTGGAGCAGTGCGATCCTCGTTGAACTGGAAATCTGCGAAACTGCCAAACTGATTGACAGGGTCGGCGTGAACGCCGGAGAGGCTGAACTTCGGGCAAGACATCTCGTCGAACAAATGCGGACCGCGTTCGACGATGCGGAGGTTGTCGGCTGGGAGGGACTGGAGGGCACTTACAGCCTCCCCGACCCTGACGACGAACACGTCCTCGCGGCCGCAGTGGTTGGTGGTGCCGCAGCGATCGTGACCAACAACCTCAGGGACTTCCCGAAGGCCAAAATGCCTCATGGTTTGGAGATTCTCAGCCCAGCCGCTTTCGCGCTGTCCACGGTTTCCCTCAAGCCTGACCTGGCTTGGCAGGCGGTGCAGAAGATGGTGGCCCGTTACGGCAAAAGAGGACCAGTGCGAACGACGGACGAAGTCCTGACCGTCCTTGCCGGCAGGTACGGAATGACCGACGCGGTCGACCTACTCCGAGAGTTCAGCTAGCTGCACTAACCACGGATGTATCAGCAAGGCTGCTGCGTCTCATCGCACCTCAGTACGGCTGCGCTGCCGTTCGCCTCAGACACGACGGCGAGAAGCGCGGACCCAGCCCGACGCGCGCCTCAGAAGCCACCCGTTGACGCGGGCGCGGTGGAACCATCGTCGACACGCTGGACCTCAGCCGACAGTCTCGCTTGGGTTGCACGTATCCGCGCTGACACCCGGTCGCCGGCTGGCTTACAAGCGCTGGGGACGAGGGGGAGGGGAACGCGCAGCCACCTTGCGCACGGCCCCCAGGCCCCCAGCTCGGAGTTGGTGCATGGCTAGAACCCGCGCAGGGTCCATGACGGATTGGGTAGCTGGAGTGTGCCCGCTTGCCTTTAGAGATGCTGGGCTACGGCCAGCCGCGAGACTTGCGCGTTCACGGTGGGCAGCGCGCTCGGCGTGCAGTCCCCGTGCAACTAGCCGGGGTCAACACAGGTCAATGGGTAACACGTGGGAGAAGGTCCCAGGAGCACGGGCCACGGGCGGAGGCAGGTTTCCCAAACTGACAGCGCGGGTTCGATTCCCGTCACCATTCCATACGCGAACAACGTTGCAGCACTTGCGAATCGGACGCTATCTCCCCTGCGGGTCAGCGCTCGTCGGCATCAGAAATCGGCACTCGTGCCATTACTGCGTGCCATTAACCATCTTGGCAAGTGCCCCTGCCCCGTCCTCATCGGCGTTCGGCTCGTGTTCGTCGAAGTCCGCTGCTGGCGCGTTAGCCAGCGCTGTTCAGACGCCAGCTACTACAAGTACACCGTCATGTGTCATGACCGGACCCGCCCGGTAACGGATTGGCCTGAGCGGCTGAGTCGCGGATCGCGACGTCCGTCATCTCATCGACCCATACAGACAAGGCCCGCTCATCGGCTATAGCGGTCCTATTCTATCGATCGTCCTGCGGACACCGAGGCTTGGCTCCGATGCGTCCGGTCGTCGTTCCGCGTCTGGTTCAAGACTCCCCCTATGCCGTGGACAATGCTGTCGCTGGGGCTAGCCGGGTATTCCGCACATGCGCGGGTGTGGGGGGTCTTGGGTGTCTGGTGGTCTTCCATTTTTATCGTGGTTGGGTGGGGTCGACGCCGAGCAGTCGCAGGATGTTGGCTTGTAGCGGTGGTGGTTCGGGGATGACGGGTGGGGTCTGGTGCGTGGCGGGGATTAGCCGGAGCCGGGACAGGGCCGTGAAGATGAGTCTGCCGGTGGGTTTGGCTGGTCGTCCTGCGTAGAGCCCGGCCAGGACGTGTGCGGGGGCGATGGCTAGGCGGAGTGCTCGTTCGACGAGGCAGAAGATGAGTAGTGCCAGGCAGATGACGGTGATGAGGGCTTCGATGCGCCGGTTGTTCTTCAGGAACATGGGGGCGACCGCGAGGGGTCCTTTGATGCTGCTGTAGCGGCGTTCGACGGCTTCTTGGCCTTTGTAGCGGCGCAGTACCTCGGCGGCGTCGGCGGTTTCGGGGTCCAGGTTGGTCAGTAGCGCGTACCAGCCGTCGGTGGCTGCTTCGGCGGTGAGCGCGCCGTCGTCGAAGTGCCAGCTCAGGGTGGGTTTGCCGGTAGCGGGGTCGGTGGCGATGTCGGCTTGTAGGTAGCCGGTCACGCGGCGCGCGGTGCCGATGGCGCTGACGCGTTGTTGGACGGTTTGGGCGTCGGGGTAGTGGCGACCGCCGAGGCCGCGTTCCAGCCGGGCGAGGTCATCGCTGGCCCGGGCGAGTTTCTTGGTCCGGGCGAGTTGGGCGGCGCCGGTGCGAGTGGAGGACCAGACGAAAACCCGGCGCAGGACCAGGGTTGGTCCTTTGGTGGCCTTGGGCGGGGCCATCGCCATGGTGTCTTCGCGGACCCGCCAGCGGCCACGGAGCTCGGGTGCCCTGCCGAGGTCCCGCTCGGCCACGTGATGCACCTGCGTGGTGGGCTGGAGGTGTTGGGCGGCCAAGGTGGGGGCCTTGACGTAGGTCTTGGACGCCGGCGCGATGAACTGGACGCCGGCGTCGTCCATGGCGCGCAGGTTCGGGTAGGAGACGAGTTTGGAGTCGCCCACCATCAGGAACTTGCGTGGTCCGGCGAGCTTGCGCAGCGACTCCATCGCGGCGGTGACCTGGGAGACCTCGCCGGCTCCGCCGTGGTAGGCCCGGTGGAATACCGGCACCCCACCGTCGCCGGTCACCGCGAGCCCGGCCTGGATTTGTTTGAGGTCTGTTCGCCGGTCCTTGGGGTGGCCGAATCGTGGCGTGGCGAAACCTTCCTGGGCATCCCGATAGTCGCCATAGAGGCTGATCGAGGTCATGTCCCAGTGGAGCCGGGCCACGTCGAGCCCGAAGGCTGCGATGGCCGTTGCCCCGACCGAACCGACGATGTGCTCCAGTTCGGGGGCGATCGCGTCCAGGGCCCGGCCGATCCGGTCGTCATTGAGCGCAGCCGGGTCGATACCGAAGATCTCCTCGGTCGCCCACGCCGCCGCCCAGTGCGCAACATGCACCAGCGGTGTCGGCGAGGTCAGCCGGTTAGCTACCAGGGCCTCGATCACCTGCCCGTGGGTGAGCAATGCCAGGTCCCGGACCGGGCAGGCCCGGTCCACGATGGCGGCGATATCCAGGCGCCGGGCGAACTCCGCGACCACCGGCAACGCCCCCAGAGCCTTGTCCACCACCACCGTCGGCGGTCCGTAGCTGATCCGGTTTCGTGACACGTGAAACCTCCTGCGCTCGGTGGCTACCCATCAGTTCTTGAAGCGTATACGCTTCAAGAATGATCGTGATGTGGCGACACGCAGACACCAGGTGGCGTTGATGGCTGAGCCCGGCCGGCGCCAACGCCGAACCCAGGCCCGGCTCGCCCGTGAACTCGCCGTGATCGGGTTCGCGCTACCCGGAAGCCTCGTATGGCGCAGTACAGCCTGCGGGAAGACCGGCTGTCGCTGCCAAGGCGACCCGCCGGACCTGCACGGCCCCTACCTCACCTGGACCCGGGCTGCGGCCGGTAAGACCATCACCCGAAGAATCACCCCCGAGCAGCAGCAGCGCTACCAGGACTGGTTCGACAACGCCCGCCGGCTCCACCAGCTCGTCACCGAACTCCAGGCCCTGTCCCTACAAGCATTCGACGAAGCCGAGGACTCTCCCCGACGCCGCTGACCTACCTGCTGAGCGACGCCAGGCCACACCCAGCCAGCCCACCGACATCCATGTGCGGAATACCCGGCTAGCAGTGCGGCTCTTACAGCTGGGTAGATGCCGGCGGCGACCCCGATCGGGACGGTCGCGAGCACACCGCCGAAGGTCACCCACGGTGGGACGACTACTGGCCAGTTCTGGTAGCCCGAGTAGGCGGCTGTCACTGCCGCGCCCAGGAGCGCTCCCGCCGTACCGCCCAACAGCGAAAGCAGGAGCGACTCCGTCAGGAACTGGACTCGGATCTGGCCCCGGGTGGCGCCCAGGGCTCGGCGAAGGCCGATCTCGGAGCGCCGCTCCAGGACGGAGATGACCATGGTGTTCGCCACCCCGACGCCACCCACGACGAGAGCGACCAGACCCAGACCCAGCAGCATCCCGCTAAGGGCAGCCTGGGTCTCCCGTTGTGCGGTAAGCGCATCTGAGGGTCTGGAAATCTTCACCTCATACGGGCTCTGCGGGTTCGCGGTGGCGCCCAGAACGGATCGAACGTCCTCCACTCGCGCGGGGACCGACCTGGAGTACACCGTCGTCGGGTGTCCGTCGAAGCCCAGATATGTCTTCGCCGCGGGCCATCCGACCAACGCTGCCGAGTCGAGCTCAGGTGCCAGCGCAACCGCGTCCAAGGTGCCGACGACGCTAAACCACTGACCTCCCAACCACACCCGGCCGCCGGGCCTGTCGACGCCCAGACGCTCCGCGGCGCTTGCGCCCAGAACCACCCCGGGGTACGTAGCGGTGGCCTGGTTGAGCCACTTTCCGGTGCTCATGTGCCCGCCGACCGTCGGCAGCAGGTCAAGCTGTGCGGCCAGCACGGCGAGGCTGCTGGTTCGCGCCGAAGGGATGTGGGCGTTGCGGTAGACGTTCGCGTTCACCTTGCCGGTCGCAGTGGCTGACTGGACCGGGGCGATCCTGCGGACCATGGGGACTGCCTCAACGGGGAGCTTCGCCCGCTCGCCAAACAGGGTGCTTCCGGGGCTAACGGTGAGCAGGTTCGTGCCAAGGCGGTCGAGTCGGGCGTCGATGTCGGCCCTGCTCGATGCGGAGATTCCCACGACCGCGACCATGGCGCCGATACCGATCGCGATCCCTAACGCGGCCAGTGCCACCCGCAGCGGGCGGGCACGCAGACCGGACACCCCCACCCGCCATACGTCCACCAGTCTCAACCGGGATGGGCGACTGTTGCATCGGCGTGCGCCGTTCCAGCGGTCGACGACAGCTGTCATGGCGCGCTCAATTGTGAGGCGCCTGCAACGATCCGACCGTCACGCATGGCCACTTGTCTGGGCAAGCTTGCCGCAATCTGGGGGTCGTGCGTGATCACCAGCACCGTTGTCCCGGCTCGGTTCAGCTCGCGAAGGATCGCCATGACTGCGGCCCCGGACTTGCTGTCCAGGTTCCCTGTCGGCTCGTCTGCGAGAATCAGTTTGGGCCCCCCCACGATGGCGCGGGCGATCGCGACGCGTTGTCGCTCACCGCCGGACAGCTCGTGCGGTCGATGGTGGATGCGGCGGCCGAGTCCGACCCCTTCCAGCGCGGACGCCGCGCGAGCCCGGCGTTCAGCCCGTGGCACGCCCGCGTACAGCAGGCCGTCGGCGACGTTGTCGATTGCCGACACCCCGGTCGCCAAATGGAACTGCTGAAAGACGAACCCGATTGTGGTTGACCGCAGCGCCGACAGTGCCCGGTCGGACAGGCCGGAGACGTCCACACCGTCGATTTCCACGCGGCCTGTGGTTGGCCGGTCTAGGGTCCCGACGATGTTCAGCATCGTCGACTTACCCGATCCCGAGGCGCCGACGATCCCCAGCATCTCCCCGGGCTCGACGGTCAAGGTGACGTCGCTCAGGGCGCGGACCATGCCCGGGTACTCCTTGGACACCCCGGACAGGTGAACTACACGGGTCCGTTCTGCCGCGCTCGCGCGCCTCCCGCGGTCAGGGCGAACGTCGGTTGTCACGACGCCACCCGAACGACCAGTCCGGGGCGCAGCCCGGTCCCGGTGACTTCGACGCGCCCCTCGGAGAACAGGCCCGTCTTTACGGCGACGAGCTGGCTGTGGCCGTGGTCGACCAGTTCCACCCCGTATCCGCCCTCCGCGAGCGCGAGGAGTGCCGCCACAGGGACGGTCAGCACCCCCTTGCGCTCCCGCGTGGTGTGTCGCACCTGCACGGGGGCTTGACCTGAGGCGCCCAGGGCGCGCGCGTCGCTCAAGGCCACCGTGACCGTGATGGTTGGTGGGACGCCTGAGGTGAACGATTCCGCCCCAGAGGAAACCTGAGGCCCGGGTACCGGGGCCCCGACCGTCAAGACTGACCCGGGAGTGGTTTTCCCATCTGGGCCAACCACCAGCACCTTGGTCCCCGGAACGGCCCAGGTCGCGTTTTCAACAGGAACGTCTGCCGTGACCATCTGTGACCGGCCTGTCACGCCCAGGATCTGGGCGGGCGAGGTGGCGCCAACGCTCACCGCTTGCGACGACACCCGTAGGGGCCCGCTTGTGAACACCACCCGACCTAGGTCGACAGCCCCGGTGCTGTCCAGCCCGACCTCCTTCTGCCAACGTTTGACCGCATCTGCTGTGTACCTTGTGTAGCTGCTGTCGACCGTGAATCCCGTGTACCCCAAGGTGTGAAGGTTCTCCTCGAACTGCCGCACATCGTTGCCCTTGACCCCAACGCTCAGGGCTCTGTACATGGGCAGGGCCCCTGACATGAGGATGATCGGTTTGTCGTCGACCTTGGCGAGCACCCCACCCTGGGTGACAGTGGCGCCTGGCGCCGCCAGCCAGGTGATCGTGCCGGGAACCTTCGAGTCGACCTGCCATGGGGTCCCGTAGTTCAGCGAACCCGTCACCGTCTCGGCCTCCACCAGCGTTTCCTGGGTGACGGTCGCGGTGACCAGTCGCGGACCGCTGGGGACGGCCGTTCTTGTCTCGTGCCGCGAGGACACGATTGCAGTTGCGCCCACCAGGAGGGCTACCCCAACCGCCGAGACGACGCCGACAGCGCCCCGGCGTGAAGTGAGAGGACTCATCCGCCCACCACCCCCTTGCCGGGTGTTATGGGTGCAATGTTCTGGCAGGCCTGCATCGCGGACGTCAGATGCGGATCAGCCTTGAGGCGTCGCGCAAGATCATCGCTCATCTTCGGGTCGCCAGTGTCCGGGTCCGGGTCCGGGTAGTCAGAAACCCCATGACTGCGGATGCACATGGAGTACTGGCGTCTCTTCTCGATGTCCTGAGCTGCCGGTCGTGGTGACTCTTGGGCGCTTGAGAGGAACCCCTTGCATGCGGCCATGGCGCCCCCGACCCTGTCCAGTGGCGTCCTACCCTTATCGACTTGTGGGATGCCCTCGCTGGTGAGCTCATCCACCATGACGACGCCGTGACCGCGCATGCAATCGATGTACTGCTGGGCCTGGCGTGCCCGGTCCGGGCTGGATGACGAAGCGGTGGCGCCGGGTCGGGAGGCGGTCGCCACGCCGGGTGCGTCTTGGTGGGCGCAGCCGGTCAGGAAAGTGACGGCTGCCAACACAGCGGCCGGACCGAAGAATCGTGCGGAGGGTGTGCGCATCGGGAATACTCCTCTCAGGTATGGCACTAGGGAACCTGAGAGCCGATAAACCAGCCGTAAGCGTTCTCCCTTATCCGCCCCTTATGCAGCGTTTGGGAACATTGCCAGAAGTACTGTCAGTTGCGGTCGCAAGGGCCACACGTCCCGAAAAGGAGAGGCCGATGCGCGTCCTCGTGGTCGAAGATGAAGTCCTGCTCGCCGACGCCGTCGCCACCGGCCTACGCCGCGAGGCCCTGGCGGTTGACGTCGTCCACGATGGGTTGACAGCGCTACAACAGATCGGCGTCAACGACTATGACGTCATCATCTTGGACCGCGACTTGCCTGGGATGCACGGGGACGACGTATGCCGTGCTGTCACCAGTTCCACCACGCCGGCCATGGTGTTGATGCTCACCGCCGCAGCTGAGCTCGCCGACAGGGTGGCTGGTCTGTCCCTGGGAGCCGACGACTACCTGGCCAAGCCGTTCGCCTTCACCGAACTCGTTGCCCGGGTCCGAGCGTTGGGCCGTCGTGCCCGACCAAACGCGTCTCCAGTGATCGAGCGTGCGGGCCTCACCGTCAATCCTTCGCGCAGAGAAGTCTTCCGCGACGGCGCATACATCCCGTTGTCGCTGAAGGAGTTCGCCGTCCTTGAGGAACTGCTCCGAGCAGACGGCGCCATCGTCAGCGCCGAACAGCTACTCGAACGGGCGTGGGACGAGAACATCGACCCGTTCACAAACGTCGTCCGAGTCGCCATGCACAGCCTTCGACGCAAACTCGGCGATCCGCCGCTCATCCGCACCGTGCGCGGTGCGGGGTACCAGATCCCATGAGACCCCGCCGGTGGACCGTCCGAATACGGCTAACCATGCTGTACGGCGGGTTGGTATTGGTCGCCGGCGCGGCTGTGCTCGCTGGCGTGCTGATCATGCTCGATCGGGTCATCGCCACCCAGCCCATCGTCCTCGACTCGGCCTACGTCGAGCGACTCACCGCCGCTTCGACGTTCCCCGGAGCCAACCAAGACACCGACCAACGCCGCGCAAAGGAGGAAGTCCTTAAGGCCACCGAGGACCTCCGCGCCGACCTGCGAAACCGAACGCTGACCCCACTGATCGGCCCGAGCCTGGTCGGACTGTCCATCCTCGGTGTCGCCAGCTTGGCGACCGGCTGGTTCGTCGCAGGCCGTGCGCTGCGCCCGATCCAGCAGATAACGGCAACCGCGCAAGCCGTGGCAACGGGCCGACTGGACTCGCGCATCGCGCTGACCGGGCCAAGGGACGAACTGCGCAAGCTCGCGGACACCTTCGACGCCATGCTGGACCGACTCCACGAGGCATCGGCCAGTCAGCGAGCGTTCATCGGGAACGCCTCGCACGAACTCAAGACCCCCGTGGCGATCAACCGCACCCTGGTTGACGTGGCCTTGACCGACCCCGACGCCTCCCCCGACCTGATACGGCTGGGCCACTCCCTGCAAGAAGTGAACATGCGTCAGCAGCGACTCATCGATGGCCTGCTAGCCCTAGCCCAAGCCGGCAACATGCTCACCAAACACCAGGAGGCGAGCCTTGATGACATCGCCCGCACCACCATCGACCGGTACCAGGGCGAGGCAGAACAACGAAGAATTCTCGTCAAGTCAAGCCTGCACCCTGCACCACTGACCGGAGACCCGGTCCTGTTGGAGCGCCTAGTCGAGAACCTCATCCAGAACGCAGTCGTACACAACACCAACAGCGGCGGCTGGATCACCGTCCGGACCTGCCAGGCTGGTGACGCCGTGCAACTCCTGGTGGCCAATAGTGGGCCCGTCGTTCCAACAGCCAGCATTGCCAACCTCTTCGAGCCCTTCCGTCGACCGACCGACCGGGTCGACTCGGCCGCAGGCTCGGGGCTTGGCCTGTCCATCGTGCGAACCGTGGCCGAGGCACACGGGGGAACAGCAGAAGCCATGGCCCCACGAAGCGGTGGCCTCTCCGTCGAAGTCGTCTTGCCAGGATCCGAACGAACCACGGACTGACTAGCGCTGCGGGAGGGCTCCTTTTGCGGGTGGCGCCGGACGCGGGCTTTGATGACTTCTACGAAGCCGTTGCTGTGTACACCTGGCTCGGCAAACACATCGAGATTGGGTCCGTCCCGCGCGTTTGTGCGAGATTGCCGAGATCCTGGAACGGTATTTGTCTATGGAGAAGCCGCAAGAACATCATGGATGATGATCGATCGAGGGGAGCCGCCGGAGCAGGTCCCACTTGTAGGCCCGGCCGCTGTCTCGGCCGCGGGCCATTGCCCCGCGCGGGCAGCTTGTTCGCCAGGTCGCCTTTGGAGCCGGTGTGGCCAGGCGTCGATATCGCGGCGCCACCGGGCTTCGGCATCTTTGGCCAGTTTGGCCCCGTCGCGGTCGCCACAGGCAACGATCACCTAGAGACAAGTCCACTTGAGCGCGCGGCTGGCCGGGTCACGACGGGGAAGTATGCTGCGAACATGACGCGAGGGTGCCCACTGCATACTCCGCGGTGGTCATCCCCGCCTGTGCTCTTCCCACCAGCTGCTCGCACCGGCCCATCAGTGTCTGCCAAAGACGTCGATAGATCTTCATGGCGAAATCTCCTTTGTTGAGAGTGCCGAATCCGGCGTTGACTGCGATTACTGCGGTTGGGTCACTGGCTGACGAGGACTTGCTTGGCGAGGGCAAGAACGATCGGCACGACGGTGGTCAGGACGAACGCGGGCAGGAACGCCAGCCCCAGGGGCAGCACGATGCGGATACCCAAGGTCGCGGTGGCCACCTCGAGCCGTTGTTGCTCGGCGCGACGCATCTCTTCGGCGGCCCGGGCCAGGACGTCCGCTGGGGGCACGCCTGCGGTGGCTGCCATGCGTAGGGCTCGCGCCGCCGGTTGCCAGGCCGACGGCACGCTTGCCCACGCCGTCGCGTCATCGACACCCCAACGACGCGCAGCGGCGACAGTCTGGAGATGCCGTCCCAACAGTCCGCCAACACGATCGGCCACGGCCTCCAACGCCTCCACGAGACCAACCCCTCCGCGCAAGGTCAGAGCGAGTAGGTCGATCACACCTGCCACCTCGGCAGCCTGCACCGAGGTCTGCAAGGAGGTCTGCAAGGAACTCGTGCCGGCGCTTCTTCCGGCGCCCGTCGCGCCGCCGTCGAACGGGTCGTCACCTGTCGGAACCGGACGCTGGACAACACGGCTGACGGGATAGGAACGGGGCCAGGCGAGCACAGCCGCCGCGGTCAGCATCATCACCAGGACGGTCATTCGATCAGCGGTCATGCGATCACCGGTCCGCGGGCGACGGCACGAACCATGCAACGCACCCACCAGCGGCCGACGCCGGCCAGACAGAACCCCAGCAGGAGGCTGCCCTGTGTCAGCCGGGAGCCTCCAAAGAGCTCAGCCGGCCCGATCCCCAGAACCAGCGCCAACAAGGGGCCGGCGATCGGCAGCACGGTGAGGAGGTTCACGGTCGCCTTGGCTCCTGCCACCGCGGCCGCCAAGCGTCGCTCATGGGCGATGCGCGCCTGGAGCAGCGCTGCAGTCGTGCGAACCGCCTGGGCAAGCGGAGCTCCAAGGTCCGCCGTCAGGGACCAGGCCTGCGCCAACAGCAGCAGCTCAGGGGATCCGGCCGTTTCGGCTGCCGCACGCCACAGGGGACCCAGCGTGGCTCCGTCGGCCGCGGCTGACGCCATGTCTTTCGCCAGGGCGGCCAGGGGGTCAGCGCGACCGGAGCCGGACCGAGAGTCGGCCGCGATGCGCAGCGCCGACGCCGGCACCACCCCTGCCTCCAAGGCCGGCGAGATGGCGTCGAGCAGACTGAGCAGGTCTTGCGGGCTGACCTGCTCAGCATCGAGACCCCGTCTCCACCGCAGTCCTCGCTCCCACACCGACACGGTCCAGGAACTCGGGACCAACGCGGCGGTCGAAGTCAGCCGCGGCAAAATCGCCAATCGGCGCGCGCCGGAGTGGTCCGGCCAGAACAGGACCCCGACTGCTACGAGCAGGGCCACTACCAGGCTCACGGGAACACGCCTGGGTCAAGGTTCAACAGCAGGGCGAGGGCAGGCCAGCCAGGCCCGATCACCGTCTCCCCTGCTGCACCTCTCCCAAGAGCGGACTCCACCTGCGGTCGGCCCTCTGCCCCCCGGGCAAGGACGGCCACAGTGTCCACGACACGACGGCCAGAGCTGCGGCGCACATGCACGACCACCTGAACCGCGCTCAGCAGCTGGGCATGCACCGCCGCCGGGGCAAGATCGGCCAGCGCGCCCAGAGCCTCAAACCGGGCCACCACATCAGCAGCGGTGTTGGCGTGCACGGTGCCGCACCCGCCCTCGTGCCCGGTATTGAGGGCGGCGAGCATCTCGCGGACCTCTGCGCCGCGGACTTCACCCACCACGAGTCGGTCGGGGCGCATACGCAGCGACTGGCGCACCAGTGAGGTGAGCCCGATCTCACCTCGACCCTCGACGTTGGCCGGACGGGACTGCAGCCGGACGACGTGCGGGTGGTTGATGGCGAGCTCACGGACGTCCTCGACAATGACGAGCCGCTCGCCGGCATCGACCTCGCCCAGAAGGGCGCCCAACAGGGTGGTTTTGCCACTGCCGGTGCCACCGCTGACCACGAAGGAACTTCGTCGGCTCACGAGAGCCTCGAGCACGCGCAGCCATCCCGTGCTGAAGGTCCCCCATCGCGAGAGCTCGACGAGGCTTGGCGCCACTCGTCTCGGCACCCGCAAGCTGATGTGGGACCCCTCGACGGCGATGGGCGGAAGGATCGCGTGCAGCCGGACGCCGCCTGGAAGCAACCCGTCGACATAGGGGCTGGTGTCATCGAGGCGACGACCGGCGATACCGGCCAGACGTACCGCGAGTCGACGAACAGCCGGCTCGTCGCCAACCTCGCAGTCGGCGCGGCTGAGCCCGTCGCCCCGATCGACCCACACCCCCGACCCTGCATTGACCAGGACATCGGTGACCTGTGGATCGGCGAGCAACGGCTCGAGCGGACCAGCGCCGAGGACGAGAGCGGCCAGCTCGGTACGAGCTCTGAGGACACCTGCCTCCCCCAGAACGACGGCCTCACCATCGAGCACCTGCGCGACCAGGATTGGTGTGGGGGACCGACCCTGCCTGATCTGCGCCCACACCGTGGGGGACACACTCACGAGGCCCTCCGGCGCGACCCGGCGACGCATTGCGCCAGCACCTGGTCGGCAGCGGCGGCCAACGCGCCCTTCGCGGAGCTTCCTGGCGGTATGCCGTGCAACAGGGCTGCGGCCAGCGACGGCTCTTCGCGGACCACCGCGAGCATCGGCAGGTCCAGCGCCCCGGCAACGGTGTCCGCAAGATGGCTGCCTCGGCCGCTGGTGCGCAGGCAGAGCCAGACATCAGGACAGGTGCGGACGAGGTGCTCGGCGATCGCGCTGGCACCAGCCAGATCACAGATGCCCGATCCTGCGAGCAGCACGATCGCATCGACGGAAGGCGCTAGCGCCGCAAAGACCTCGTGATCAGGACGCGGCAGGTCGACCACGACCAGATCCACCGCTGTGCTGAGCGCACGGAGCACCTCCTCAACGGTCCCCGCCTCCAGCTGCACGTCACGTGCGCGATCGAAGGAGAGCACGCTCACGTCGTCCACGGACGGCAGGCGCCGCAGTAGCTCACCCCCGTCGACGCGGCCCCTGACCCCGGCCAGGTCCGGCCAGCGCACCCCAGGCTCCTGCTCGACTCCCAGAGTGACATCGAGTCCCCCTCCCAGCCGGTCCCCGTCCAGACAGACCGGGCGCAGACCCGCGAGCGCCGCCCGCACGGCGATGGCCACGGTGAGCACAGAGGCACCGACTCCGCCGGACCCGCCGACCACTCCGATGACCTGTGACGTCTTCATGCGACAACGGTGGTCCGCGGGCAGCCGTCCTGCCAGAGCGTTCGTCGGACTGTGGACGGTGGGGCGAACGGTGGGTGGGCTGTGGATGGAGAGTGGGCCGCGGATGGACGAACCCGGCCCGGAACAGGGGACGGCCCCCGACGGGGGGACATCGGGGGCCGTCGGCGCACCAACCTCCGGGGGGGAGGAACTGGTACGCCGGCACACTCGACCCCTAAGGGGAGTGCGCATGTCCAATCATGAGCGATTTGGCCCATCAGCGCAAACGGCTGAGCCGATCCGCCCGGCTGCCCGCAAAGATGGGCTGTCCGAGGGGGTTGGCGGGGGTCTTGCGAGGTGCTTTGCGAATAAGGATGGCACCCCGCGAACGAGGTGCCATCCGACCGTGAGACTTGCGAGTTACCAAGCGTGAATCTACAAAGTCGCAGTGGGACAAGCCCGCCACGATCGGTCCATCAGTGGACTGCCCGCGCGTGGGTGCCCGTTCGTCTCACGGTGCCGTCGGACTCTCGCCCATCGGCTTACATCCTTTTCTACTCGCCTTTGGCAGCAAACGTAAGTCTTGACTTTCCAGACAAATCAGAGACGTGATCTCGCCGCTGGGGCAGTCGGATTCAACCTCAGGTGAGGCGGCCGACGAGGACGGCGTCCGCGATACGGCCGCCTTCCTGCGCCCCTGCAACGATCGCCTTCGCGCAATGTTTGATCCACAGCGCGACCCCCTGTGGTGAGCCGGATCCGTATGCCGCGAGCGCTCCCACATAGGCCGCGACACCACCGGCACCATGGCCCACCTCGGTCACTGCGACCCCTGTCGGGTCCAAGCCGCTGGCCTGGATAACGGCTCGCTCGATCGCCCGAGCAACCAGTCCGTTGCCGCGGACGAAGGGCCGGACGGTCGCGATCTCCGCGTGCACCAACGCCGCCACCACAACCGCGGGAGCATCCTTCGCACACAGCAAGAGCTCAACGATCCCTGAAAGTCGCTGTCTCACAACGTCTTCGTCGGGGGCAGGGCCAAGATCTGAGAACTCTCGCGAGGTCTCGCCCGCCCGTCTGGGTCGCCCCACCTGAGCCTCCGGCAGCAGATGACCCGCGGCGCCGAGATGGACCCGCGCCAATGCCTGGGACGGTGCGGCGACGACCATCGCCAGGATGTGCTCGGTCTCCGCCGTGGCCTGCACCGCACCCTTGAGCACGGCCTCGACCGGGTCCGGGTTCTGGGACCAGGCCGCGGCGCCACGCATGAGGTCGCGAACGACGGCCACGTCCATCTCGGCGCCGTCGAGCGCGGCGCTCGCGCGGGCACCCCGGACCCGCGACTCCGCAGCGGCAGCAGGGATTCGGCGTCTCAGTGCCTGATGCCACCGCAGTTGGGTGCAGGCCTCCCGCGCGGCATCGGTGGCCTCGGACACGCCTGGCAACGCCGACAGCTGGACGAGGGAATAAGCAGTGGTGGACACGCCCTGAGCCTAGAGTTCCCCACGTGCCCCCAGCCACGGACCTCACCACGCTGGTGATCGTCGTCTCCACGGCGATCGCCCTGATGACGCTGGCCTGGGCGCTCGCGAGAGCCGTGCGGCGGCGGGGCGAGTTCGGTTCACCGGTCGACCGCGCAACGTACGACACGCTCCATACGGCGTCGCTGGCCTCGCAGCACCTTCACGAGGGGCTCACCCCGCAGGGTGCGTCCAGGGCGGCCAAACATCTCCGTGCCTTGTTGGGCACCCAGGCAATCGCCCTGTGCGACACCGCTTCCACACTCGCATGGGACGGGACGGGGGCACACCACCGGGAGCAGGTATGGCGGCACGCCAGGGAGGTGCTCGCCACCGGCCACACGGTGGTCCTCGGGGCCAAGGACGTGGCGTGCGGGGACCCGGACTGCACCATCCGGACCTCGGTCCTGGCACCGGTGATCTCCGAAGAGCGCGTCGTCGCCGCGCTGGCTGCCTACGGACCGAGCGCCTCCGCCGGCCTGGTCCGGGCGACCGAGGAAGTGGCCACCTGGGTGTCAACGCAGATCGAGCTTGCCGAGCTGGGGCGTCAGAGGTCTCGTGCCACGGAAGCCGAGCTGCGAGCACTCCGGGCCCAGATCAGCCCGCATTTCATCTACAACTCGTTGGCCGCCATCGCTTCGTTCGTCCGCACCGACCCTGACCGGGCCCGAGAGCTCCTCCTCGAGTTCGCCGACTTCACCCGCTATGCGTTCCGTCGCGGCGGGGCGTTCACCACGCTGGCGGAGGAGCTGGGCAACATCGAGCACTATCTGGCGCTTGAACAGGCTCGCTTCGGGGATCGGCTGCAGATTTCGCTCCTCGTCGCGCCCGAGGTCCTGCCGGTCGCCGTGCCCTATCTGGCGATCCAGCCCTTGGTGGAGAACGCGGTCCGTCACGGCCTCGAGTCCAAGGAGGGCATCGGACATGTCACCATCACGGCGACCGACGAGGGCGCCGAGGCCGAGATCGTGGTCGAGGACGACGGTGTCGGAACCGACCCTGAAGTGATGCGCCGCGTCCTGGCCGGGGATCAGGACAGCGACAGCGTCGGCCTCGGCAACGTGGACGCCCGCTTGCGCCAGGTCTATGGCGACGAGTACGGCCTCGTGGTCGAGACGGCGCTCGGTGCCGGAACACGGGTCAGCTTCCGGGTTCCCAAGTACGCACCTGGCGTTCACCCGTCGCCGTAATCTGTAGCCCATGCCCGTCAAGCCTTCTCCTTCTCCCGACCCCGCGGTCGTGCCGACCCAGCCGCCGTCGGGCCTGCGAGCGCTGCTGGTCGACGACGAGGCACCTGCCCTGTCCGAGCTGGCCTTCCTGTTGCGCCAGGACCACCGGATCGGCGAGATCCGCACCGCGACCAGCGGGGCCGATGCCCTTCGGGCTCTGGAGACCCACTCGGTCGACGTCGTCTTCTGCGACATCAAGATGCCGGGTCTGGACGGGATGGAGTTCGCGCGCGTGCTGGCCCGGTTTGCCGAGCGCCCACAGATCGTCTTCGTCACCGCCTATGACGAGCATGCCGTCGACGCGTTCGAGGTCCGAGCCGCCGACTACGTGATGAAGCCGGTCCGCGCCGACCGCCTCACTGAGGCGGTACGCCGAGTGATGGCCGCGCACGACCGCGACAGCGCCTCGTCCGGGCCGTCCTCCGGCCATGAGCCTTCGGTCGGTCCCGATACCGCGGACGAGACCATTCCCATCGAGCTCGGTGGCGTCACCACATTCATCCAGCGCTCCAAGGTGCTGTACGCCCAGGCACACGGCGACTACGCGCGCCTTCACACGGCGACCGGCTCCCATCTCGTGCGAATCTCGCTCACCACTCTCGAAGACCGTTGGGGCGCATCAGGATTCGTCCGGATCCACCGCAGCACGCTGGTCTCGCTCCCCCAGGTGACGGAAGTTCGTATGGACCGCGGCCGGTGCTCGGTCCGACTGGAGGGGGTCGAGCTCCAGGTGAGTCGGCGGCATACGCGTGATCTGCGCGAGCGTCTGTTGCGCTGGGACAAGGCCAGCGACACCTGATGCCGGGCGCCAGCGACCAGGAGCCGTCCAAACGGGTTCGCATCACCTCACCACGACGTGCGGCGGCCCGGCGCAGCCCCACCAGGCCCGCCACCACGGAGATCGAGGAACAGACCGGTCTCGGCAAGGTCTACATGGCTGCTTTGCTGCGAGCGCAGCTACGGCTGACCGTGTCCGTGCTGGTGGCGGCCGCCGCCGGTCTCGGCGTACTGCCGCTCCTGTTCCTTGTCGTCCCTGCCACCCACGAGATCCGCGTGTGGCTGATCCCCCTCCCCTGGATCATTCTCGGCGTGCTGGTCTATCCGGTCGTCGCCCTCGCAGCCCTCTACTACGTGCGGCATGCAGAGGCCATCGAACGCGACTTCGCAGACCTCGTGGATCGCCGGTGAGCGGGCAGTGAACGCCGGGCTCGGCATCTCGGCCGTCACTTTCGTCTGCGTCATCACCCTGGGCATCGGAGCGTTCGGTCTCCGGTTGTCCCGCACCACCAGTGACTTCTACGTCGCAAGTCGAGTCGTCAGCCCCGGATGGAACGCCTCTGCCATCGGCGGCGAGTACCTCTCCGCCGCTTCGTTTCTTGGGGTTGCCGGCCTCGTCTACACGCTGGGTGCCGACATGCTCTGGTTCCCCGTCGGTTACACCGTGGGCTATCTCGTGCTGCTGGTTCTGGTGGCGGCCCCCTTGCGGCGGTCCGGCGCCTACACCCTCCCCGACTTCGCAGAGGACCGGCTGGAGAGTGTCCCGGTCCGACGGCTCTGCTCCCTGCTTGTCGTCGGTATCGGCTGGCTGTATCTGCTGCCTCAGTTCAAGGGAGCCGGCCTCGCCCTCAGCACGGTCACCGGCGCGCCCAGCTGGGTCGGCGGCCTCATCGTCGCGGTCGTCGTCATGGCCAATGTCGTTGCGGGCGGCATGCGCTCCATCACCCTGGTCCAGGCCGTGCAGTACTGGCTGAAGCTCACGGCAATCAGCATCCCGGTGTTTGTCCTGCTCTGGATCTGGCTACGCCATGGAGCGCCGCAACCGCACATTGCGCCGACCCCACCGGGACATGAATGGACCCGTCCACTCAGCGGGTTCGGGGGACGCGACCACCCGGTCTACGCCACGTACAGCATGCTCTTGGCGCTGTGTTTCGGAACCATGGGTCTGCCCCACGTGCTGGTCCGGTTCTACACGAACCCCGATGGCCGGACGGCACGGCGCACCACGTTGATCGTGATCGGGCTGCTCGGGCTGTTCTATGTGTTCACTCCCGTCTACGGCGTACTGGGACGGGTCTACCTCCCGACTCTTCCGCACGGGGTGCAGGCCGACTCCGTGGTCCTCATGCTCCCGATGGCGATCAGCCCCGGGCTGCTCGGCGAGCTGCTCTCGGCGCTGCTCGCCGGCGGTGCCTTCGCCGCCTTCCTCTCGACCGCCTCCGGGCTGACGATCTCCGTCGCCGGCGTCATCGACCAGGATCTCTTGCGTCCGCGGATCATCGCCCGGACGGGCGGCGATTCCGTTGCTGTGCAAGGCTTTCGGATAGCCGCCGTGGTTGCAGTAGTACTCCCCTTCGCTTTCTCGCTCCTCTCTGTCAGGGTCGGCCTGGCCGACACCGTCGGCTTGGCCTTCGCCGTCGCAGCGTCCACGTTCTGCCCTTTGCTCGTGCTCGGGGTCTGGTGGCGAGGCCTGTCCACGACGGGTGCCGCTGCTGGGTTGGTCACCGGAGGCGTGCTGGCGATCTCGGCGGTTCTGGTCACCATGGTCGGCGGTGTGCACAGCGGTTGGTCCGGCGCGCTGCTCGCACAACCGGCCGCGTGGACCATGCCCATAGCGTTCCTCGTCACGGTGGTGGTGTCGTTGAAGACGCCCTCACGGATCCCCAAGGGCACCGCCCGCACCATGGTCCGTCTGCATGCCCCCGAAACCCTCAACGCCGGCCTCCCCGAACCCACCACCTCGAGCTACTGACTCCTGGGTCATCGACCGCCGCTACCGCTGAACCGGGCAAACGCACCGTTGGGCGCGACCACCACAGCCACACGTCGAGCCGGGTGCCCGGTGAACGCTTGACGCCGCGCGGGTACTGACGGCGGACAACTCACACTCCTTACCTTGGGATTCCCGGGCGGCGTGCGCCCTCGCGAAAGGACTGTCATGACACAGGTATCGACCCCAACACAAACCCCGCAGACAGGGTCGGCGCCGTCGTTCGGTGCCCACCTCGCCGACCCCGGGCCGCTTGGCCTCGCAGCGTTTGCCCTCACCACGTTCATGCTCAGCTCGTTCAACTCTGGGCTGGCGCCCAAGTCCGCCGAGGTCGTCGTCCTCGGTGTGGCGCTGTTCTATGGCGGCCTCGCGCAGCTGTTCGCCGGAATGTGGGAGTTCGCCAAGGGCAACACGTTTGGCGCCCTGGCGTTCAGCTCCTACGGCGCGTTCTGGATGTCGTTCTGGTATCTGGTCTCGCACGGCAAGGACCTTCCCACGACAGGAAACGACGCGGCCCAGGGCATCGGCGTGTTCCTGCTCGCGTGGACCATCTTCACGCTCTACATGACGTTCGTCGCATCGAAGCTGTCCGGAATTCTCTTCGTGCTGTTCTCGGTTCTGTCCGTCACCTTCATCTTCCTGACGATGGGCGAGTTCGCCGGCTCCTCCACCATGACCCACATCGGTGGCTATCTGGGCCTGCTCACCGCCTTCGTGGCGTGGTACGCCTCCTTCGCCGGAGTTCTCAACGGCAGCGTCAAGCGCGTCGTCATGCCCACCTGGCCGCGCTGACGTCGGCAGAGCCTGGGCACTAGGCACTACCGACACGTCGGGTGATCGACGTGAACCGCCCGGTTGCGTTCTCAGCCAACGCAACCGGGCGGTTCTGTCGCGTCTGGGGAAAGACGCCACATCGGCCAGGGCGGTCAGTCGACGTGAACCGCCGAGCGAGCCCGACGCCACACGTACGGGCCTGCGACAACGAGCCCCGCGACGACAGCCGCCGGCCAGAAGGTGTTCCAGCTGATTTCCAGGAGCACTCGCCAAGCCGACCGTGCGACCGACAGCATCGAGTCCGCGACGTCCGCCACGGAGGTGCCACCGCCACGGTGACGCAGGATCTGAGCGCCGTTGTCGACCGCGGTCATGGCGAGGGCGAGCAACCAGTACAGCGCGAGGAAAGCCGGCCAGAGCAGGACACCTGACCACCGCCGCCACGCGATCATCACGAGCAAGGCCACGAGGATCGGCCGGGTCAACCATCGCTGGTCCGCGCGAGGGTCCAGGAAGAGCGCCGCGATGAGCGACACCACCGGGGATGCGGCAAGCAGACCGAGAAACCCGAAGCGCCGCAACGACCCGACCGCGACGGCACCGATCGCCACCCCGGCCAGGGCCGTGATGACACAGATGCCGAGCATGGTCGTGCGCTCGCTCGCGTTGACGTAGAAGGGCGCGGATGACCAGTTGCCCGCGGTCGAACGCCCCTGGCCCAGCGTCACCGCCACGGAGCCTACGTAACCCAGGAGGACCGACCCGAGCGCCAGCTCCCATCGCCGCAGGACTGCGACCACCACGATGGATGCTCCCAGCGGCCCGAAGACGGCGAACCCGAGGTCCCCGAGCACTACGGGCAGGGTGGGCAGCCAGCCCCCGGACGTCGGGGGAAAGCCGGCACGCTTCCACGGCAGAAACGCCAGAGCCCACCAGCCCAGGGCCATGACAGGCACGCCGATCACTTGCAGGACCTTCGTCATACCGGTTGACGGTTGGGGGGTCCAGGCTCTTTCGGGCGCGGCCCAGTCGGACCTTGGTGCAGTCATGACGCGCAGCGTAGTCAGGAACTGCACGGTGACCGAACGGAAGTGCACCAGGGCAGCAAGCCGACGGACCGGCATACAGTCCTCGCGTGGAACTGATCCCCTGCCCCTACGGCCACCCCGACGTCGTCGCCCTGACCGGCGAGGTGCAGGCGCACTATCGCGAGCTCTACGGCGGACCCGGCGACGAGAGCACGGTGGAGGCAGCCGACTTTGAGCCACCCACCGGGCATTTCGTCGTGGGCTACGTCGATGGCGAACCGGTCGCGATGGGTGGGTGGCGACGGTTGGGAGACCGCCCCGGCCTGCCTTCCCCGAATACGGCAGAGATCAAGCGCATGTATGTCGCCCCCTCCGTCCGCGGGCGCGGTCTGTCCCGAGTCGTTCTGACCGAGCTTGAAACCAGTGCCCGAGCTGCCGGCATCGACTGGCTGGTGCTCGAGACCGGGCAGCCGCAGACCAGCGCGATCGCCCTCTACCGCTCATCCGGCTACACGGATATCGATGGCACGCCCTATGGCCACTACGTCCACCACGTCAACGCCATCCATCTCGGCAAGTCGCTCGGTTGAGCGGTCCGACCGCTCAACGCCGCAACTGCCCGCCCGTCGCCCGAGCGGGCAGAGGGTCTTGATGCCCGAGCGGATACCCGGTTGAGTGAGGCTGTAACCCCGCCTGTGACCTGGAGGATGTTGTGACCCACGAAACCCTGGAAAACCTGTCCCAGGAAAATCGCAAGTTCCCGCCGAGCGCCGAGTTCACCAATGCCGCGAACGGCAAGGCCGAGCTGTATGGCGCGGCCGCCGCCGACCACGAGGGGTTCTGGGCCGAGCAGGCGCGGTCCTACCTGACGTGGAGCAAGGACTTCGACCAGACCCTCGACTGGAGCGATGCCCCGTTCGCCAAGTGGTTCGTCGGGGGCGAGCTGAACGCGTCATACAACTGCGTCGACCGTCACGTCGAGGCGGGACGCGGCGACAAGGTCGCGATCCACTGGGTGGGCGAGCCCGGGGACACACGGGACATCACCTACTCGGACCTGCTCTCCGAGGTCCAGCGAGCGGCAAATGCGTTACAGAACCTCGGCGTCGTCAAGGGCGACCGGGTCGCGGTCTATCTGCCGATGATCCCCGAGGCCGTCATCACGATGCTCGCCTGCGCGCGCATCGGCGCCCCGCACTCGGTCGTGTTCGGTGGTTTCTCCGCGGACGCGCTGCGCACCAGGATCAGTGACGCCCAGGCCAAGGTCGTGGTGACCGCCGATGGCGGCTATCGCCGTGGCAGCGCGGTGGCGCTCAAGCCGGCGGTCGACGATGCCGTCAGCGGTGAGACCACGGTCGAGAAGGTCCTGGTCGTCAAGCGCACCGGCGGCGAGGTGGTCTGGGACGACAACCGCGACGTCTGGTGGCATGAGGCACTGGCGGCCGCGGACGGGACCCACCCGGTCGTGGGGCACGACTCCGAGCACCCGCTGTTCATCCTCTACACCTCGGGCACCACAGGTAAGCCCAAAGGCATCTATCACACCACCGGCGGCTACCTGACACAGAGCGCCTACACGAACTCCGTGGTGCACGACGTCCACCCCGAAACCGATGTGTTCTGGTGCACCGCCGATGTGGGCTGGGTGACCGGCCACAGCTACATCGTCTACGGGCCGCTGGCCCTCGGCGCTACCCAGGTGATGTTCGAAGGCACTCCTGACAGCCCTCACCAGGGCCGCTGGTGGGAGGTCATCGAGAAGTACGGCGTCACCGTCTTCTACACCGCGCCCACCGCGATCCGAACCTTCATGAAGTGGGGTGAGGAGATCCCCGCCAAGTTCGACCTGTCGTCGCTGCGGCTTCTGGGCTCGGTCGGTGAGCCGATCAACCCTGAGGCGTGGATGTGGTACCGCCGGGTGATCGGCCGCGACCAGTGCCCGATCGTGGACACCTGGTGGCAGACCGAGACCGGCGCCATCATGATCAGCCCCCTGCCCGGAGTGACCCACACCAAGCCGGGCTCGGCGACCATTGCGGTGCCAGGCATCTCCATGGATGTCGTCGACGACCTGGGCAAGTCGGTGCCCAACGGCTCGGGCGGCTATCTCGTCCTGACCAAACCGTGGCCGGCCATGCTGAGAGGTATCTGGGGCGACCCGGAGCGCTACCAGGAGACGTACTGGTCGCGCTTCCCCGGCCTGTACTTCGCCGGTGATGGAGCCAAGAAGGACGAAGACGGCAACATCTGGCTGCTCGGCCGGGTGGACGACGTCATGATCGTGGCGGGCCACAACCTGTCCACCACCGAGATCGAGTCCGCGCTGGTGTCCCACCCCAAGGTGGCAGAAGCCGCCGTGGTCGGCGCCAAGGACGACACGACGGGCCAGGCTGTGTGCGCGTTCGTCATCTTGCGTGGCAACGCGGATGCGGGCGAAGACATCGTGACCGAGCTGCGCAACCACGTGGCCAAGGAGATCGGCCCGATCGCCAAGCCGAGCAAGATCATGATCGTCGACGAGCTGCCCAAGACACGCTCCGGCAAGATCATGCGCCGTCTGCTCAAGGACGTCGCCGAGAACCGCGAGGTCGGTGACGTCACCACCTTGGCCGACTCGCACGTCATGGACCTGATCAAGACCGGCCTCACTGCGACCGGCTCCGAGGAGTAGCGCAGTTTGCTCAGTTCAGGCCGGTTTCGACGGCTTTCAGAAGCCTCGGGACCGGCCTGAACTGAGTAAAGCCTCGGCGCGCGGCCGGCACTGGGTAGGGTCGTAGGACAGACCACCGAGCGGAGGGCCGATGAACGAACAGAACGGCGCGGCCGAGCGCACCCTCGGGCAGCTGGTCGCTGATGCGACCCATGACCTCTCATCGATCATCCGCAACGAGATCGCGTTGGCCAAGGCGGAGATCGGGGCCGACGTGAAGAAGGCCGGTGCCGGCGCGGGGTTGTTCGCGGCGGCAGCGTTGCTCGTGTTCCTTGCCCTGCTCCTGCTGCCGATCGCCGCGGCTTACGGGTTGGTGGCGGCGGGGCTTGCTCCCTGGCTCTCGTTCCTCGTCGTGTCCGGCCTCTTCCTCGTGCTCGGGGCGATCCTGGCAGTCGTCGGCAAGAACAGCGTCAGCAAGGTCAAGGGCAAGCCCGAGCGCGCCATCAAGAACGCACAGGACACCATTGCGGCCATCAGACCCAAGAACAGCTGAAGAACTACAGCCACCTCACCCACCCCAATCTGCATCGAAGCGAGATCTGCGCACATGAGGAACGACGCGTCGTCTGTGCTCATCGACGGACCCTGGGAACACAAGTTCGTCTCCGCCAACGGAGCTCGCTTTCACGTGGCCGAGCTCGGCGAGGGTCCGCTTGTCGTTCTCCTGCATGGGTTTCCACAGTTCTGGTGGGCCTGGCGCAACCAGCTGACCGCGTTGGCCGAAGCCGGCTACCGGGCGGCCGCGATCGACCTGCGCGGCTTTGGCGCCTCCGACAAACCGCCCCGCGGCTATGACACCTTCACCCTGGCCGCCGACGTTGCGAGCATCGTGCGATCCCTCGGCGAGAGCAACGCGGTGATCGTCGGACATGGGTGGGGCGGCTGGATCGCCTGGTCCATGCCCACGATGCAGCCCGCGGTCACCACCGCAGTCGCTGCGCTCGGCATGCCACACCCACTCGTTCTTCGTCGCGCCTCGCTGCTCAATCCTGCCCAGATCAGATCCAATGCCTACCTGGCCGGGCTCCAGCGGCCCTTCATTCCCGAGCATCAGATGAGCATGAGCCCCGCGTACGTCGAACACCTGCTGGGCGCGTGGTCGGCTCCCCAGGGGCACTGGCCTCCACGCGACGTCGTTCAACGCTATGCCGAGGCGATGGCCCTTCCGTTCGTCGCCCACTCGGCCGCGGAGTACTACCGCTGGGTGGTCCGCAGCCAGCTGCGACTCGATGGCAGACGTTTCGCCCAGCGAGTGCGGTCCCTCATCACCGTGCCTGTGCTCCAGCTGCAGGGTGGACAAGACGGTGCTGTGGTGCCGGCGCTGGCCGCGGCGTCATCGGCCTACGTCACAGGCCCGTTCGAGCAGCATCTCATCGCGGACGCCGGACACTTCCTGCCCGAAGAGGCGCCCGACGAGGTGAACGCACACCTCGTGCGATGGCTGGACGCCCACCGCTGAGGGGCCACCGTTGAGGGGCCACCGTTGAGGACCCCGCGCTGAAGGCCCACCGATGATCAGCGTGTTCGGGTCAACCCGCCGTACATCCTCCGGTACTCACGGGTGAGAAGGACCTGCTCGCCGCATCGAGGACTGGCCTGGCCTCGTCCAGCGTCAGCGCATATCCGGTGTGGTCGTCATCGAGAGAACGCGCGAAGACGACTCCGACGACATCGCCCTGGGGCGACAGCAGCGGTCCGCCGGAGTTGCCCGGCTCGACCCTGGCAAAGAGCGAGTAGACCTCGCGCGTCACACCGGGATTGCCGTAGATGTCCGCGCCCGTGGCCGTGAGCACGTCGCGCACGCGGGCGGAGTCGACGCGGTAGGGCCCATCCAGCGGGAAGCCCGCAACCGCGGCGCTGTCGGAACGCTTGAGGTCAGGGCCCCGCGTCAACGCGGGCGCCGGCAGACCCGGCACCGAGAGCACAGCGAGGTCCCGTCGTGGATCAAAGAGGACCACTCGGGCGTCATACGAGCGACCGGTGCCGCGGATCCGCACGCGTTCGGACGCCACCCCGGCAACTACATGGGCGTTGGTCACGACGCGTTCCGGCGCGACCACCCAGCCGCTGCCTTCCTGCCCGCGGTTGCACGACTCGGCCACGCCAGTGATCTTGACGATCGAATCTGCTGCGCCGGCCACGCCCGGGCCGAACGCCAGCCGGTTGTCCGGCGGCGCGACGGGCGCGATCGGCTCGGCCTGGATGCCCTCGAACACACGGGGGAACCCCTCGCGGTCGAGAACGGAAAAGAACCCAGCGAAGAGCTTCCCAGTCTGTGGCGGCATCAAACCGTCGATCGTCTGAACGACTCGTGAGCCACCGATCGCCTTGGCCAGCGGCGCAGGAGCACCGTCGCGAACCGCACCCGCCATGAACCAGACGAGCACCGACACGGCAAGCACCGTGGCCACCGCGCCCAGGATGGAGTCGACCACCCGTGCCGGTCGGACCCGCAGCCCATGACGCAGTCGAGACCCGAGGCTGATGGCGACCGCCTGGCCGAGAGTGGCAAGGACGAACACCCCGAAGATCAGAACGACCGTGCGCACCAGCGCGTTGTCGTCCACGCTGTGCCAGCGCTGAAGCAAGACCGGCAGCAGCCACATGCCCAGCGCGCCGCCGGAGAGGAACCCGACCAGGGACAGCACACTGACCAGGAAGCCCTGGCGGTAGCCGGTGACGCCGTAGCTCACCAACAGGAAGCCCAACACGATGTCCAGCAGGATCGAGGTCATGAAGAGTCTTCCTGTGCTCGGGGCGGGGGTGCGACCGAGCCATCGCGGGCTCCGACGAAGTGCGCGGGCAGCGGTCGATGGTCGTCCTTGTCCCATGACTGCTCAAGGCCCGCCAGCTCGATGACCTTGGAGAGTAGCCCCGCGGTGAAACCCCACACGAGCAGACCATCGATGTCGAATGCCGGACCCACGAAGCCACTGGGGTGCGTGATCGTGAATCGCCTTGCCGGGTCAGTGAGCTCGGACAGCGGGGCCCTGATCACCCGGGCGACTTCGCGGTGGTCGACGACGTCGATCGGACCCGGCTCGGACCACCACGCCAGGATCGGTGTGACCACGAAGTTGCTCGGCGGCAGATAGAGGGCCGGGAGCTCAGCCACGATCTGAACGCTGGCCGGGTCCAGTCCCACCTCTTCTTGGGCTTCTCGCAGTGCGGCTGCAGCGGGCCCTGAGTCGGTGGGATCGATCGCGCCACCCGGGAAAGACACCTGGCCGGCGTGGGACCGCATGCTGTGGGACCGCTCAGTGAGCACAACATCCTCGCCGCCGTCCTCGCCCGGCCCGAACAGGATCAGCACCGCGGACTGCCGACCTCCCTCGTCGGGGGGAAGGAACCGGCTGAAGAACTCCGGCTCGAGCTGGTCCAGCCGACCCACCAGATGCGCCATCCAGTCCGGCTGGCGGACAGGCGAAGGAGTACCCCCGCCAGCGTCGGCGGCCGATTGGTCGACGCTGTGTGCATGTATGCCGGGCGCCTGTATGCCGGCAGCCGCCGCGGCGGGGTCCGTCACGTCAGCGCCGGGGAGAGCTCGTACTTCAACAGCTCTGTCGCCTTGACCGGGTCGGTCTCACCCTCGCCGTAGGACGGACACCACGTGGCAACCGGACACGCTCCACATGCGGGCCTGCGCGCGTGACAGGTGCGGCGCCCGTGAAAGATCAGGACGTGGGAGAGCATGGTCCAGTCTTTCTTCGGAAACAGCGCGCCCACCGCATGCTCGACCTTGATCGGGTCCAGCTCCGTGGTCCAGCCCAGACGCCTCGCCAAACGCCCGAAATGCGTGTCCACCGTGATCCCGGGGACACCAAAAGCGTTGCCCAACACCACATTCGCGGTCTTGCGCCCGACACCCGGCAGGGTCACCAGATCCTTCAGCCGGGCTGGAACCTCACCGTCAAACCGTTCAAGCAGCGCCGCCCCGATCTTGATCAGCGAGTCAGTCTTGGCGCGGTAGAAACCTGTGGACTGGATCATGGTCTCGAGCTCGGTGCGATCGGCGCTGGCGTAGTCGGCGGCGGTCCGGTAACGCACAAAGACCGACGGCGTCACCAGGTTCACCCGGATGTCGGTGGTCTGCGCGGACATCACGGTGGCCACCAAGAGCTGCAAAGGGTTATCGAAGTCGAGCTCACAATGGGCATAGGGATAGCGCTCGGCCAACGCGCGATAGACCTTGCGGGCACGTCGGGTCAACGCGACCGGGGTCTCGGGGCTTGTAGTCGAAGGCACCCCGTCAGACTAATCGGCGTGGTCGACAGTCCCCCCAGCTGTCTCGCTCTGGCAGACTGTGGGCCGTGGACATCGACATCGTAAGAAGATCCCCGCTTTTCGCTGCCTTGGACGACGAGGCCGCCGGGGCCTTGATGGAGTCGATGACAGCTTCACACCTCGAGCGCGGCGACATCCTCTTTCGCGAAGGCGACAGAGGGGACCGGCTCTACGTGATCGGCGAGGGCAAGATCAAGCTCGGGCGTACCAGCGTCGACGGCCGCGAGAACCTCCTGGCCGTCCTGGGCCCGGGCGAGATGTTCGGCGAGCTCAGCCTCTTCGACCCCGGTGCCCGCACTGCGACCGCCACGGCCGTCGCCGAGACCCAGCTCATCGCACTCGGCCATGACGACCTCAATGCGTTCCTGTCTGGTCGCCCGGCAGTGGCGGCGACCTTGCTGGCCGCGCTGGCCCGTCGCCTTCGCCGCACCAATGAGGCCCTGGCCGATCTCGTCTTCACCGATGTGCCTGGTCGCGTGGCCAAGGCCCTGCTCGATCTCTCCAACCGTTTCGGCCGCCCGGCCGAGGATGGCGTCCTGGTCCCCCACGACCTGACCCAGGAAGAGCTTGCCCAGCTCGTCGGCGCCTCTCGCGAGACGGTCAACAAGGCGCTGGCTGACTTCGTGACGCGCGGCTGGATCAAGCTTGAGGCCCGCGCTGTCGTACTGATGGACGTCGAACGCCTCAGGCGTCGGGCCCGCTGACTGCCAGGTAGTCCAGCTGGGCCAGCACGCTGAGCCGAGCCGCCGGCCAAAGCTCCCGCGGGACATCCGCATAGACCATCTCGACCACCGAGTCCGCGCCGACCGCGCCGGAGGCAACTGCCGCCCGCACCTGCTCGAGGCGTTCCTGACGATGGTCACGGTAGAAGCGCACGACCGCGGCTGGGTCCGAGACGGTGGGGCCGTGTCCCGGCAGGATCTGGGTCACGTCACGCGAGTCGGTCATGGCCTCGATACGGCTCAAGGACGCGAGGTATGCCGCGAGCTCACCATCGGGCCATGCCACCACTGAGGTGCCGCGTCCCAGGATCGTGTCGCCGGTGATCAGGGCGTTCTCGGCGACCAGCAGGAATGAGAGCGAGTCGCTGGTATGCCCGGGAGTGGCCACGACCGCCAGCTCCAGACCGCCGACCGTCAACCGTTCACGCTGGTCGAGGTCATCGTGCCCTCTGCCGATGGCTCGCACGGGTGCACCGGTGAGCGCAGCAAACCGCCAGGCGGATTCGGCGTGGTCCGGGTGGCCATGCGTGAGCAGGGTCAGGGCAACGCGCGCACCACGTCCAGCCACCACGTCCAGCACCCGCTGCAGATGCTTTTCGTCGAGCGGTCCTGGGTCGACGACCACACAGTCCGTCGCGCCCGGCTCCATCAGGACCCACGTGTTGGTGCCCTCGAGCGTCATGGCGCCGGGGTTCGGCGCGAGCACGCAGGTCGCGCGCGAGGTGACGTCGCCGCCAGCCCACACCGGCTTTCCCTCCCCGCCAGCGAGAGGTGCAGCCGCTGCGGGCGTCATTCGCCCGCCAGCGAGGGGGGCACAGACGAGGGGGGCACAGACGGTATGACGCAGCGAATGACCACCGCGTCGTCAGTTCGGACGATCACCGGGGTGATCGGGGCGATCCGGACCTCAGCGGCCATGAACTCGGCGACAGATGAGGCCGCCGCCACCTGTTCGACGCACACCACGGTCGGCGGCAGCATCAGGGCCACGCCCGTCGCATAGTCCTCGAGCAGACGAGCGGGATCGACCCAGCCGGCGTGGTCGGCTTCGCTGGTCTGGTCATCGGCGATCTGCCCAACCGGCAGAAGCGCGGCGAAGATCCTTGTGTCATAACGCTTTGGCTCAAACTCCGGAGTGATCCAGTGAGCCCGCGCCCGGAGGAGATCGGAACGCAGCACCAAGTCACGACGGATCAGCATCTGGGCCAACGAGACCTCACGCGACAGCAACGCCTTGCGCTCCGTCTGCCACTCCGGACCACTCACGTCCCCGACCACGGAGTCGGCGGAAGGCCCGGCAAGCAGGACCCCGCACTCCTCGAACACCTCGCGCACCGCGGCGGCGACCAGCTCGCGCGCTGTGGCCTCGTCGGCGACGAGCACCCGGCCCCAGTCAGCCGGCGAGGGCCCTGCCCAGGGCAGGCTCGGGTCGGCATCGCGCGGGTCGACGCCTCCGCCGGGGAACACCATCATCCGCGGCGCAAACGCCATGGTGGAGACACGGCGCTGCATGAAGACGTCCACCGCGCTCCGGTCGGTGGCGCCGTCGGTGGCGCGGTCGGTGACGTGTTCGCCGTGGTCACGCAGAATCATGACCGTGGCCGCGGGCCTGGCGGTGACTACCTCGGCGCCCCGGCCCTCCAACCAGTCCTTGGCCCGGCCGGCGAGCGTCCCGACAGCGAAGTCGCGAATCTGGCTGGTAATGCTCAGTCCTGGACCGAAACGGTGATCTCGACCTCGACCGGCGCATCGAGCGGAAGGGCTGCGACACCCACGGCCGACCGGGCGTGAACCCCGGCGGCGCCGAACGCTTTGCCGAGCAGCTCGGAGGCGCCGTTGATGACGCCGGGCTGTCCGGTGAACGATGGGTCGCTGGCCACAAAGCCGACAACCTTGACCACACGGGTCACCTTGTCGAGGTCGCCGATGACGGACTTGACTGCGGCGATCGCGTTGAGGGCGCAGATCTCGGCCAGCTTCTTGGCATCTTCAGGTGTGACGTTGCCATCGACCGCCCCCACCTTGCCTGTCTGAACCAGTGCGCCCGACACCATCGGCAGCTGACCGGAGGTGAAGATCATGTTGCCGTCACGCAGAGCCGGCACATAGGCCGCCACGGGCTTGGCAACCTCGGGAAGGCTGAGGCCAAGCTCGGCCAAACGGTCTTCAACAGCGGACATGACTATGCCTTCTCTCGCTTGAGGTAGGCCACGAGTCCGCCGCCATCCGGGCCGGTCAGGACCTGCACGAGCTCCCAGCCGTCCTCGCCCCACTGGTCGAGAATCTGCTTGGTGGCGTGCACGATCAGTGGAACCGTTACGTACTCCCAGTTAGCCATGGAGGCAGCCTAGACCGGATCCAACCACGGGCCGCCGGGCCCGCCGCCAACGTGTGCCTCGCCCGCGATGACCATCACGCTCACGGGGTCCTAGGCTCATGACCATGGCACCCGGCGCGGCGTCGGTCCGCGACACCGACTGGGACGGCGTACGGCTGCATGTCGTCACGGGGAAGGGCGGCACGGGCAAGACCACGGTCGCTGCAGCACTGGCGCTGGCGCTCGCAGGCCAGGGACGGCGGGTGCTGCTGGCCGAGGTCGAAGGACGGCAGGGCATCAGCCAGACCTTCGACGTCGCCCCGCTGGCCTCGGTCGAGGCACGCATCGCGCACGCGGCACAAGGCGGCGAGGTCTTCGGTCTCTCGGTCGACGCCAAGGCGGCACTGCTGGAGTACCTCCATATGTACTACAAGCTCGGCCGCGCCGGCGGCCTGCTGGAGAAGTTCGGCGCCATCGACTTCGCCACGACGATCGCGCCAGGCGTCAGGGACGTTCTGCTGATCGGCAAGGTCTACGAGGCAGTCAGGCGCCACAAGGAACACCGGGCCAAGGGTCCGGGCGCTGCCAGGGCGTACGACGCCGTCGTCCTGGATGCCCCGCCCACCGGCCGTGTTGCACGATTCCTCAATGTGAACCACGAGGTTGCCGACCTCGCGCGAGTCGGCCCGATCCGCTCGCAGGCCGACTCCATCACGGCGATGCTGAAGTCTCCCCAGACGGTCGTCCACGTGGTGACGCTGCTCGAGGAGATGCCTGTTCAGGAGACAGTCGACGCCATCGCCGAGCTCAGGGCCGTCGGTATGCCGGTCGGCGGAGTCGTCGTCAACCAGGTGCGCGAGACCATCCTGACCCCCAAGGCACTGAAGACGGCCGCTCGATCGGCGATCTCCCGGGAAGACGTCGCAGCAGACCTGACCCGGGTCAAGGTCCGGGCGACCGACGCCATCGTCGACGGGCTGCTGGCCGAGGCCAGGGACCATGCCGAGCGAGTCGCCCTCGAGCACGAGGCTGACCAGGTCGTCGCGGGTCTTCGACGGCCGACCTACCGGCTGCCGTCCCTGTCCGAGGGCGTCGACGCCAACGGCATCCGTGAGCTGGCCGAGGCGCTCGTGGCCCAGGGGATGGCCTGATGGCACCCGTCCTCTCCGCGCCCGTCCTCGACATCGACGCGCTGCTCGACGACCCGCAGACCCGCGTGATCGTGTGCTGCGGCGCCGGCGGAGTCGGCAAGACCACAGTCGCGGCGGCGCTGGGCCTACGCGCGGCCGAGTCCGGCCGTCGGGTGGTCGTGCTGACGATCGACCCGGCGCGGCGGCTGGCGCAGTCGCTCGGCCTGACCACGCTGGACAACACGCCCCGGCCGGTGCTGAGCATCGACCTCGCCCAGGGCGGTTCGCTCGACGCCATGATGCTGGACATGAAGCGGACCTTCGACGAGGTCGTGATGGCGCACGCCGCGCCCGACAAGGCCGAACAGATCCTGGCAAACCCGTTCTACCAAGCCGTGTCGAGCTCTTTCGCCGGAACGCAGGAGTACATGGCGATGGAGAAGCTCGGGCAGCTCAGGCTCGAGGCGGATCGCAACCCGGACAACCCGCGCTGGGACCTCATCGTCGTCGACACCCCGCCCTCACGATCGGCCCTGGACTTCCTGGACGCCCCCAAACGCCTGGGCTCGTTTCTGGACGGTCGCTTCATCCGCATCCTTGCGGCGCCGGCGAAGGTCGGCGGCCGCGCATACATGAAGGTCTTCACGACCGGTGTCAACATCGTCACGACCGCCATGACCAAGCTCTTGGGTGGACAGATGCTCACCGACGTCCAGACCTTCGTCGCCGCCCTCGACACGATGTTCGGCGGGTTTCGCGAACGGGCGGACCACACCTATGCGCTCTTGAGCGACAGTGCCACGAAGTTCATCGTCGTTGCCGCCCCGGAGCGTGACGCACTGCGTGAGGCCTCTTACTTCGTGGACCGGCTGGACGAAGAGGGGATGCCGCTGGCCGGGCTCGTCGTCAACCGGGTGTATCGCGTGTCCGCACCAGGTCTGTCAGCCGCCCGAGCGCTGGCCGCGGCCGAGGAGCTGGACGACATCGAGAACGGCATTCCGTCCAACGGCAGGTCCAACGGTTCATCCGGGGTCTCTGAGAGCACGGCCATCACCCAGGCGCTGCTGCGGCTGCACGCTGTTCAGGCCGAGATCGCCGAACGCCACCAGGTTCTGGCCAAGCGGTTCATCGCCGGTCACCCCGACATACCGACGGTTGAGGTGCCTGCGGCGTCACAGGACATCCACGACCTGGTGGGTCTGCGTGCGGTGGGCGAGGCGCTCGCAGGACTGTGAGCTCGCAGGACTGTGAGCTCCGAGGGCTGTAAGCCTGACTCAGGAATCAGCGCGCGACGAATCCACGTGACACCTCGGGAGACGGCAAGCTCAGGAGGCGGACAGCACCCGACGCGTTCGGTCGGCCTCGAACAGCGTCCGCCACGATGTGACGTTCGGGCGGCGCTTGAGCAGGGCACGACGCTCTCGCTCGGTCATACCGCCCCAGACACCGAACTCGGTGTGGTTGTCGAGGGAATCGGCGAGGCACTCGGCGATCACCGGGCAGCCCATGCAGACCTGCTTGGCCTGTTGCTGCGCAGCGCCCTGCACGAACAGCGCATCGGGGTCGGACCCGCTGCACGTTCCGTACTGCGCCCACTCATCGACCCACGACGACCTGGCCACTGTCGCACCCTCGCGATTCGTCATGACGACGGTCACGTTGGCCTCCCCTGATCTGCGCAGCGGACGCGGGGCCCGACACGAATTGTGACTACCATCCGAACGATAAGCAGAGACGCTTATGGGGGGAATGACGCTTTCGGGTAGTTCGGCCCTCCAAGAGTGACTAGTCACCCGGGTTCATGAGGCAGAATCTGGGCAGCTCCGCGGGCTATCCTTGGCTCCATGCCGGGACGCGTCACGAACTTCACCAACATCGTCAGCCTGCTCGGAGCATTCCTGGCGACCTCGGTGGTCCTCGGACTGCTGGGAGCCGGCCTGGTGATGCCAGCCGTGGGTGCCACCGGTGCCACGGCCCGCGCCGGCGTCCACGTCTTTGACACCCTGCCCAGCGACTTCACGCTCACCCCGCTGTCGCAGCAGTCCCGCATCCTGGCCAGCGACGGCACGTTGATCGCCACGCCGTTCGACGAGAACCGCGTCATCGTGCCGCTGGCCCAGATCGCACCCGTCATGCGCCAGGCCCAGATCGCGATCGAGGACAGCCGTTTCTACCAGCACGGCGGCATCGACCCTGTCGGCGTCGGCCGCGCGCTCGCCTCCAACCTCAGCGGTGGCGACATCCAGGGCGCGTCCACCCTGACCCAGCAGTACGTCAAGATCACGCTGCAGGAGGCCGCCCTGCGGAAGAAGGACACCATCGGCGCCAGGGCCGCCACGGCCAAGAGCTACACCCGCAAGCTCCAGGAGCTCAAGTTCGCCGTCACGCTGGAGAAGAACCTCACCAAGAACCAGATCCTCGAGGGCTACCTCAACCTCGTCTACTACGGCGACCAGACCTACGGGGTCGAGGCTGCTGCCCGCCACTACTTCGGGGTGAGCGCCGCCAAGCTCAACCTGATGCAGGCCGCGACCCTGGCCGGGCTCGTCCAGCAGC